>JAJBWD010000213.1:0-7282 GCA_032907345.1 Bacillota bacterium | reverse complement strand
TTTTATAAAAAATCAATTTTCTTCTGGTGAAACCAATCCTGCAATTATAAATACTATACCAGTAATAAAAAGAATAAAAATAAAATAAATTGATGAATTTCCTGTTTGTGGAAGTTCTGTAAATCTATTTGCACCTAAAACTGCTGGTTCAAAATCTTCTGAATCTACCGTTGATCTTGTTGCACCATATACAGTAGGTTCTTCTGCAAGCGGTACTAAATTATCTTCTATAGTTATTGTAGAGATATTAGTATTTTCTTCTTTACTGGAAGAAGAAGAGGAAGATCTAGATCTTTCTTCTTTTTTCTCAGGTTTTGGTTCTGGAGTTGGAAAAGGTTCTGGATCTTCTTTTGGTTCTGGAAGAATAGGATCATCAGGAATAATAACTTCAACAGATGGAATATTTCCTTCTCCTTTAATTTCTATTGTATAATTTTTTTCTATTTCATCATACTTTACAGAATATTCATATTCAACATCTTCATATACAACAGAAGCTTCATATGATGCAGGAATAATTGTATCAACGACTTTTAATACAATTTGTTCAATGTATCCCCAAACAGAATTTTGATACATATTATCTGTTCCAGGTCCATCTATATTTGCAGTTACTACAAAAGAAAACTCGTCATTATTCCATTCTAAATTTTTAAAAAATTCATTTCCATCTTGTCCATTATATTCTGTTGTCCAAAGACGTTCATCAAAATTATCTACCCATGCTTCATATAAAGAATCATGCTCTTTATCTAAAATTTCATTATAATATTCTAATAATAAATCATCTGTAATAATATTTTGAATTTCTCTATATGAAAGATTGGTATTATTTTTTGTATTATACCATTTTACAACTTCATCTGCTGGAGTAGCTAAATGTGAACGACCATGCATTTTTACAATACTATTAGGAATATAGTATGTATACGCTCCATTCATAAGAGTGCCAGCAGCTTCTCCCATAGATTCATTATAGCTTGTTGTACGAATATAACGGAATGGGCCTTCTACTTCTTTATTATAAGATTCTATTGTATATTCATCACCAGATTCATTTTTAATATGCATTTCTGCAGAAATAGAATCTCCAGGTTCAAGAACTGCACTTAAATAAGCTAAATCAATAGTAATTTCTTCAAGTCCACCTGTTACAATAATATCAAAGCTGCCATCTTCATTCTCAATACAATGATAACCATTTTCTTCAATTTGTTCTACAGTAACACCAGAAATAATTTGTTCTGGAGTAATTGTAATTGTAGATTCAATTATTGTATGGTTATCTTCAATATTAGAAACAAAATTTTGTGCTTCTTCTAATGAATTAAAAGTTTCAGAAGTTTCTTGAACAGTAATATGTTCTTCTGTAATAACTTCTCCTTCATGCTCTGCGGCAATGGATTCCGCATCCTCTTTTTCTTCTACTGGAACTATTACTTCAATAATATTTTGTTCTTCATTAACATTAATATTATAATTATATGTTCCATCTTGACTTTCAACAGACTCTTTAATTTCTTCTTGCTCGATTGTTTTATCTTGAATTATAGTTTCTACATTTTCTTGTTCAACATTAGAAATAACTTCTTCATATGTTATTGTTTGACTACCATCATCATTATTAACAATTTCTAAAGGATCAGATTCAACAACATTAGAATCGTTTATTTCAATTGATTCTGTTTTTTCTTCAGAATCATTTATTTCAATTGATTCTGTTTTTTCTTCTTCCTAATTTACATTTTCTACATTATTTGATTCATTGTCAGAAATAGTATTATCTTGTTCATCATTAGAAATAACACTACTATCATCATTAACAATTTCAGTATCATTAGATGAAATAGGTATTTCAGCTTTAACTGGGAAACAAGACGATACAATTAAAAATGTACCTAGAACAAAGGCGAATTTAGATTTCTTCATTTTCCCTCCTTTATATAAATATAAAATTTGCCCGAATGGAAAACCATTCAGGTTAATAAAGTACAATTATTAATAACATATTTTTATATTATTAATTATATCGGGGCAACAGGATTCGAACCTGCGACCTCTTGATCCCAAATCAAGCGCTCTACCAAACTGAGCCACGCCCCGTAAAATACTTAAAAGAAATCTTCAAAGAAATAAGTATCTCCAAAAACTTCTTCAGTATTTTTTGCAGTATATCCAAAAGCTAAAGCCGCTCTATTACAGTACTTATGAAAAGTTTGAATTTGAACTCCACCCTCAGCTTCAATTTCAAATTTTAATGCAACATTTTCTTTTGTAGAGGGGCTTATGTGAGTAAAAATATATTGTTCCATTACCATACCTCTTAATAATAAAAGTAGTTTACCGCTTTTGTATTGTCAAAAGCGGTATTCTACATAAAAGAAAAAATGTTTAATAATTACCGCTTATCTATTGGATCATAAGAAATAACGTCAAAGCGATTTTTTAAAAAATTAAGTTCAATTATATTTTTTGCAACAGTGATATGTTTCTTATTAAAATCATCAATATACATTACAGTAAACATTTTTAAGAACCTCACTTTCAAAAAATACATTTATTTTAACTTTCTACATATATTATATAAAAAATTTTTTAAAAAATCAACTAAGCGTCTCCACGAGGAATTGAACCCCGATTCTGCGGTCCGTAGCCGCACGTTCTATCCTTTAAACTACAGAGACTGAATCGTCCCGCTGGGATTTGGACCCAGGACACACGGCTTATAAGGCCGCCGCTCTCACCGGACTGAGCTACGGGACGTATTTAAATTATTTTCCAAACTTTTAACTTCTCGCCCTGAGCCATTCTTAAAGCTTCACTATGACTAACTGGAACATACATATCAATATGTTTTCCATTTACTCCACTTCCAGTATCCCTTGCCACAAACTCCATATCATATCCATCTATAATTAAATGGGTTTGTAAAGGAAGAACTTTTGGATCAACTGCTACAGTTCCCCATATAAGTGGATTTCCATAGCCATCAATAGCTCCCCAGTGGCCATTGCATTTTTTACATGAACAATAATATGTTATTGTATATTCTCCTAAATATTCTAAAGATCTTAAATTAGCATCAACCTATTCTAAAGCATCAGAAACATCTTCAATTGGAGGTGCTTCTTGTTCTAAAATTTCATCGTTAATTATCACATACTACCCATTCATAATGACATTTGTAGCATATGCTGGCATACTCATGAGTAGTATGCATAATATTGGTAGAATTAATCTTTTCATGTTTTACTCCTCTCTAATTATATAAAATAATCAGCGGGACGAACATCTCCAGTAGGATTCGAACCTACAATCGACAGATTAGAAATCTGTTGCTCTATCCATTAAGCCATGGAGATAAAACGTAATTGGCGGGATTCGAACCCGCGATCTTTAGAGCCACAATCTAACGTGTTAACCAAACTTCACTACAATTACCAAAGAAAAAAGGAGATTTTTTAAAATCTCCTTTTATTTAATTACGGCCATTCACCAAGAGGCTTTCCAAGTGAACCACGCTCAACATCAGTATTAAAACATACACCTTCTGCACCAGGACCTGTCAAAATTTCATTTGCAATTTCCTGATAAAGTGTACTAATAATACCATGACAATCATTAAGGTTATCAGCAAATACCTGTACAACACAGTTCTTAAATACAACATATGTCATAGCGAACCAATTATATCCTTCTTCTTCTGGACATACAGCATAAGCAAATGCAGGATTCTTATCAAAAGCAACTTCAAAAAGTTCTTTCTTATTCTTGAAAGCACGATTAGATGGAATTCCATCTACGCCGACTTTAAGAATTACTCTACCAAAAAGGATTTCTTCTGGAAGAATTTTCTGCAAAGCTGCTACTTTATCTCCATTATTGCAAGCCAGAATAATTGATGGATATGTTCCAGAAAAATCTGTATTACAAGCAATCTACGGATCTCCATCAAAAAGAGCTTCAAACTTACGAATTACAATACTCCATGGAGGAAGAATTTTAAGTCTTGCATCAGTCATATTTTTTTAATCTCCTTTATAACTTATAAGTTATTGGCTTTATGCCAAACGACGTCAGCTGGACTTGAACCAGCACACCGATTTCTCGATTACTCAAGGATTAGCAATCCTCTGCCTTACCATTAGGCTTATGACGCCAAACTATAAAAAAAACGAATGGCAAGAAAAACAATCTATTTACCGAAAGAAAGGTGTGAAATAATAAATAGACTAGAAGTAAAAGAAGCCATTCGAATAATTCTTTTGTTTCTATATACTTAAATATATAGAAAAAGGATAGCTATTCCCCACAGCCATAGCGCTTATAGAAAAAAGAAAGAGGTAAACAAATATCTTTGCTATGGATCTCCTAGTTGTGGTTCTTTTATCACAGAAAGGAAAGCCATTTAAAGTCATGGCAACTGCACATTTATTTATACACTAATTTGCTATCGTGTGATTGCGGGAGTTGGATTTGAACCAACGACCTTCTGCTTATGAGGCAGACGAGCTACCGAACTGCTACTACCCCGCGATACTGATCCCTGCGGGACTTGAACCCAGCATTACAGCCTTGAAAGGGCTGTGACCTCACCATTAGTCGAAGGGACCTCTTCTTCATTCCAATAAATTTCTTCACATTGAATTTCACAGTCAAAAGAATCCCAATAATCATTCATAATAAAAATCCTCTTTTTTATTTTATATATATATTATATAAAAAATTTTAAACAAAATCAAAAATAATGGTTGAAACCCTCTACTTCCCCATTTATGCTGGCCGGCACAAGTTTTAAAGGTATGAATGAATTAATTTGATTAGATCAAGTTTAAAACTAATCTTTAGATTTAATATTACTGTCCATAAACCAATATTAAAATCCTTTTTCACTACAGCATTTTCATGGATAGCTGAGGAGAAACTTTTTACCCCATTCTCATTTTAATCCTGTTCTCTCCTTCTCGATAAGAGTGCCAATTAAAACAAAAATGTTTTTCTTAGGGCGGCCGCAGTTGCCTAGAAGTGGACGCGGATCTCCACAATTCTCACTACTGGATTCGGACCAGTGACCTTTTGCTTATCAGACAAATGCTCTAACCAGCTGAGCTAAGTGAGATTACTAATTAATAATTTCCCAATCATCATCAAACTGTAATGCAAGACCGCCCCAAGAACCATGAATTTGATTCATGTCATCAATAGATCTTACAACACCTTCTCGATTTGTATATTCAGGCTCTCCAAACATACAATAAATATGAATAACATCACCAGGTTTAACGTTTTCTTTGGACATATTATTTCTCCTAATAAAAAAATTGGCAGTTTAGGTTTACCTCCGCGACGAACTCTGCCAAACTGGAGGAAAAATTGCACTTTACTTTGCTTCCTTTTATAGCGTTTTCCACTAATTGCCACATATCCCGCAGGCCGGTGGTAGTTTAAGTGCTAAATCCATGTTAACGCTTTTATAAATTAGAGTGGTACGCATTGTTAAGAGGCGTTCTAATTATTAATATTTGATCCTGTTATTTTAATAACTCTTTTCGGAAACAGGCAAACCTTAGGAGTAGCGTTCGTCGCTCACGAGACGTATTACAACCCGGCCGGTCTTACGTAATGCCGCAGGGCCTCATCCACGCACGTCATATCCTGTCAATTCAGGATTTACACTCCTTGAAACACTCCCGACGGGTGCTGCCCCCGCTATCCTCGCCGTGACAGGGCGATGAATCTGCTAGTTCTTCTTCAGGAGTAAAATTTACCAGTTTCCCCCGCAGGGACGCACTGGTTTGCGCATCTGCAGATTATCGGTTTTTTGTCCCTCAGTAACGGTACGGTCAAAACCTCTCAAAAAACACCCTCGGTAAGAGACTTAAAGTTTTCACTATCTTTTAGTTCCTGTTGAACTAGGTGAGGATCTTACAGGCAATCTCCAAAGTCACACAAACTGAAGTTTAAAGTGTTAAGTTTATGTACGAACACTAAGTACCGCTGGGGGGACTTGAACCCTCAAATTCTAGTTCCTAAGACTAGCGCCTATGCCAATTCGGCTACAGCGGCATTTACGGGTGGTGTCACCCTTTACCCCTGGAGGACTCCCGCAGCCCCGATCTATTATTTGCAGATCGACAATCAAGTTCCCTACCCTACTTGTAAGCGCCCGATTCGGTTAATGGGTCTCATCCGGCATCGTTCTTAACTCCCACCCTGATGCAAGTGCGGCTGCATCCAGCAGCTTGTGAAGTTTTGTTGACAAATGGAATAACTTCCAACCATGAGCTGCCCGACAGGGACTCGAACCCTGGACATTGCGGTTAACAGCCGCACGCTCTACCAACTGAGCTATCGGGCAATAACTAGACACTAATCAATTTGAGCGAGTTAATGGAATCGAACCATTACAAATATTTTCTAATCAAAAAAATATGCCTTTACCTTTTTGGCTAAACTTGCGATTGCAAAATTGCTGTTTGTGTCTTTCTTAACTTTCTATAAATATTATAACAAAAATTTTTTTATTTTTCAAATTTCTTCTTTTTATAAACTTTTTACAAAACGCCGACTAGAAGAACTTCAGTTTCTAGATTTAATAAATATATGGCGAAGTCAATAATTGCTGAACAGCGTTTTTTAATTCTTATAAAAATTTTAAAAAATCAATAAAAGAACTACTTTCCGCGACGTTGGTGACCACGTTAACCAATTTACTTTTTCACTTAAAGATATAAAATCTTAAGAGGTGGCGAGAACACAAGCACTTTCCTCCCCTATCGTTAGGCTTTCACTCATTCTCTTATTGATAGTGGACACGGTGGGATTTGAACCCAATCTTCCTCATTGCAAGTGAGGCGCATTCCCAGTTATGCTACCGGCCCTTATTAGCAGACTATTGCGAACTTGCGGTCTGCTAGCGCGGCACCTTTTTATACTGGGTCATGTATCCAGTTTTAGTTGAGTGTGCAGTTTCAATCACACGCATCTGTATAGGGTTGCGCAGTAGTTCTTGAGTATCTTACGGAACTTCCCCCGCTCAATGAGGTGTCCTCCCTCGGCGTCCCTATGTAAATCAGCTTTATTTTCTTTATGGCTTTTATTACTTGCCTACCAACTAAAAAAAACAAGACTCAGAGTAGTTTACAATTTATTATAGAAGTTACAGTAAACTTACTTAAAAAACTCTACTTCGTTGACTTTTGGTCAATTTTTACTTTCATCACCAATCAGATAAAAAATTGCAGTATGAGTCTTTTCTTATATTATTTTTAAATTTAAAGAA
>JAJBWD010000212.1:0-7667 GCA_032907345.1 Bacillota bacterium | reverse complement strand
TAAAACTGATACAGCACCTAAGGTTTCCACTGAAGGCAATTTTCGTACAAGAGATTTTTTCTTTGCCAGTCTCCAGGCACCCATAGATAGGAATACGGTTAAAATAACAGGAAATTCCTCTGGTATCATAGCCATTGCAAGTGTAATTCCAGATAGTATTCTTTCGATTATCCTGTCCTTGAAAAGGTGGTCCGGTATATTATAATAAGTTAATATTCCAACTAAAATAAATAAACCTGCAGCAATTAAGGCACAAAGCCTCACAAGCTTTCCGGTCTGCTTTTGAAGAGGTGTGGGATTTTCAGGTGCTGATGCAACATCTGTACCTATCTTGCCATACTCTGTTGATGCGCCGATTTTATCAACTAAGATTACTCCGCTGCCTTGGGTTACCAGAGTACCTGCATAACAATAATCCTTCCTCCAATAATCGGTGTTGTTTTTATCAATAGCTTCAGTAGTTGTCTTCCAAACGCCTTCAGCTTCTCCTGTAAGGGAAGATTCATCAATGCATAAATCGCTGGCTTTTAAAACTATGCCGTCTGCAGGAATTTTCACTCCTTCAATGATAAGCATAATGTCATCCGGAACCAAATCTGAGCTTGCAATAATCTTTTCTGCTCCGTCACGAAGAACTTTGATATGGGGTGCAGATAGGTCTTTTAAGGCACTTAGGGTTTTATCCGTTTTCCATTCCTGAATAATATCAATACTGATGATGCCTACTACGAAAATAAGCATTATCATGCCGTCCCGGGGTTCCCCTAAGATAAAATAGATAACTGCTGCGATGATAAGAAGTAAAAACATTGGTTCACTGATAATGTGAAGAGCTTTAATTAAAAAGCTTTGTTTCTTTTGCGGTACCAATTCGTTTTTGCCGTACTTTTGCTGCAGTTTTTTTGCCTGTTCACTGTTCAGGCCTTGAAGTTTTTTTACATTGTAGCTTTCTGTCATAAAAGTTACCTCCATTTTTGATTTTAAAAGCACTTTTGCTTTTAAAACAGAATATAAGATAGCTCCATGGCACTTCATTTATCCAGTTTGATGTTCCAAAAATGGTATAAAAATACCTGTGGAACATACTACTGTCCCACAGGTATCGAATTAACAATCCTGTTGCTGTTTCCAGCCCAGCCCCACAAACCCCGTAGGGTTCATCGCCTGCTCAGTTTGTACTGTAGATTTATATGCAGTGCAAAGAGATACTTTTATAATATTATATGCTTGCAGGCTTGTCAAGGTGCTTTTGCAGTATTTAAAATTTATTCAAAATTATGTTATTTTTCTGTTAGCTGACTCAGTAAAGTTATAAAATTTTCTTTTGCTTCCTCTTCTGTATCATTTTTATATATTAATAAGCCATCAATATCAGGAGGATTATAGTTTTCAGTCTTTATGTATTCATCCCAATGAGCTAACTTCCAGGTATCTCTGTCAGAATTTCTATCCAGCATCCTTTTATGAGATGTCTCAATGGTACAGCTGACCCAAATTACACATACCTTTGCTCCCAAGGCTTCAAACTTAGAGCTTAGAGCTTTCATATAAGCCTTATCTCTTATCTCTCTGGCAAAGGGGGCATTGATTATAACATCTGAATCATAGTTTATGGCCTCTGTCGCAAAATCAAGGATAACCTGATACTCCAGGTCTCTTATATTTTTTTCAAAGAAATCGGAGCTTCTGTCATAAGGCTGAGATGCCGCTTCGAATATCTTTTTTGACAGGGGCACCAGCGTATCTTTATCTAAATATACTGTTTCATGCAAAGCTTTCGCCAGGGCTTTTGCCAATGTAGTTTTCCCTGAGGCAGGAGGCGACGTTACCAATATCAGCTTTTTCATAATCTATCTCCTTTGCATTCTTATTATTCTTATTCTTTAAAGTATTCCATGAAGTCGCTGGGCAGGCAGTCTGCATACTTTTTAAATACATTTATAAAATACCTGTAATCCTTAAACCCAACATCTAGAGCAATGGTATATATTTTTCCTTTACCTGTTTTCAAAAGATTTATAGCCATATTTATCCTGTACCTGTTTACATAATCGTTGAATGTATAGGAGGTTTCCTGCTTGAATTTTTGATTCAGATAGGTAGAGCTAAGACCAAGGGAATCAACTAAGTCCTGAATGCTTATTTTCTTATTGTAGTTTTCCTTTACATAATCAATCATCTGAGCAACACATTTAGAGGACTTATGACCCTCCCTGTTTAACTCCAGCTGTTTAAAATCCATCTGCAGCACATCCAGCTTACTGATATCCACAGCATTTTTTTCTGCCATTTTGAAATATTTCTTTTGACTTACCTGATTTTTTGCTTTTTCTAAAGCCTCCAGCAGCTGATCATTATCCACAGGCTTAAGTAAATATTCAGTAACCCCAAGATGGATAGCCTGTTTTGCCAGTTTGAATTCATCATAACCGGATAGAATAATTGCACTGTATATATAATTCTCCCTGCTGTTTTTAATCATGGTTATTCCATCCATAATGGGCATATTTATATCAACAATAACAATATCCGGATCTAAAGCCTTTATCTTGTCTATTCCATCTTCTCCGTTACAGGCCTCTCCTACCACAATGCAGTCAGCTTTATTCCAGTCATAGGTATATCGAAGTCCCTTCCGCAGCATTTCCTCGTCTTCTACAATCAGAACCTTAAACATCTGTATCCCCCTCTTCATAAGGAATAGTAATTTTTACATTTGTACCAACACCAAGAGTGCTTTCAATCTGAATACCATATTCCTCACCATACAAAAGGACTATTCTCCGGTGAACATTATAAAGTCCGGTATGTTCTGAGAGGTTTTCCGGCTGGTTTATTATTTCCCGAATATTTTGAAGTTGATCAAAAGTCATACCATTACCATTATCTCTGACTTCCAGGGTAAGAACTCCTCCATCTAAATGGCCTTCCGCAGAAATTTTTAGCTTATCTTTATGTATATAGCCATATTTTATTGAATTTTCAATAACTGCCTGCAGAAAAAGCTTTGGAACATATGCTTTTTTAATATTCTCAGGCATATTGATTGAGTATTCTAATCTGTCATTAAACCTGTATTTATTCAGTCTTAAATAATCCTGAATATAATCCAGATCTTTTTCCAATACTACTTTTTGACCTTCATAATTTATGCTGTACCTTAAAAGGCTGGATAATCCTATAACTATTTTTTCCGCTTCCTTTGGGGCTATAAGTATTGAATACCTGAGTGTTCCCAGTATATTGAATATAAAGTGAGGGTTAAACTGGGACTGCAGCTGTTTTATCTCAGTAATACGCCTAAGGTTGGACAGTTCCTCATTTTTAGTAATCAGCCCGTTTAGCTCGTCCAGCATTATATTATATTGATTTGCCAAAACCTCAAATTCATCTCCGGATTTAATATCCACATAAGAATCCATTTTCCCGTTTTGGAGCTGATTTACTGAATGAATAAGCTTGTCTATGGATTCTGTATTTCTGGAAGACATCCTGTTTGCCAGATGATTCATAAGCAGCATTAATCCAATGCTTACAATAATGAGAAATATAAAATAAAGTATAAATATAAGGCTTTTTATCTGAATTGAGTTTAATGTATACACGTAAATAGAAGCATTAGGAACTTCTTCTCTATTTATATAATACTTCCCTGTTTCTAATTCTACATATTTATCTTTATAGTAGTATTTAGGATTAAATTTGTTCATCAACCCTACCACGGAATTATTATTAGTAACAATTACACTGTTATATTCATCAGTTATAACTGCAATTTCATTATCAGAAACCCTTATAAGCTTTTGAATATCCTCCTCATAAAGCTGATATATAACATACCCGATAATACCAGTTTTATCCTTAACTGCCTTCGCAAATGTATATACCGTCTTTCTCCCATTAGGGTAATTTACCACATCTGTTTGCGCTATAGTCAGATCAGGATTTTCCTCTATTCTATATATACTGTTTCTTATGATGGACCTTCCAATATCCGCATCTGAAGCAGCAGTATAAACAAGAAATACATCATTTTTATCAATAACATAAAATATACTTTTTACCTTTTGGTTATTGTTAAATTTATAAAACTCATCATAGACCTGGTTGCTGTGCAGCCTTGTATTAATAAGATTTATTACAGCCGGTGACTTTGAGGTCCTTTCTATTTCATCAGAGTAATTTTTATAAACCTGTCCCATAGATGAGCTGATGTTATAGGATGCCTGATTAGTTTTATTTATGGTATTTATTCTAAGTACTGCAATCATAAATATAGAAAACAATGCAAAGGCTATAATTACCGGAATAACTGCATATTTTAAAAAGAAATAACGTATGGATTCTTTAAAATTTCTATTTTTCTTAACCATATCTGCTCCTAAGCTTTAACTCATTAATATAGTAAATTGCACAATTTCTTATTTTAAACTGGGAAATCCACCAAAAGGTTACTATGGATTTATTATATAGCAGTTTTATTACTTCCACAAATGAAAAAATCTGCAATCACGTATATCTAAATGGACCTCTGGTACTCATGTTCTTAACATCTTGCTTAAACCTAGGGAAAGCACCTTGCCTGCATACATTTTTTTGTCCTATAAACTTATATAATGTTAAATAGCTCTGTAACAACATATGGTTTAAAAGTTAACAAATTATAGTACTGCCCTATTACCAATGTTACTTAATTATGGTAGAACAATGAACATGGCTGCTGTATAATTATAGCAGTGTTAATTAAGAAAGGAGAAAATATATGATGAAAGCACTAATTAATCTTATTACGATTTGGACAAATGATATAGATAAAATGAAAAATTTCTATAATAAAGTTCTCGGATTTAGAATTGAGAATGATCTTGGTAATTATGTTGAATTTGAAAACGATGGAGCAAGATTTGCTATTTGTATGAGAGATGTTATGTATGTGTATAGTAGTGAATATAGGAAAGAGGCATTTGGGCAGGGCTTTGAACTTGCTTTCCCATGTGAAAATCCTAAAGATGTTGATGAATCATTTAAGAAGTTAATCTCTAAAGGAGCAACTTCTATTCATGAACCACAAGATATGCCTTGGAATCAAAGAACAGCACTATTTGCAGACCCAGATGGAAATATACATGAAATTTTTGCAGAAATTAAGTTAAAAGAGTTTTAAAGTATGATAATTCTAAACTTCCTGACCACATTGAATCTACATTAAATACCGTACTTAAAGAGTTATTTGTACTACCTTCTTTAAAAATGGGCATCCTTGGGGACCCTTCAAAACTAAATGCTGCTGGTGATGGAACTTGTATGCCTACACAGGCTTCGCCTTACGGAAAGAAAGTATGTGATTGCAAACTAAAGCCTGGTGAACGATGCGATTGCCTTCGCAAGTTTACTGATCCCTCTGCCACCTGGGGTTGGATAGCTTCAATGAACAATACTATTATGGGACATACGTTCCACGGTTTTACTGCTTGTGATAGCTTTTACAGCCTACCTATCCATATTAAATTTGTTAGTGCTGCACGTCATGATTCTGTTACTGGAATTTACGCACTTAAAGACCTTGTTGATTTATACCCTGAAATAAAATTTTATTCTGCAGCCTTTGATTCTGCTTATGATACTAATGCTTTTTATCTTTTATGCACGTATTATGGGATAAACCCTATTATTGATTTAAATTCTCGTTCATCAAAACTTTCATCTAATAGTGATTTTGTTAAGCTTAATGAAAATGGCATTCCCCATGGGTTACTCTGTAGGCATCAACTTCGCAATTGGGGTATTATTTCTAAAGAATATAGACGCAAATGGCTATTCCCTGTTCAATGTGAAAACTGTGATAAATGCATAATGAAGAGCAATCAAACTTATTACACTAAAACTTTGGACAACCCCAGATATTTTACTCCAATATTAAGGGGTTCAAAGCGATGGAAATCTCTTTATAAAAGGCGGTCTACAACTGAAAGATATTAGGACAGAATAAATAACGATTTTCATGCTGAGAATGCCATTATTTATTCTGCTAAACGCAGAATTGTAAGAGTATTCCTTGGTGCATTTAATTGCTTTATAGATGCTTGGGCTAAAGAAAAACCAGTAAGTATTCTCAGTTTATAGAAGAAGGTTGATATGAACGGACTTGGATAAGATGATGATCCTCTGGCAGATGCCATCATATACATAATTGTCTATGACACATACAAAATCAATATTCAAAGTGTCAATTCCCTCAAAGACTCTCCATGAGATAAGTATATGATAAACAATAGGTGGTTCTCACCAACCCCGGACTGGCGGTTTCTCCGCATCGTAATATCAGTATAATTTTTTAAAAATCACATTAAATAAAGCTTAATAAATACTATGAAATTATTAATAGTATAATTTCTAAATCAACAAAATATCTTTATTGAGTTTTTTATTATATAAAATAGAATTTTCATATGAGTGTATGCAATATTTTACATCTTTTGAAAAAAGGTATATAATAAAAATAAAGTTAAATATTAACATAAATGTGTATTACAATCAAATAAGTAAAACTAAACACCATACTATTTTTAAGTTGCTTTACTAAAGAGTGATTTAATTTAATGACGGTTTAAACCATACAGGTGATTATATGTGTTTGGGAATGATGAATTATAATAGTACATTTTCAAGTGCATATGTAGATGGAGAAGTAGATTTTTATGAGAAAGCATTTTAATTTTTATAAGATAAAATCATAAAAATCTTTTAAAATAGTTAATTTAATAATTATGGTTAAATCACTGATTTTTAAAAATATAAATACAAAAAAGTAAAAATGTATTGACTCTATGGAGGTAAAAATGTTTTCAATATTTAAAGTGGAAATTAAAAATTGTATTAACAGAAATGAGTTTAGAATTATGTTTATAATTCTGTTAAGTATAAATGTTTTTGCATTTGTTAACACATGTATATTTGTAAAGGGTTATGGAATTAGTAAATTAAGGTCAGGTTATGAAATGTCTATATTATTATATCCGCATGAACAAGCTATTCTTTCAACTATACTATTTGTACTTCCTTTATTTGCAGCTATAGTATATTCTGATTCTTTTATATCAGATGTAAAAACGGAAGTTTATTTGTACATAACAACGAGAGTAAATCAAAATAAATATATAATAGCTAAGGCAATTACTGTTGCTGTATCAGCATTTTTAATAATATTTATACCATTTATAATTAATCTTACTTTATCCATTTTAACTTTTCCTCCGATGGACTATGAAACTAATGGATTACCTGCATATATAATTGAATATATTCCTGAAGATTTATTTAATTGGTTAAGAATAGAAAATCCTTTTTTATTTTCAGTATTTTCTATAACTATAATATCAATATTCTCCTCATTATATGCACTGCTAACATATTCTATATCATTAATTATAAGAAAAAATAAATTAATTCCAATTACCATAATAACCATGTCTTACTTGATAATTAGTACTTTTGTTAATATTTTACCAGATGGATATTCATATATACTTACGAATTTACCTTCGCCCACTACTACATCTCCATTTTACTATTTTATACTGGTTTTAATATTACTATTTTCTTCAAGTTTAATAATAATAGCTGCCAAGTTAAAAAATAAAAAATTTGAAATAGTTTAAACAGGTGAT
>JAJBWD010000211.1:0-5202 GCA_032907345.1 Bacillota bacterium | reverse complement strand
TATTTTGAAATTGTATATGGCAGGTACTGGCTTTTTTGGTCAGTCTCAGAGATAAGTTCTCCTGCTTTTCCTCTTAAATAGCTGTCATACTTAAGTTCAACTCCTGTTAACCCCACTCCGTCAGAATTTGTATGGCCTATTACCTGGCTTAAAAAATTACCATTAGGGTAATACCTTTTAGTATCCTCTGAAATATTTACTCCAAGAAGATTTAAAGCTCTTACCTTATCTGCATTTTCCTTTTCAATTCTTCTGGCAAGAATAGCAGTTGCAAGAGGAAGCCCGGATTTAAGCTTCTTATTTAGAACGGTATTTACATCCTTAACATCCATATCCAGAGCCTTAGATAATTCTTCTGCTACCTGGTCCTGGGTCAGCTTCTTTTTGCTCATGGTTGTTCTGAGTGTATTCATGTCCAGATCTACCCTGTATACATTAGCAGACAATGCCAGTTCATTTCCATTTCTGTCCAATATTTTGCCTCTTTTAGCATCTATCTTAACCTGTGATGTCCACTGCTCATTTGCTATGCTCTTATATTTTTCAGATTGAAATACCATCAGATATGTTAATCTGACTGTTAATAAAAAAAATAAAACAAAAAGAATGCACAAAACCATGAACATTCTTCGTTTTATTGTTGCCCTGTCTATATAAGTTTTTTTAGCCATTTGTTACCTCCAAAAGCTAAAATAATAATTTCATAATTTTATCTATAAATCCGCTTTCTGATTTGCTTCCGGATAAAACTATCTTATTTATTTTAAAATTATTTTTTGACAGATCAGAATAGACTATCTGATTTGAATCCATCCTTACCATGTTCAGCTTTTTTGTGGAAACATCCTCCAGGGTTGATAAGTTTGATAAGGTAGCCAGTTTAATGTTTAGGCTGTCATTTTCTGCTATAGTTTCTTTAATGTTGTAATCCAGACTGTTTATATTTGCCTGCATATTATATACAATTCCATATCTCCATATTATGGCTACTCCAAGCAAAAAAGCGATAACAATGTTCCTTACAACTGTCATCTTAGCCTTAAGGTTTCTTTCTCTTATTTTCTGATTCTGCAGCTTTTTATTATTATTGAATTTTTGTTTATAATCATCAAATTCCGGCTTTAATACTGTATTTCCGTTAATATAAGATTCAGGGTTATTCACTATTATCACTTTATTCACCTTCGCTTATTTTTATACTAAATTTTTTCGCATATCCTGAGTTTGGAGGATTTGCTTCTTTTATTTTCAGCAGTTTCTTCATCTGTAGGAATTATTGGTTTTTTAGTTATCAGTTTAATTTCCGGCTTTTTCCCGCATATGCATATGGGAAATTCCTTTGGACAAGTACATGGATTCTGAAGATTTTTAAATTTATTTTTAACTTCCCTGTCCTCTAAGGAGTGAAAAGTTATTATACATAATCTTCCGCCCTTTTTTAAGTTATCAACACTGTCCTGAATTGATTTTTCTAATATTCTAAGTTCTCCATTAACCTCTATCCTTATAGCCTGAAAGGTTCTTTTCGCCGGGTGGCTTCCCTCATATCTGAACTTTTTAGGAATAGATCTGACTATTATGTCCACCAGTTCCAAGGTTCCTTTAATATCTTTCTCTTTTCTTATTTCTGCAATATTTTTAGCAATATTTTTAGCAAATCTTTCTTCTCCATAGTCCCTTATTAGCTTATACAGAGACTCTTCATCATAGTAATTTATCACCTGATAGGCAGAGAGCGGATTTTCTTTATCCATCCTCATATCAAGCGGAGCATCCTGCATATAGCTGAACCCTCTTTCTTTATTATCCAGCTGGTAAGATGATACCCCTAAATCCATAAGAATTCCATCAACTTTTTCAATACTTAAATTTCTTAAAATAGAATCTATGTTTGAAAAATTATTATGAACTAATGTGTAGTTTTTATATTCGGATAATCTCTTATCTGCTGCCTGCAGCGCTTCAGAGTCCTGGTCAATGCCTATAAGTCTTCCATTTTGTCCAAGTCTTTTTATTATTTCAGCAGAATGACCTGCACCTCCTAAGGTACAGTCAACATATATACCATCCTCTTTAATATTAAGTCCTTCAATTACTTCATTCAGCAAAACCGGCTTATGAGAAAATTCCATATTTATCTCCTAAATTCATATTAAGAGTTCATTCATTTTTTCTGCTATCTGGTCAAAGTCCATATTAGAGTCATTATACTCCTCCCATTTCTCCCTGCTCCAGATTTCAATTCTGTTTGAAACTCCTATACTTACTATTTCCTTATTTATGCCTGCATATTCAATCAGGTTTTGTGGAAGAAGTGCTCTTCCCTGTTTATCTATTTCTATTTCGTTTGCACCGGAAAAAAAGAATCTGACAAATGCTCTGGCGTCTTTACTTGTAAGTGGAAGTTTTTTCAGCTTCTCCTCAAGTATTTTCCATTCTTCCATGGTATAAATGTAAAGGCAGCCATCCAGTCCCTTTGTTAGGACAAAGCTCTCCTTCAGCTCTTCTCTAAGCTTGGCAGGTATTTTTATTCTGTTTTTATCATCCAATCCATGATTATACTCACCAATAAACATGCTTTCACCTCAGGAATAAATCCACTTTAGTCCACTTCATACCACTTTAATACTTATATTCGATAAAAATTAATAAATTCCTTCTTTTTTTTTAATATTTTTATAATTATTTTTATAAGATAATAAAAAAAATTATAATTAATATAAATCAGATATTTGCACATAAAAAGAGATTGCATAATTTGAAATTATATTCCATATTGAAAAAACGATGAACATTCGTTATTTTCAATATGGACCAGCGGTCAGTAATTATGCAATCTCCAATAAAAAAACTGAGGCATCACCTCAGCTTTATCTATATATTCCATCTTCAAACATTTTCTTTATTATGGCAGTATCCTTTGTTACGGATAATGCCAGCATAAGTTTTATTCTTGCTTTCTGACCGGGCAGATTATCCGCAAAGATCACTCCCATTTTTCTAAGTTCCTTACCTCCTCCATGATATCCATACGTATCCAATACTCTTCCTTCATAACACCTGCTTACCAAAACCACCGGTATATTTTTTTCTATTGCATTTTTTATCCCGGGAACTACATTTGGAGGAACATTTCCTCTGCCCATTCCTTCTATAACTATACCGGATGCTCCGGAATTTAATGAATAATCTATAAGAGATGAATCCATTCCGGAGACGCATTTAAAAAGTACTACCTTGTCGTCAATAGTATCCGTTAGTATCTGCTCTTTTTTTATGCTGTCTCTGTAAAATATTACCTGGTTATTATCAACAATTCCAATTGGTCCAAAGCTTGGGCTTCTAAAAGCATTTAAGCTCATTGAGTTTGCCTTTGTTACTTCATGAGCACAATTAATTTCATCATTCAGGCAGACCAGCACTCCCCTGTCTCTGGCTCCTTCAGAAATTGCAGTACATATAGAAGCTGAAAGATTAGCAGGTCCATCATAGCCAAGTTCTGATGCGCTTCTCATGGAACCTGTAATAACAACAGGTTTACTTGATTTAATGGTTAAATCAAGTAAAAAAGCAGTTTCTTCAAGAGAATCAGTACCATGAGTCACTACTAAACCATCTATATCTTCTCTTTTAAGTATATTTTTAATATAAAGTGATAATTCTATCATGTCCTTTGGCGACATTTGAGGACTGGGCAGATTTGAAAATGTATAGGACTCAATTTTTGCAAATCTTTCTATTCCGGTTACCATGGACAGTATTTCTTCCGATGATAAGGATGGGACAGCCGCCTTTAACCTCTCATCCACCTTCATTGAAATAGTACCGCCGTTAAATACAACTGCAACTTTTTTCATCATATCCCCCCTATATACTATTTACAGCATCCTGAAGTCTTTTTAATGCTTCCTTTATGTACTCTCTGGGACAGCCTATATTAAATCTATAATAAAAAGCTCCAGCTTCTCCAAACATTTTTCCATTATCAAGTCCCAGCCTGGCCTTATTTAGTATAAGATCATCCAGGGCTTCTAATGACAGGTTTAATCCTTTAAAATCAACCCAAAGCAAATATGTGCCTTCAGGATTAGTAACATTTATTTTTTTAATATTTTCCTTAACATATTTTATAAAATAATCCTTATTTCCTTCTATATATTCCATAAGCTCTTTTAAGTATTCATCACCAAAATCATAGGCGGCAGTTAACGCTTCAATCCCTAAAAGATTGCCATAATTTCTAAAAGCATTTCCTTTTATAAATTTATCTCTTATATCAGAATTAGTTATTATGGCTAAACTTTGAGAAAGCCCTGCCAAATTATATGTTTTAGATGGAGCAATGAATGTAATTAATCTATCTCTTAAATTTGGATAAGCCTTCAAAAATGGAATATGCTTATATCCCTTATATATCAAATCACAGTGAATTTCATCAGATATGATTAAGCTTTCAGATTTTTCAATTATTTTACCCAGTTTAATAAGTTCTTCTTCCTGCCATACCCTGCCTACTGGGTTATGAGGTGAGCAGAATATAATCATCTTAGCATATTTTATTTTTTCTGCTATATCATTATAATCCATCTCATATCTTCCATTTTTAAGTAAAAGATTACTTATAACCGGATTCCTGTTTAAATCTTTGACAGCCATTTTAAATGGATGGTAAACAGGTTCTAAAATAAGAATATTATCTTCTTCTTTTGTCAATAATTTAACAGCTGTATATATCCCCCCCACAACTCCATCGCAAAAAACAATATCTTTCTGCTTAATATCAGTCTGGTGAGCTCTTTTCATTTTATTTATTACAGAAAGATAAGCTTCCTCTTTAGGGAAAGTATAGCCAAGTATTGGATGGTTAAGTCTTTTTTTAATAGCATCTATAGCTTCAGCGGGCGCTGGGAAGTCCATATCAGCCACCCACATAGGAAGTATATCATCTCGTCCGAACTCGTTTTTATTATTATCCCATTTTTCACAGTATGTTCCTGATCTATCAATAATCTGATCAAAGTTATATTTCATTTTTTCACCTCCATCATAATATTATCACATTTTAAAACCACCTTCATAGTTTATACTGTAATAATTTTTGGGGTGAGTACTATAGATCCTTTTAATGACATGAAAGAATTCAGCTTTTGTCCATTTATGGAACCAATAACAGCCTATGATGACAATGAGGACAATGAAACT
>JAJBWD010000210.1:0-5393 GCA_032907345.1 Bacillota bacterium | reverse complement strand
AATATTTAAAATTTTACCTTATTCATGCAGCTTTTCTTCAATTTCATTGTATATCAGATACCAGCTTTGAATACCATTTTCCAGCCTGTAATAATGTAATATATAAAAAAGAACTAAAATGAGTAAAATTATAGTCAGCCAATATAGCAATATGCTTGGAAAGATAAAGGAAATTATAATTGATGCTAATAATAACAGTGAAAAAAACAAAGTAACAATAAGATGAATAAGCCTTTCATGAGATATAAACTGGATTTGTACTTTAAAGTATTCCTTCAGCCAAATGTAATTACAATTTTTATTATTAAGCTGATCCTTAACATATTTTTCTTGCTCCTTCATATATTTATACATATATACCTCCTATATTACATTCTTACTTCAAACTATATTTTACCATATTTAATATTGATTACTATATAATTTTTTGATATAATTGGTTGGGTTATTTTAAATATAAAGGAGAGATTATGAAAAAGCATATTATTAAATATATAAAGTTACTGTCACTTTTAGGACTAGCCTTCTTTGTAATTTTTTATTTATATAATGAAAATTTCCATACCAATAATAAAAAGTCCTTTAATTTATATATAGGCAATTATAAGGAATCAAAAGAGCCTAATTCAAATACTGAGCTAAAAAATCAAAGAGATAACAAGTATAAAACCAAACTTTTGGAAAATTTAAACGAATCTAAAGATAATTTCAATCAGGCTCAGGTAGAAATGAATAATAAGAATTTCAATAAAGCTATTGCATTATTTGATAAAGTAGTTCCTATAGATAAGAAAAATTACCCTATGGCTCAAAAATTATTAAATACTTGTAAATTGAAAACAAGTAATAATGTTTTACTTTCAAATACTAAGGTTAATATAAAAAATAAAGTTAATTATTCCAATATTAAAATACCTATCTTAATGTATCATTCAATCACCAAAGAAAATGGAAACAGTCTTCAGCTTTCAAAGGAAGATTTTTACCGGCAGATGAAATATATTAAGGAAAATAGTTATACTCCCATCAATCTGGATGATTTATTTGACTTTCTTTCGGGAAAAAGAAAAGCTCCTAAAAAACCAATAGTTTTTACTTTTGATGATGGCTATGAAGATAATTATATTAATGCTTATCCCATATTGAAAGAATTTGGCTTTAAAGCAACAATTTTTGATATTACCAATACAATTGATAAAAATAATGCCTATATTAAAAGCAATCAGATTAAGGAAATGATAAATAATGGTATATCCATAGAAAGTCATACTATAGATCACAATAACCTGGCAGGTCTAAGTTACAAATCTCAATATGAAATACTTAAAAAAGCAAGAGAAGATTTAGAAGGTATAGAGGGAAGAAAAATAAAATATTTAGCTTATCCTTCCGGCAAGTATAATAGTTTTACAGAAAAAGCTGCCAAAGATGCAGGATATATTATGGCAGTAACTACATATCCTGGATTTGCTTCTGAATCTAATGGATATTTATTTCTTCACAGAGTCAGAGTCAGCAGCGGCCGAAGTTTGGAGGAATTTATAAAATCAATCCGTGAGTAAAATAATGGACAAGGTTAGTTAAAGCACCACATTTCAATGTGGTGCTTTAATAATTTTAGCTATTAAATAATTGTTGCTACAAACAAGAAAATTATAGAAGCTAAGAAAAGAACTCCAAGTAATTTTCCTATATGCTTTAACCATTTATCATAAGGTACTCTGCCTATTGCCAAAGCTCCCATTACAACTCCTGAGGTTGGAGTTAACAGGTTTACTATACCGGATGCTGACTGATAAGCAGTTATAACTATGGATTTACCAAAGTCTGCTGCTAAGCCAGCACTTTGAAATACGTTTCCAGCCAGAGGTCCCATAACCGGCATTGTAGCTCCTGCTAAACCTGAGGTGGATGGTATTAAGAAGGACATTGGGATATAGAAAATGTAAGACAATACTGCAAATAGTCCCGGATGCAATCCTTTAAGTGCATTTGAACTCCAGTAAAGAATTGTAGCATCCATTCCGCCGGCTGTCATAACTACCTTTATTCCTCTGCTGACTCCAATAATAAGAGCAACTGCCAGTAAATCCCTTGATCCATTGATAAAATTATCTACAATTTCATGTTCCTTCATCCTGGATATAAGTCCAATGAGTACTGCCATGAAGAAGAACCAGACAGTCATTTGACCAAACCACCAGTCACCCAAAGATGCTGATTGAGTTTTAACTGCATCATAAGCCGTCCAGTATGCATCTGTTGTATTAGGCTGTAGTCCAAGTAATGGAGCTTTTGTAGCTACCCAATTATACGCATCCTGAAATAGATTTATATTGAATTTATAAGCCCATGGAATAACTCCTAAAATCATAACCACGAAAGTTAATGCAAAGAGAACAAGAACCCACTTTCTTGTTTTAGTAAGTTCAGGAACTTCCTTATTCTCATCACCTAAGAAATGCTCCTCATTTTCCTTCTTCATAAATGAAACTATGGATTTTGAAGGATCAGCTTTTACCTTCTTTGCATATTTCATTACAAATATAATACTTATAGCTTCTAAAACGATAAACATTATAAATCTGAGTACTATACCGTTTCCAAGTGCAATGCCTGCAGCCTCTGATGCGGCACCAGTTGCAAATGGGTTAACAGTTGAGGCTAAACATCCGGTTCCTGCACCAAGTAAAATAACTGAAACTGGCGTTATTGCATCATATCCAGCAGCTATAAATACAGGAATGATTATTGGATAAAGTGCTATGGTTTCTTCTGCCATACCGTATGTGGTTCCGCCTATACCAAATAAAACCATAAGAATAGGTATCATCCATATTTCTTTTCCTTTTAGATTTTTTAAGATGGAACCTATGCCTCCGTCAATAGCTCCTGTTTTTAAAACGATTCCTAAGAATCCTCCTATAACAATAACAAACAGTGCAATGTCTACAGCATCAAAAAATCCTTGTATTGGTGCAGCTATAACGTTATAAATTCCCTGGGGATTCTGTGCAATTGTCTGATAAACTCCCTTATCATCATATTTTCCAGCAGGAATAATCCAGGTTAGAATAGCAACTACAGCAATAATAATAATAAGTACTGTAAATGCTGAGGTCATTTTGAATTTTTTCTTCATTATAATTCCTCCCATAATATATAAATATTATTCATAAATTTTGACAGCCTTGACTATCAAATATTAGAATCAATTAATTTAGCAGCTCATAAATTGCATGAGCATATATTTCTGCACTTTTCATCAAATCATTTACATCTATATACTCATTTGTCTGATGCTCAGTTTTTGGTTTGCCCGGAAATACAGCTCCAAAGGCTACACAGTTTTCCATTGCCCTGGCATAAGTAGCTCCTCCGGATGTTAACGGAGTTGATTCTAAATCTGTCTGTTCTTCAATTACCTTTCTCAATTTTTTAACCAGTTCATTTTCAATAGGAACATATATGGAATGCAGATAATCAAATTCTTTATATTCCAGATTATATTTTTCAGCCTTATCAGATAATTTCTTTGCAAAATCTTCTTTTTTATAAGTTACAGGAATTCTCACATCTATGGAAATAACTTCTTCATCCGGCGTTATATCCAATTTCCCCACATTTAATGTTAATTTACCTGAAACGTCTTCCCAATTACCAACTATGTTATCTCCATTATAGGTTTCATTGATTACCCTGCTGATAAATTTTATGCTGCTGCTTTCCAACCCTAATTCATCTAATACAATTGAAAGCCTGCTTATAGCATTAATTCCATTTTCAGGCTTTGCAGCATGAGACGCTTTTCCAAATAAAGTAATTGTGTCTCTTTCTACTTTATATTCGAAATTATGTTTAATTATTATTCTTTTTGCTTTTTCTATATCCTCTGTTTTAAAAGAAGCTTTATCCGGTACTGCATTAAAAGCACTCCCTGCATGAATTTCTATATTTTTATTTCCCTTTCCTATCAGTTTAAGCTGGAGCAGACCTTTTTCAGCATGAATTAATGGGAACATGGAATCCGGTGAAAAGCCAAAGCTTGGTTTTTCTTCCTTCTCCATATACTTGTTTATTCCTCTCCAGAGTGTTTCCTCGTCAGTTCCAAATATAAAACGAACCCTTTTGTTAATATTAATATTTCTATCAAGGAGAGCCTTCATTCCATACATGGCAGCGAGCAGCGGTCCTTTATCATCCTGAGTACCTCTCCCATATAGCTTGTCCCCAATTAAAGCTGGCTGAAAAGGATGGCTTACCCAATTTTCAGCATCATCAGCCGGAACTACATCCAAATGTCCTAAAACTGCAAACAGGGTATCACCTTGTCCTATATCTGCATATCCATAATAACCTTCTGGATCCATATATGTTTTAAATCCTAATGATTTAGCTATATCTATGCATTCCTCTAATGTTCTCTTAATTCCAATGCCAAAAGGAGCATCAGGTTCTGGCTTATCAATTACAGAATTTATGGCTACTAACCTTTTTATATCTCTGATAAGATCTTCTCTATAATTCTCCATCTTAATATTCAGCACTTAACTTACCTCCTTCTAATATTTACTTGTCAAATATTTATCTAAGTTTACAAACGTTTTCATAAGTATTATAATACTTAATATGATATTGTTCAACAATTTTATTGTCCAATTTTGTTTTACATATTGATTTTATAGTTTAGTTTTTGATAAAATGTTGTATATTTATTCATTTTATGATATGTTTTTTATGTGTTTCGTAATAAAAGGGGGTTTTTATGACGGAAAATAAGACTAAATCAATGGAAGAAATTGTTTATATAACTTTAAAAGATGCAATACTGCAGCGGCTTTTAGCTCCTGGAACTCAGCTTGTTGAACTTACAATATCAGAAAAACTTCATACCAGCAGAACTCCTGTAAGAAATGCCATGAAAAAGCTGGCAGCTGACGGAATTATTAATATTATTCCAAATAAAGGAGCTTTTGTGATCAGTCCTTCTTTAGATGATATTCTTCAAGCCTATGAAATTCGTGCAGAACTGGAATGTGTAGCCATGAGACTATGCATTAATGATATAAATGAAACAGACATTGCTAAACTTAAGGCTATTGTAAATGAAGAATATGAGGCTATTAAGCAGGTTGATATAACTAAACATTTATCTGCCAATAAACAATTTCATATGTTCTTTTCAATAAAATACAATAATAAATTTTTAGTTAAGTATACAGAAGAAATTATTGACAGAATAAACATTTATCTCAGGATGCATGATAAGCTTTATAATGTAGAACTTAATGAAATCAGCAGGAATATGGAGCATAAGGAAATGATAGAACTTATCTCTAAAAAAGATGCGGCTTCACTGGAACCATTTCTCAGAAAACATATTGCAACCAGTT
>JAJBWD010000209.1:0-7753 GCA_032907345.1 Bacillota bacterium | reverse complement strand
TTTATTTAATAATTTTAAAGTATAGTAATAATTACAGCTTTTATTTTTTGCAGGAATTATACAAGATGTTGCAATTGCTGTAAAAATGAATATAATGATAAGTGAGAATGTTTTTTTCATAATACATCTCCAAATAAATTAACTTCAAAATAATTTATGAAAGCTAAAAAAAATAAATACATAAATATATATTTTATTGACACTTTATTTTTTATTTGTTACTATATCAATATAAACTTATTAATTTGCCCCATAATTATATACATATATATATATTTTTGCATCATCATACTGATGATGTTTTTTTTTAATATATCAAGCTTAAATATGTAATTTAAAATTATAAATGAAGGAACAAAAAAGTTAAATTGCATAAGAAAGAATAAAAAGGAGAAAATTATGGATAAAAAGATTGGTTTTATTGGCTGTGGGAACATGGCATCGGCTATGATTACTGGACTTATTAAAAAAGGTATTAATGGCAGCAGTATTATTGCCAGTAATCCAAGCAGTGAAAAGCTGGATAAGCTGAATAAAATGTATAATATCAATATAACTAATAATAATATAGAGACAGCAGACTCAGATATAATATTCCTTTCTGTAAAACCGGATAAGTATCCCTCTGTTATTGAGGAAATTAAAAATTACATTAAGAATGAAACCATATTGGTATCCATAGCACCATCTATTTCCTTATCATTTTTACAGGACAAATTAGGGGCTAATGTTAAATTGGTCAGAGCCATGCCAAATACCCCTGCATTAGTGGGACTGGGTATAACCGCTATATGTCCAAACAGTTTATTAAATGAAGAGGATATTAAGTTTATTGAGCTTATATTCAGCTCCTTTGGAGAATATGAGTATATAAAAGAGCAGCTTTTTCCGGCAGTAGTAGGAATAGCTGGATCTTCACCGGCTTATGTATATATGTTTATTGAAGCATTGGCAGATGGAGGAGTATATGCAGGACTTCCCAGGGATAAAGCATTAAAGATGGCGGCAAGTGCTGTGCTTGGTTCAGCTGCAATGGTGCTGAAAACTAATGAGCATCCGGGACTTTTAAAGGATAAGGTTTGCTCCCCGGGAGGGACCACAATTGAGGCTGTAAGGGTGCTGGAAAAAAATAATTTCAGATATTCAGTTATGGAAGCTGTTATAAAGGCTTATGAAAAATCCACAAAAATGTCATAATAATGTCACATAGCCTTCCTATAATATAGAAAAGGAGGTAATAGTATGAGCGATATAAATAATTTTGATAAAGAAAATAATGAAGAAACGATTAAGCCTGAAGAAGACTTGGATTCACCAGAGTGTAATTATATTGATACTGAAGTAAGCGGCATAGAAGGTGATGACTTGGAAGGAGATAGGATGTCAGAAAATCAATCGGATTACATCTCAGAAGAACCTTATGAAACGGAAAAAGAAGAGATGCCAAAGGAAGCTTACCCATATGAAGAAGTTTCAGGGGCAGCCCCCCCCTATGAAGATGTTCCTAAGAAAGAGAATAAGAAACACAGAAAGGCAGGCAGGGCCTTCTCCTATATAGCAGTAGGACTTATATGTACAATTATAGGAGGGATTTCAGGTTCAGTATCCACATACTACCTAAACAGCAAAGAAAAAAAGGAAGAAACTGCTGCAGCAGCCAAAATAAATACAGCAGCAGACAGTACAGTAGAAAACAGTACAAAAAGTACTAAAACTTCTGCGAATATATCAGCAACAGAGCTTAGCGTACCAGATGTGGTATCAAAAGTAGCTTCAGCAGTTGTGGGCATAAGCATAACCGCAGATACCGGAACCGGATATGGCTCAGGTATAATAATAAGTGAGGATGGATATATATTAACTAATTATCATGTAATCAGCAGTTCATCTTCAATTAAAGTAGATTTTACAAATGGAAAAAGCTCAGCTGCTAAGGTTGTTAACTATGATTCCAGCCTGGATGTAGCAATTATAAAGGTTACAGATAAATCTAACATACCGGCAGTTGCAGAACTGGGAGATTCATCAAAGCTAAGAGTAGGAGATACAGCAATTGCTATAGGAAGTCCGCTGGGTAAGCAGCTACAAAACTCTGTTACAGTCGGAGTAATAAGTGCACTAGACAGAGATATTGAAATGGATAACGAAAGCCAGAAGCTGATTCAAACAGATGCAGCCATAAACGCAGGTAACAGCGGTGGTGCATTAGTTAATACAAAGGGTCAGGTAATAGGAATTAATGTAGCAAAGATTGGATCAACATCAATGTATAGTACCACATCAGTAGAAGGACTTGGATTTGCAATCCCAATAAATCAGGTTAAGCCAAAGATAAATGATTTATTAAAACCTCTTCTTCTGATAGGTATTGAAGGAAGAGACATAACAGATGATTTATCACAGCAGTATGACATTCCGGTAGGAGTATATGTATACTCAGTTCAGGAATTTTCACCGGCAGAACTTGCAGGACTGCAAAAGGGAGATGTGATTATAAGCTTTGACGGAACTGAGGTAAAAACAGTAGCAAATCTAAATTCATTAAAGCTTAAACACAAAGCAGGAGATAAGGTTAAAATAGTAGTCAACAGAGACGGAAGTAAGAAAACATTAACGTTAACATTAAAAACATCAGATTAGATTGAGCTTTTAAAAGAGGATTATAATCCTCTTTTATTTTTGCTTCAAATAACAGCAGTGAAATTGCGCAGCTATAGCTAAGCATAGTCTTCAGGGGGAGTCTGCCAAACCTGAAGCAGAATTACAGGATCATAACTATAGAAGTGGATGTCTTGAAACTTGGATAAAGTTCAGAAATAAAACTAAACGCCTGAAAATAATTATTTAAATAGTACACAAATTAAACTAAACGTATGAAGAGGGCTAGGATTACCTGTTTTACTAATTATAATAGTATATTTATCTTATCATATTAAAGAGGCGCGTTTTAACGTACAATAAAGATACTGTACGAAAACAAAACTAAAAAGGAGAAAACCAGGTGCAGTTTCCTCCTTTTCTAAGATATAAAATTTTATTAAGCCTTGAGAACATATTATTTATTTACTCTCAGTTTTAATCATAAAGTAGAATAGAACTCCATCTCCCGTATTTGAAAATCCATATTTACCATCATGTAAATCTATTATATTTTTTACAATGGATAGTCCCAGACCTGCATTTTGCAGATGTCTGTTTCTTGATTTATCTTTTCTGAAAAATGTATCCCATATTCTTTCTTTAATTTCATCTTCAATTTCATTTCCGGTATTCTTTATGCCGATCATACAGTAATCATTTTCTAAACTTAAGCTAACCCTTATTATATTTGGATCTTTCGTATGGTATATGGCATTGTTAAGAAGATTTTTTATTACCTGCTCTATTCTGCTGCTGTCAGCATATACACTTACATTTTCTATGATATTTTTTTCAAGTGTTATATTTCTATCTTCAAAATTTTTGCTGTATTTTCTTAATATGTTCAATAAAAGCTTATCTATCAGAAAGCTTTCCTTGTCCAGACTATAAAAACCGCTTTCCAGATGGGATAAATCAATCATATCTGTTATAAGCTTACTCATATTTTTAGATTCATCCATTATTACATCTAAATAGTATTCTTTATCTTCCTCATCCACTATTCCATCTTTCAGTCCTTCTGCATATCCTTCGATTAAAGCTATTGGAGTTTTAAGATCATGAGAAACAGATGATATAAAATCTTTTCTTGCCTTTAAAAGCTGCTTTTCCTTTTCATAATCTTCCTTCAGCTTCTTATTAGATTCTCTAAGCTGAGTAAGAGAATTATCAAGATTTTCAGATAAGAAGTTCAGTGTTTTAGAAAGACTTCCAATTTCATCTTCCCTTTTTTCTATACATTTTTCCGTAAAATCCAGATTGCTCATTTTTTTAGCAGTTTTATTCATTCTGACAAGGGGCTTTGAAATCATATTAGTATAAATAAATGAAAGAAGAAGAATCAGCAGTATTGCGCCTATTAAGAAATATAAATAGAATTCCTTAATAACTAATGATGCTTCATTGATCGGGACAAAGGAGGAAACTGCAAAAACTATCTCTATGTCATTATCTTTTGTATTTACAGTTGATGCTGCAACAATATTCTTAATATCATATTCCTTTGAATTAAAGATATATGATTTTGAGTTTGAATTTTTAAGACTTGTAAACGCGTCAGGATCTGATCTCCAGGCCTCTATTACGGTATTAACTGCATCCAGTTTGTTTGCATCCTTTTTAGTAGTCATAGGGTCTGTAGATTTAAAATAATTTCCTTCAGCATCTAAAATAATTAATTTAGCATTATTTTCATTTTCAAAGTTTAACATAAGAGAGTAAACTTTATTATTATCGGAATAGATGCCCAGGTACTGCTTAGTAAATGAACTTAAATTTTCCCTTAAGGATGACATTTTTCTGTTTAAGTAAAATTCAGAAAAATAGTATGACTGAATAAGCATTGCTGCAGAAATAAATGCTGTAAAAGTAACGGAAGTAATAATAAAGAGTTTAACGGTTATACTTTTTTTCATGCTTTCACCTCAAATTTATAACCCACCCCTCTTACAGTTACTATCATGTCTGCCTTATCTAAAAGCTTTTCTCTAAGCCTTTTTACTAAGGTATCAACTGTTCTTATCTCACCTTCAAAATCATAACCCCAAATATTTTCTATCAGGTTTTCCCGAGTAAGAACTATATTTTTATTTTTTAAAAAGTATAAAAGTATTTCATATTCTTTTTTAGACAGAGTAAGCTCTTCTTCATTTACCGTAACTTTATAGGAGGCTTCATCAATGACTATGCCATTAATGCTTATTTTATTATTATCATTTAAACCCATATTCCTTTTAATTATTGCCTTAGCCTTAGCAACCAGAATCTTTGGACTGAAAGGCTTAGTCATATAATCATCAGCTTCCAGGGAATATCCTGTCAGCTTATCCTCATCTTCTGATTTTGCTGTAAGAAATATTATTGGAATAGTTGATTTCTTCCTTATTTCTTTGCAGACTGCATATCCATCCATAAATGGCATCATGATATCTAAGATTATTAAATCAAAGCTTCCCTTATTAAATGTATCAAGAGCTGAGATGCCGTTATCTGCTTCCGATACTTCGAAGCCTTCTCTTTTAAAATAATCTTTTATTAGTTTTCTCATTCTTACTTCATCATCAACTACTAATATTTTATACATAGAAACACCTCTACTATAATAATAAATTGGAGAGAAGAAAATTTCAATAAATTATGTGAATAAAAACATAATTAGAGAGCAATATATTAACGAAAGGAGTGTTATTGTGGGAAATAAAGTTAAGGGAAATAAACAGGATAAGAAAGATGATAATAAATTTAAAAAGAAAAATATAAAGCATGGGATTCCGGAAAGCTCGAGAGGAGTTTTTGGTGAAAGGTAGGGATGATATTGATAAATAAGTATAAGGAACCCAAGCCGGATTCTGATAATCCTAACTCTAATCAGTTTAAATCAAGAAGCGCAAAGTTTAAACAGGAGCATAAGGATGAAGCTAAAAACGGAAAAGAAAAATTTCAGGATAATCATTAAACACACTGCAAAAGTGTGTTTAATTTTACACTAAAAACCTGATATACATATACAAATATACATAATTTGAAAATAATGTATTTGTTTAGTATAATAAAATTAACAGCTTAAATTATAAGCTATATGTAAAAAGCATAAGATCAGCTGATTCAACAATTTAAAAGAAAGGAGATAATATGAACGCTCTATTTCTATAATGTAACTTTCCTTAAAACTTTTCCATATGGATGAGATGTATCTTTATCCGCAACAATTTCCAATTTATTTTCATCAACCATCTTTTTGATGCGCAGCGCATACCAGCCATCTCCCACACCTAAAGGATATTTACCCAAAATAGTGCCAATCAGCCGAGCCATAACAACTTCTCCATCAGGAATATTTCTAATAATGATATGATCGTAAAAATCTTCCGGAACCGAGATCAGTTTGCCATTGACTAAGGCCCGCAATGGTGCGTTTTCAGCTTTTAGGGTATTCCAAAGATTGCTTTGCAACCGCATTTCAATGTCTGATATTTCACGCTCCAAGGGTAAAAACCTATAAAACTGGCCGGGTGGGAATTCTGCCCAATCAAAACAGGACTGAATCGTGCTATCAGAAGTTTTCCAGTATTCAGGAAGTGAAATTGTACTTATTTTGCATCCAATGTTTAGCAATGCATCACAGAGAAAAGCATAAGCACAAGTTGAAAAGGGTGTATTGCTTTTCCAAACCCGTATAGGCTCCCCACTTTTTGCAGCGGCTAGTAATCTATTAAAATCTTCCCGCTGTGAGTTAAAGAATTGTTCTACTTCGTTATCCTGGAAATTTACAGACCCAAGCACTCTGATAAATTCATTTTTACGCATTTGACTGTCAATTTCACCGGTAATATCGCCTATATCCAAGTTAAATCCAATGCAGATGACATCCTTGGAGCTTCCTCCGATTGCTTCGCCTTCAAACTGCTTTTCCAGTTCTTTCTTTGATGGCTTTTTTCCTATATATCCCATAGCGCCACCAATCATATTTTCCTTGTTATAGTTTTTGGCCATTTTCATAGCACCTTTTGTGCTATCGCTAAATACTGCTTCCAGCATATATTCACCGCCTTGCATATAAATAATTTGAAATAAGTATAGTATAAAAATCACCATTTAAAAGATAAAAAACTCCATAACACATAAGTTTTTTTCATTTGCTGGATTTAGATGCAGGATTCAATTTAATATATTAAGAATGGATTCTATAAAGAGAAAGAATCTATATAACGAATTAAATCCCAGATTTTAAATATCTGGGATTTTGTGCATAAAGCAGTTACTTTTTTTTACTGTGGTATAGTTCTAAAGCCGTCAAATACGTTTAATATCCATTTATAACCGTCTTTTGCCGTAATACCCATATTAAAGGCATTAATTCCATCAATTTTTATAGACCCATGCTTTTCAGGTGTTAAAAGTTTTTCTTCTTTTAGTATTTTTGTTCCATCTTTATTTATAGTTTTAATAATTGCTACTCCTTGTTTAGGATTGCTCTTTAAAGCGCCTACTTCAATGATAATATAATAACTTTCTCCTTCAGTTATTAAATTACTTCTATAGCCATTAGTAAAGGTTATTTCTTTGCTGTTTTCCACATCATCTATTGTAGGTAATAAAATTGGTAAATCATTATTTTCTGTTAACTTTTTGTACTTTGATAGTTCCTGCTTTGGCTCAATTGCAAAACCATTATATGCATTTATTGTCCAACTGAAACCATCTTCTGCTATAACTTTCATATTATCGCCGTTAATTGAATCTACTTTTATAGATCCATGCTTTTCAGGAGTTAAAAATTTTTGTTCTCTTATTATTTCAGTTCCATCTTTACTTATTTGTTTAATAACTGCTATTCCTTGTTTGGAATCAGCCTTTAGCGAGCCAACTTCAACAATAATATATACATCGCCATCCAGCAATTTACTTTTATAGCCATTTGTGAAAGTGAAGTCTGTACTGTTTTTTGCATCATCTATTGTAGGTAATAGAATTGGCAGCTCGTTATTTTCCTTTATTGTATTGTCTACTTTTGGGAGATGAAAGAACCTACTGCCACACCATAGCACTAAGAGCAGTAACTTCAAATGATGCCATGACATCAGACTGGGCCAGAATACCCTATGATGTTTTA
>JAJBWD010000208.1:0-6789 GCA_032907345.1 Bacillota bacterium | reverse complement strand
TATAAAATTACACTATTATAATCAGATAATATATTGAATATTCAGAAATTAATTATTATGTAAGAATTTGAAGATTTTTAAGTAATTTTGTAATAGATTAGAATTGTTTAATTATCAATATGATAATTTTTATCATATTGATAATTAAAAACATTTTTCACTTTATTAAAGCAAAATTCCTTTGCTTCTGTTTAAATATTTACCATACCCCTTATTTCCATAAAATAGGCCTTCTTTTACTATTACCTTTCCTCTGGCAATAGTAATTACTGGATATCCTTTTAATTTAAGTCCCTCGTATGGTGTATAATCTACATTTTCATGAAGGATTTTTTTTGAAAGAGTTACCTCCTTACTGGGATCTATTATTACTAAATCACCATCTGAGCCTGCTTTTATTTCTCCTTTTTTAGGATATATACCAAAAAGTTTTGCAGGATTTGTACTGGTTACTTCTACAAACTTATTAAGGCTTATTCTTCCCTTCATTACTCCTTCAGAAAACATAATGGGAATTCTCTCTTCAACTCCGGGAGCGCCATTAGGACATTTAGTAAAATCATTTTCAGCCGGTTTTTTTTCACTTTCATAAAAAAACGGGCAGTGATCTGTAGCTACTGTTGATATGGTTCCATCTTTCAGCCCTGTCCAGAGAGCTTCATTATCCTCTTTTTTTCTAAGAGGAGGACTCATAATATACTTAGCCCCTTCATTTAAGTATTTGTTTTCCTCAAGAACCAGATATTGAGGGCAGGTTTCTGAATATACCCTTTGCCCCTCTTCCTTTGCCATTTTAATATATTTAAGTCCTTTTTTTGTTGAAAGATGAACTATATATAGAGGTGACTCTGCCAGAGATGCTATATTTATCATTCTGCTTATAGCTTCCGCCTCGCACTCAGGTGGTCTGCTCTTTGCGTGATAGATAGGACTTCCCAGTCCTGATTTTATGTAATAATCTCTAAGATATGATATTATTTCGTGATTTTCTGAGTGGACTGCAGGAAGTGCACCCAGTTCTTTCATTTTCTTAAATACCCTGTAAACTTCATCATCCTTTAGTCTGAAATCATAGGTTAAATATATCTTAAGGCTTGTAATTCCAAGTTTCATCATATCTTCTATTTCAGATAATATGTCATCATTTACCCATTGGAATACACCGTGAAAGCTGTAATCAATTACTGCCATATTATCTGCATATCCATGATAAACCCCAGCTTGATGCTTTAGACTGCATCCTTTTGGTCCAAATCCCATATGATCTATTATTGTGGTTGTCCCTCCATAAGCAGCAGCTTTTGTTCCAGTATAAAAATCATCACTTGCCGTATACGCCCCTGCATGAAGATTAAAATGAGTGTGAGCATCAATTCCTCCCGGAATTACATATTTCCCTTCAGCATTTATAACTTCCGCATCCTTAATATCTAGTTTTGAGCCTATTTCTTTTATTTTTTCATCTTCAATATAAATATCTCCATGAAAAGTCTGCTCTGAAGTTACTATTGTTCCATTTTTAATCAGCAATGACATTCTATCGCCCCCATAATGCAGCTTATATTAACAGGCTCCATAGAAAAACCTATAGAGCCTTTTCTTTATTTATAAGATATACTTAGTGCTCCTTTAGGACATCTGGTTACGCAAAGTCCGCATCCGAAACATTTTTCACTGTCTATGTAAAGCTTGTCGGTAATTGATATAGCTTCGTATACACAGCTTTGCCTGCAGGTTCCGCACTTAATGCACTTGCTGTTATCTACCTTTGCCGGTATTGAATTTACCCTAAATGATCTGTCTTCTATTTTTTTATGAACTAATCCCTTTATTTCTGATATATCGCTGTATCCATTTTCATCCAGAAAATCATTTAGTTCAGATGCTACTTTTCCATATATGGAAGGTCCCTTAAGTATAGCCTCTGTACACAGCTGAACAGCTGAAGCTCCTGCCATAATCATCTCGGCAGCTTCAATTCCATTTGTTATGCCTCCAATTCCAATAATTGGTATTTTTACAACCTTTGATGCTTCATATATGCATCTTACAGCCAGAGGCCTTATAGCAGCTCCGGAAAGCCAGCCATAGCCTGCTTTGCTTCCCATTATCGGGTAACCTGTTTTTACATCAATTGACATACATGGTCCAAAGGAATTTATCATAACAATTCCATCTGCTCCTGCTTTTTCAACTGCTTTAGCAATAGTAACCACATCAGCCTGAGGACTCATTTTCATAAATACAGGAATATCCAGAACTTTTTTAGCAGCCTCCAAAGCTTCAACAATAGGTCCCGGGTCCGTTCCTACATAGTGAGTTGATATCTCTAAAGCGTCTGCATAGGGTTTAATCATAGGAGCAATCTCGCTTATTTGATCTTTTGTATATCCGATGCCGACTATAACAGGAAGGCCTTCCTTTTTTATCTCCTTATATTCGCTGCCTATCCATTTTTCAATTGGCATTTCAGACCAAAGCTCAGTATTCAAAAAACCTCCGTTTACCTTTCCCATGCAGGGTCTTGGAACTTCAGCTGCCTTAGATGATACAGTTTTCGTTACAATGGCTCCAGCCCCTCCTCTTGCTGCCCTGATGCATAAATCTGCATTTCTTGATCCCGGGCCTGCTGCTGTCATTACCGGATTTTTTAGTTTCATTCCACAAATATTAACTCCTATATTCGCCATTTATATATTCCTCCTTATTTTCCTCCCATAGTAAGCTGCATAACTGCTTTTGCTGTATGAAGCCGATTTTCTGCTTCATCATATATAACCGAGTGAGGTCCATCAATAACAGAATTCTCCACTTCATGATTTCTGTCTGCCGGAAGTGCATGCATATATATAGAATCCTTGTTTGTTATACTCATCATCTCTTCAGTACATTTCCAGCCTTTATATGACTCTAAAAGATCATCTACAACTTCAGTGCTTTGATTGGTAACCCAGCTTCCCCAGTTCTTCGGAATAACTACATCTGCATCTCTGTATGCCTCTTCCATATCATGAGTTATCCTGATTGTCCCTCCATGCTTTAAAGCATTTTCTTTCGCCTGTGCTATAGCCCAGTCTGGAAGATCATATCCTTCAGGATAAGCTAAAGTAACATCCATGGCATATCTTGGGAACAAAAGAATCTGAGTTAAAGGAACTGATATTGGCTTTTTATGAGTTGTTGCATAAGCCCAGATTATAGATACCTTTACTCTTTTTAAATCTCCTATTTTTTCCTTCATTGTCATAAGATCTGCTATTCCCTGCATTGGGTGATATAAATCACACTGAAGGTTCATTACAGGAACTGTTGCATTTTCTGCCATTTCTCTAATATATTTATTTCCTATTCCCCAAAAGCAATTTCTGCAGGCTATACCATGTCCCATTCTGGATAATATTACTGCAGTGTCCTTAGCCGATTCTCCATGGGCTATCTGCATTGTGGATGTATCTAAGAAATTACCATGTCCGCCTAATTGTGCTATTCCTGCTTCCATTGAATTTCTGGTTCTTGTGGACTGTTCAAAAAACATTAAAAATATTGATTTATTCGTAAGATATGGAGTATCAAGACCCATAGCGAATTTCATTTTAAGATCAAAAGATACATCAAGAAGAGTATCAATCTCATCCTTTGTCCATTCCTGAAGTGTGATAAAATGTTTTCCTTTAAAGTTTGTTTGCATATATTTATCCTCCCTTAGAGTTAAAATTATCATTTTGATAGCTGAGAAAACTGCATAATTTTATGCCAAAAATCAGTGAAAGTTATTACGCAATTTTCAAATCTATATTCTATCCCACAATTTTTTCGAAATTTCCCTTGATTTTGAGTAAATTCTTTCCTGATCTATTCCTAATATTTCTCTGTCCTTCATCACTACTTTTCCGTTTATTATAGAGGTTTCTGTACATCTTCCTGAAACTCCAAAGAGTATATGAGAATTAAAATTGTTTTCAGTAAGGGGAGTATGAGGGGTGTAGTCAGCTATAATAATATCAGCTAAGGCTCCCTCCTCCAATATTCCTATTTTGTTTTTAATATGCCTCTCTGTTATGATTCTATTATTTTCAAAAATCATTCTGGGGACCTCATACCAGGCGCTGCTTGGATCTTTTAAATTATGCTTGTGAAGGATATTGGCAGTCTTCATTGACTCAAACATATCGCAGGTATATCCATCAGTTCCCAGCCCCACAGTTATTCCTTTTTTAATCATATCTATGGCAGGTGAACAGCCTACTGCATTTCCCATATTAGATTCCGGATTATGAACTACAGGAGTATTTGTATCTCTAATTATCTCCATCTCTCTTTCATTAATATGGGTACAGTGGATTGCCAGGGTTTTTTCACCTAATATATTAAAATCATTAAGTCTTTCTATTACTCTTTTTCCGTATTTAGATTCAGTTTCCTCTTCATCTAATATTCCTTCTGCTGCATGTATATGGAAGCCGCTGCCAAGACCCTCTGATTTTTCTTTTACTAAATTTAAAGTTTTATCAGACAATGTAAAGGAAGCATGAAGCCCAAACATTCCTGTTAACATATCATCATTAAGAGAATCGGCATACTTAATAAAATCAACATTTTCATTTATGCCGGCTAGCATTATTTTTTCTCCATCCCTGTCTGAAACCTCATAGCAAAGAGAGCTTCTTACATTTAAAGCCTTTGCTGTCTCTGCTATTGTAAACAAGCTTCCGGTTACCGCTCCGGCGCTGGCATGATGATCAAATATTGTAGTAGTGCCATTTTTAATAAGATCTAAATATGATACTAATGCACTATATTTTATATCCTCTAAGGTGAGTGTCCTGTCCAGTTTCCACCATAAGCCCTGGAGAATTTGAAGAAAATCCTTAGGCGGAGCGCTTTTTGAATCCATTCCTCTGGCAAAAGAGCTGTATATATGCATATGGGTATTTATCATTCCCGGCATGATAAGCATTCCTTTTGCATCAATATAGGCTGCATCTCTGAATTTTTCTTTTAATTCAGATAAATTTCCTATTTCTTTAATGAATTTTCCATCTATTGCTATTCCGCTGTCCTTATCCAGTATTTTGCCATTATTTCTGGTTATTATTGTTCCATTACCAACAATTAACATAAAGCACCTCCTAACATTTTTTAGCTGCAAATCATAAATCATGTAATTATCTTAATTATTTATAAGCAACTATCATACCAACTTTAGCATTCTTTCAATTTTCTATATAAAGTTGCTATGCCTATTCCCAGTTTTTCTGATGCTAATTTCTTTCCGCTTGTATCATTTCCATATAATTCAACAGCTCTGTTTATAAAATCTTTTTCAATTTCTTTTAATGGCTTTATTGAATTAACTGTCACTTTGTTAAAGATTTCTTCTTTTTCCTCCAGCAGGTTAAGAGGAAGCATGTCCTTAGTTAGAATGCCATTGCCCTCATCGATATTTATCATATATTCCAAAGTATTTTCAAGTTCTCTTACGTTTCCCGGCCAGGAATAATTCAGCAGAATTTCTTTCACATCATCATCCATGCCTCTTACATTTTTATTAAATAAAACATTATATTTTTCCATCATTTCTTCTGCTATTATGCTGATATCTGATTTTCTTTCCCGAAGAGGAGGCACATTTAATGGAATTACATTCAGCCTGTAATAAAGGTCTTCCCTGAATTTATTTTCTTTTATAAGTTCTTTTAAATCTCTGTTCGTTGCTGCTATTATCCTTATATCCAGGTTGATCTGCTGATTTGAACCAATTCGAACCAGCTTTCTTTCCTGAAGAACTCTAAGAATCTTAACCTGAAAATGAAGAGGCATGTCCCCTATTTCATCTAAAAATATAACTCCCTTATTTGCCAGTTCAAATTTCCCCATTCTGCCACTGGAATTAGCACCGCTGAAGGCTCCTTTTACATATCCAAACAGCTCACTTTCAAGAAGAGATTCCGGAATAGCGCTGCAGTTTATAGGTATAAAGGGCTTGTCATATCTGTCACTTTCAGAATGAATGGCCCTTGCTATAAGCTCCTTTCCTGTTCCGCTTTCACCGGTAATCAGTACAGTAGAGTTAGAATTTCCAATCTTTTTAATTTTATCTTTTAAGCTTTTCATGATTTTAGATTTTCCTAAAATATCTTCTGTTGTAATGCTGTTATTGCTGCTTGTTAAATTGCAGTAGTCTCTTATTTTTTTTATCTGATTAAATATAAAAACCTTATTATGAGATGATGGAGATGTATTTAAATCAATTAAATGTCCTAAAAGATCAAAACTTCTGCTTCCAATTTTTACATTGAACTCTTCTTCCCCCATAATGTATTCATTTTTAGATTTAATATCTATGGATTTATATTGACTTTTATTAAACAGCTTCAGCTGTTTAATGGCAGTATTATTTATATGTACTATGCTGTCCTCCTCAGAGGTCATTATTATCCCGGTATCTACGCTGTCTATTATCTGCTCTAAGTTATTTATTATTGTTTTATTTCTTTCGTCCTCCAAATATTCGTTAACCTTTGCTGCGATAAACTCAGATATTTGATTTAAAAATTCCAGATGACAATCCATTTTTTTAATCAGCGTGTTTTTCTTTTTATCATTTGAACAGATAAGTCCAATAACACCTATTACTTCTTTACCCAAGATAATTGGGCTGCTGAGTTCCAGTTTTTCTTCACAATTCCCCTTTTTTAAACATCTTTTGCATAGTGGATGCTCACCAGGATTTATAATTATCTGCTGCTCACCGGTCTCTATTACATTTTTATATACATAACCCTCAGC
>JAJBWD010000207.1:0-8671 GCA_032907345.1 Bacillota bacterium | reverse complement strand
GGAGGTACAACTGGACACGCTGTAGGCGGTACATTACTTGCTGTACTTTTAGGACCATATTCAGCCTGTATTTCTATTACAGTAGCTCTCCTGATTCAGGCGCTGCTGTTTGGAGACGGCGGAATACTGGCTTTTGGTGCGAACTGTTTTAATATGGCCTTCGTACTTCCTTTCCTTGGCTATTTTATTTATAAGTTTATTAAAGATAGAACTAATTCTGAAAAAGGCGAATATGCAGGATTAGTATTAGGATCCTATATAGGGATTAATTTTGCAGCATTAATGGCAGGAATAGAATTTGGAATTCAGCCTTTGCTGTTTAAAAATGCTGCAGGGCAGCCTCTGTACAGTCCATATCCATTATCTGTGTCGATTCCAGCAATGACTATCCCTCATCTGCTGGTTGCAGGCGTGGTTGAGGTTATATTTACAGTAGGCATATTTTCATTTATAAAAAAGGTTTCTCCGGGTACAATATATGAAGGAGCGAAGCAAAAGACAAAAGCTGTCTACGGTTTAATTGCAGCTTTGATTTGCCTGACGCCGATAGGACTTCTGGCATCCGGAACGGCCTGGGGTGAATGGGGAGCAGATGAAATAAAAGAGGTTGTATCTGGAGGTAAAGCACTTGGGTATGTTCCTGAAGGAATGAAAAATGGATTTAGTTTCAATTACATTATGCCGGATTATGCAGTTAAAGGATTGCCGGATACGGCTGCCTATATATTATCAGCAGTTGCAGGAGTTGCAATTTTGCTGATCCTGTTCAAGGTTATCGGAAGTATTAAGAAAAACAAGACCGGGAACATCACTAATTAATATTAAGGGGAAATGATGACACATGCCTGAATGGTTATTAAAAGACGAAAATTATATTCCTCAATCAGATAAGGATACTTTTGTTACAAAAAGTATCCTGTCTTTGTTAGGTATTCTTTCAAAAATAAGAACCCAAAGCGGATATTTTGATGTCAGATTTAAAATAAATGCAGTTTTGAAAGTTGCATTTACATTTTTGCTGATATTAATGGTTTCGCTTACTAAGAGTTTTACCTTTACAATAATTATAAATGTATACCTGCTGGCAGTTTTAAGCATGATGAATGGTGAGGAGATAATAAAAGTACTAAAAATAAGTCTCATAATGTGTATTTTTACATTTATCATACTTCTTCCCGCAGCTTTTTGGGGAAATGTATTCAGCAGCATTATGATTACATCCAAGGTTTTTGCAACAGTTACAGCTGTAAACATGCTTTCTCATTCTACAAGTTGGAATTCCATAACATCTGCATTAAAAAGATTTTTCGTACCGGATATTTTTATTCTTGTCATGGATATTACTATAAAATATATAGTCATGCTGGGTGAATTTTCCCTAAACATGCTGTATTCTTTAAAGCTTCGATCCGTAGGTAAAAATAAAAGTAAATATACATCTCTTTCAGGAATTGCCGGAACAATGTTCATAAAATCCAAGGAAATGGCTGAAGATATGTACTCTGCCATGGAGTGCAGAGGTTTTACAGGAGAGTATCACACAGCTCACGCTAGATTTAAATTTACTTTTTTAGACTTTTTATATATAATGATTAACGTTCTGATAATATTTATTTTTATATACATGGAAAGGGTTTAAAATGATAGACATAACTGATGTATCTTATTCCTATTCAGGATCTAATGCCTTAAAGAATATAAATCTCCATATTAATAAAGGTGAAACTGTGGCACTGCTGGGAGCTAACGGCAGCGGAAAGTCCACACTTTTGAAGCTTATCAATGGTATTATTTCACCGGACAGCGGAATTTATAAATTTAATAATGAAGAAGTAACCTATAAAAAGCTTCAAGATACAAAGTTTTCAAAACTCTTTCACCAGAAAATAGGTTTTGTATTTCAAAACTCGGACACTCAGCTGTTCTGTGCGGATGTTTATGATGAGATTGCATTTGGCCCTAGGCAGATGGGTATGGATGAGAGTGCCGTGGATAAAAGAGTAAATGACTGCCTCACACTGCTTAACATTAATGATTTCAAACACAGGCAGCCATATCATATGAGCGGCGGTGAAAAACGAAAGGTTGCCATTGCCTGTGTTCTGGCCTTAAATCCTGAAGTCCTTGTTCTGGATGAACCTATGAATGGACTTGACCCAAGAACTCAGAGGTGGCTTGTAGAATTCCTGGTTAAATTGAACAAAGCCGGCAAAACATTAATAATATCAACACATAATTTAGAGCTGGTACAGGAGATATCCCAAAGAGCTGTATTATTTGGAGAAGATCATTGTATTGCTGCAGACTTGCCAATAGATAAATTGTTAACGGATATCGATCTTTTGAAAAAAGTAAATTTAGTAGATGAATATTATCACCGCCATGATGGAAATCATCATGCTCATTATCATATGCATACTTTTTAAATTGTATATTATTGAAAAATAACATGATGTTATAAAATTTATCCTGAAGACATTTTGATAAAACTGTGTTTTATATATTATATTGATGTAATAAATTATTTAATAGTCTTGCAAAGAGATCTCATTATTGATTTCTTTTGGGACTTTTATTAGTTTTAGGAGGGTTAATATGGACAAACAATTATGGGAAAAGTGCATTGAATTTCACGGGCATGAATGCCCGGGACTTGCTATAGGGTATCGGGCCTGTGAGATAGCAGTTCAGAAGATGAAACTAAAATTTTCATCAGACGAAGAGGTTGTATGTGTAACGGAAAATGATGCATGCGGGGTTGATGCTGTTCAGGTTATAACAGGGTGTACTATTGGTAAAGGCAATCTAATATTCAGGGGTACGGGGAAAATGGCATTTTCTTTCTTCAGCAGAAAAGATAAAAGCAGCATAAGATTGATCTTAAAACAGTCAAACAAAAAAATGTCAATGGAAGAGAAAAAGGATTTTATTTTAAATGCACCTGCTGATGATGTATTTAATATTAAAAAGCCTGATTTTAACCTGCCTGAAGAGGCCAGAAGTTTCAATACTGTAATTTGCGAAAATTGTGGTGAGGGTGCACCTGAAAATAAAATAAGAATTGGTGATGGCAAAAAACTCTGTCTTGACTGCTATAAGGAATATTCCAGAGGGTGGTAATTTGAAGATATTTAGAATTATGCTGTTTCCTGCTTCATAGGTGAGAAATCACACTATATTAATATGGTAACGGGTTTTCTTTTGAGGTGCAAAGTATAAAAATATTATTCAAATTCACATAAGTATTTTTACTCAAAACACGGTAGTTATTTAAATAAAATCAAATATTTCACATGCAAAAACACAAGGCTTAACCTTGCGTTTTCTTTTATTCAAATAACTGCTATGCTATAAAACTGCTTTAATTCGTTTGATAAGAAAATTACGTCTTAATAAATTTTATTTAAAGCTATTATCAATGAGTCTTTCTATATCCTTTTTATCATCAATCCATTCTTCAGTATATCCACATTCACAGCACAGATATCTGGTTACCGTTACAGCACTTAAAAGAGTCATGCCCGTCATTATATTATTTCCAGAGCCATGTGCTCCTACTTTACCTGGAATTCTTAAAATACATTTTGAATTACATTTAGGACATATCAATGAGTTTTTCATAGCAACCTCCAAAATATTAATATTTTTTTATATGAATTTAATTACAACTACAAATTAATTATATAGTTTATTTGTTTAAAAATATACAATATATGTTTATTATGATAAATATTATCTAAAAAAGATAATATTCTTATAGTATTTATGATAAAAGGAAGCAGCTTGAGCTCCGGAATAACTACTGCATTCATAGACTGCCCCAACTTGGAACAGTGTTCCAAAATGGAGCGGGATTATTGTTCCACGATGGAACATTAGAGTTTTAACTAGTATTTTTCAGTAAGTAAATTCCTCAGTTGTACAAGTTACAGCAGATTTATATAGTTGGCACAGTAATTGCTATATATATAGTAACTGCAAGTTAATTCTGGTTACGTATGCACTAAGGCAGTTGCATTAATTCAGAAAATAAGGAGGTGGCTAAGTTGCTGGACAGGTATTCAAGAAATATATCCAGTTTATCAGTTGAAGAAAATGAATGCCTGAAAAATTACAAAGTATGTGTGGTAGGCTGTGGCGGTCTGGGCGGTTATGTAATAGAAATGTTAGGCAGACTTGGTATAGGTCATATTACAGCTATTGATGGAGATTGCTTTGATGAATCCAATTTGAACAGGCAGCTATTGTCTGACATGGAATCCATAGGCGTAAAAAAAGCACTTAGAGCAAAAGAACGTATGGGAAAGGTTAATCCGCTTATTGAAGTACAAGCTGTAACTGAGAAGCTTACAGAATTAAACGGCAGTGAAATGCTTAAAGGTGCTGATGTGGTTGTAGATGCTCTTGATAGTATTGCAACAAGACTGATGCTGGAAAATCTCTGCGAAGAACTTGATATACCTATGGTACACGGTGCTATAGGCGGATGGTATGGCGAAGTTATTACTATTCTTCCGGGAGATGGAACGTTAAGGCACCTATATTCAGGTAAAGCAGAAAAGGGTATAGAGAAGAAACTAGGGAATCCATCTTTTACACCGGCTTTGGTAGCGTCAATAGAAGTAAGCGAAGTAGTGAAGCTGCTAATCAAAAGGGGACAAGTATTAAGTAAAAAAATGCTGGTCATAGACCTTTTAGAACAGGAATATGAGACCATAACCTTGTGAAATTAAATGGAATATTTATTCATATTAAATTAGTTAACTTTTGTATTGTTTATAACATTTCGCTTTAAGTCTAAAAACTAAAGTGAAATGAATAATATAAATACGTTTGTAAACGGTTTATATTTTATAATATATTAAAAAATAAAATTGCAAAGGAGAAAAAAATTATGTACGGTTACAATGGAAAAGTTTTAAGAGTCAACTTAACAGATGAAACTTACAAAGTAGAACTACTTGATGAAGCAAAAGCAAAGAAATTTATTGGTGCCAGAGGACTTGGAGTTAAGACTTTTTATGACGAAGTAAGCCCTAAAGTTGATCCATTATCAGAAGAAAATAAATTATTAATTATTGGAGGACCACTCACAGGTTCACCAATGCCAACAAGCGGAAGATTTATGGTAGTAACTAAAGCTCCATTAACCGGAACTATAGCAATATCTAACTCCGGCGGAAAATGGGGAGCTGAATTCAAAAACACCGGATTTGATATGATCATATTAGAAGGAAAAGCTAAATCTCCAGTATACATTAATATGGTTGATGACAAGATAGAGTTCAGATCAGCTGATCATGTATGGGGAAAAACTTCATTAGAAACTACTGAAATGCTTCTTAAAGAAACAGATCCAAAAGCAAAAGTTATGTGTATAGCGCCTGCAGGCGAAAAGCTTTCATATATGGCTGCCATCATGAACGATGTTGACAGAGCTGCAGGAAGAGGCGGAGTTGGAGCTGTTATGGGTTCCAAAAACTTAAAGGCTATTGTTGTTAAAGGTACAGGAAAAGTTAAGATATTTGATCCGGAAAAAGCAAAAGAAGTATCTGCTGCAAAGTTAAAGATATTAAGAAATGACCCAGTTGCCGGAACCGGACTTCCTACTTATGGAACAGCTATACTTGTTAATATAATAAATGAAAACGGAGTACACCCAGTTAAAAACTTCCAGGAATCTTATGCTCCACTGGCAGACAAGGTATCTGGAGAGACTATGACTAAGGAAAACCTGGTTAGAAAGAACCCATGCTACAGATGTCCTATCGCTTGCGGAAGATGGGTAAGACTTCCTGATGGAACTGAATGCGGCGGACCAGAATATGAAACAAACTGGTGCTATGGTGCAGACACAGGCTGCTATGATATAGATGCAGTTAACATATCAAACATGCTTTGCAATGAGTATGGACTCGATACAATTTCAACAGGTTGTACAATTGCAGCTGCAATGGAATTATATCAGAGAGGATATATAAAAGACGAAGAAATTGCTGCAGACGGACTTTCCTTAAATTGGGGAGATACAGATGCTATTATAGGCTGGACAAAGAAAATAGGATTAAGGGAAGGCTTTGGCGATAAGATGGCTGATGGTTCCTACAGATTATGTGAATCCTATGGAGCACCGGAGTATTCTATGTCAGTTAAAAAACAGGAGCTTCCTGCATATGACCCAAGAGGAATTAAGGGACATGGTATAACTTATGCTGTTAACAACAGAGGAGGCTGCCACATAAAAGGATACATGGTTAGCCCTGAAATACTTGGATATCCAGAAAAACTTGACAGATTCTCATTAGAAGGAAAAGCAGGTTATGCTAAAGTATTCCATGATTTGACAGCTGTTATTGACTCACTTGGATTATGCATATTCACAACATTCGGACTTGGAGCACAGGACTATGCTGATATGTACAATGCTATAGTTGGAGAAGAACATACTGTAGAATCATTACTTGAGGCAGGAGACAGAATCTGGACATTAGAAAAATTATTCAACCTTGAAGCAGGATTTACAAAAGAGGATGACACTCTTCCAAAGAGACTTCTTGAAGAACCAATTCCAGATGGCCCATCAAAGGGAGAAGTTTGGGAGCAGGATGTATTACTTCCAGAATATTATGCAGTAAGAGGCTGGGATGAGAACAGTATTCCAACTCCGGAAACATTAAAGAAATTAGGACTTGAAGAATATATAAAATAATATTATAATATCAAAATCACCTGGAGTTATTATACTTCAGGTGATTAAAAACTTCCAAAGCTGTATTATAAAGTAGCAAATGCGAAAGATGGAGGTGATAATTTGCAAATTGTTGTAAAGTTATTTGCAACCTTCAGAGAAGGCAGGCAAAAAATACAAACTTTAGAATTACCAGAAGGTTCAACACCGGAAGATATTTTTGAGTTATTAAAAATAGAGGCATCTGAAGTAGCTATTCTGCTTATAAACGGCAGGGATGGAAAACCTGACAGCTGTTTAAAAAGCGGAGATACTCTGGCATTATTTCCTCCGGTAGGCGGAGGCTAAAACCTGTAAAAGTACAGCCTGACACTTTACATAATTTTAAAGTGTCAGGCTGTTTTTAAATTAAGCTGGATTTGCTTATGAGATAAATAAATATGTAAAATTTGTTGAAATATAACACTAAATATAGTATTATATTCATACAAATGCTAAATTATTACATTAAATTACATAAATACAAATTAATTAAAGAGAATATAATATAAATTATATTTATGCCATATTTCAAATGTATATTAATAAATTAACTTTTAAGTATAAAAAATCAGCGAAAATATACTTATTCCTTAAGTAATCGGGGGAGCACTGATGATAGAAAAAATCAACCTTGATATAAGTGTTTTAAAATCAATTCAGATTAAAGATGTTATAGATATTGAGATGCTGCAGAGATTTCAGGATAACTTTGCAGAAAGTATGAATATTGCCAGTATAACTGTGGATATAAATGGAGTTCCTGTAACAAAAAACAGTTCCTATACAAATTTTTGTGAAAAATGTATCCAGTCAACCGCTGCCGGTAAGAGAAGATGTGCAGCATCACATAAAAGAGGCGGAGAGGAAGCTGCAAGAACTGGCAAACCTTATGTATTCAAATGTCATGCAGGATTAATTGATTTTGCAGCTCCCATTATGGTGGATGGCTTCCAAATAGGTACAGTATTGGGAGGACAAATTTTAACAGAAGAACCTGAAATGTCAAGATTTATGCAGACAGCTGAAGAAATAGGCTTAGACGAAAGTAATTTAATTGAACCCCTGAAAGAAATTAAGGTAACTACATATAAAAGTATAGAGGCAGCAGCTGAAGTATTATTTACAATTACAAATGCGCTTTCAAAAATAGGATTCAGAGAGTTAAAACTCAAAAGATTTACTAAAGATTTAGAGATTGAAGTGAAAAATAAAAATTTATTATTAGATAAATCTAAAGAATATAATAGAACGAAGACCCAGTTTTTTTCAATTATATCTCATGAATTAAAGACACCTCTCAATATTATATTCAGTTCCCTGCAGCTTATGGAAAGTATTCATAATGGCAGTTCATCTTTACATGAGGATGGTAAGTTTTCAAAGTATTCAGAAATAATGAAGCAAAATTGTTATAGAATGATTAAGCTTGTTAATAACTTTATAGATATGAATAAAATAGAGTTAGGGTTTTCAAATCTGAAATTAAAAAATTGTAATGTTGTTAAATTTATTGAAGATATAACATTATCTGTAGTGGAATATGGGAAACTAAAGAATATAAACATTATATTTGATACAGAAACAGAAGAAATAATCACTGCATTTGATTTAGGAAAACTTGAAAGAATTTTGTTGAATTTATTATCAAATGCAATGAAGTTTACTCCCGCTCACGGGACCATATATGTAAATATTTATGACAAAAATGAATACATACTGATTTCTGTAATGGATACCGGTATTGGTATTCCGGAGAATATGCTTGATAAAATTTTTGATCCTTTTATACTGGTAGATAGTTCCCTTAAAAGGAATGCTGAAGGCAGCGGTATTGGGTTATCTATTGTTAAATCTCTTGTGGAAATGCATGGCGGGAGAATTCTTGTGAAAAGCCAGATTGGTATTGGCAGTGAATTCATCATTAAGTTACCGATAAATCAG
>JAJBWD010000206.1:0-2990 GCA_032907345.1 Bacillota bacterium | reverse complement strand
TTCTCCGGCGTAGGGCCCTATATCTACGATGTAATCAGCTTCTCTTATGGTATCCTCATCATGCTCAACTACTATTAAAGTATTCCCTAAATCCCTTAAATCCTTCAGGGTCTTTATAAGCCTGTCATTGTCTCTCTGATGAAGCCCTATGCTGGGCTCATCTAAAATATATAAAACTCCCACTAAGGATGATCCTATCTGAGTTGCCAGCCTTATTCTCTGAGCCTCGCCGCCTGATAAGGTTGCAGCTGCCCTGTTAAGATCCAGATAATCAAGCCCCACATTTACAAGGAAATTAAGTCTGCTTTTTATCTCCTTTAGAATTTCTTTCCCAATTATCTGTTCTCTTTCACTCAGGTTAAGGGAATTTAAAAATTTAATTTCTTCCTTAATGGAAAGCTTGCAGAACTGATATATATTTATTCCGTTTATAAGAACAGAGAGAGCTTCTTTATTAAGTCTGGTACCATTGCAGTCAGGGCATTTATTGACAGACATATAGCCTTCTATTTCCCTTTTAATATAATCTGAATTTGTTTCCCTATATCTTCTTTTAAGATTATTCATTATGCCTTCATAGCTGTGGTTTATCTCTATGTTTGCATTTTCCTTTGCATACTTTACCTTTATCTTTTCCCCATCAGTTCCATATAAAATAGTGTTATATATATTCTTAGGAAGTTCCTTTACAGGAGTATCAAGTGAAAATTTATATTTATTTGAAAGGGAGCTTAAAATATTATAAGTCCAGCTGTCTTCCTTAATTGAGCTGTTGCCAAGGGAATCTATGGCACCTTCCTTTATGCTTTTATTTTTATCGGGAATCAAAAGATCATCATCCAGTTCCATTAACACTCCTAAACCATCACATCTTTCGCACCTTCCATAGGGGGTATTGAAGGAAAAAAGTCTGGGAGCTATCTCCTCAATGCTGATATTACAGTGAGGGCAGGAGAAGTTCTCTGAAAATATAATATCCTTATCCCCCAAAATATTAACAACAACTAATCCTCCTCCATATTTAAGAGATGTCTCAATGGAATCCGTAAGCCTTCTTCTTATATCCTCTTTTACAACCAGCCTGTCAACAACAGCTTCTATGGTATGCTTTTTATTCTTGTCAAGAGAAATATTATCCTCTTCCAAGTCATAAAGCTCTCCGTCTATTCTTGCCCTTACAAATCCATTTTTCTTTATTCCTTCTATAACCTTCTCATGCTGCCCTTTTCTTCCTCTTATAATAGGAGACAGAATCTGAATCTTTGTACCTTTATTCAGGCTCATTATATTATCTGCCATCTGGTCTACTGTCTGTTTTTCTATTTTTTCACCGCAGATGGGGCAATGAGGCACACCAATTTTAGCATACAATAATCTAAGATAGTCATATATCTCAGTAACTGTTCCTACTGTTGATCTGGGGTTTCTTGAGGTAGTCTTCTGATCTATGGAAATAGCAGGTGATAATCCTTCTATATAATCCACATCAGGTTTATTCATCTGACCCAGAAACTGCCTTGCATAAGAAGAAAGAGATTCCACATACCTTCTCTGACCCTCTGCATATATGGTATCAAAGGCAAGAGAGGTCTTGCCTGAACCGGAAAGCCCGGTAAATACAATTAATTTATCTCTTGGAATTTCTAAATCAATATTCTTAAGATTGTTTACCCTGGCTCCCTTAATTATTATTTTATCCTTCATTTTATTTCTCCTTCTTTAATCTGAAGAGTATATCTCTTATGGCAGCTGCCCTCTCAAATTCCAGAGAGGATGCTGCCTTTTTCATTTCCTTTTCATATTCTTTAATTATCTCTTCTCTGTTTTCTTTATCCTTTAGAATTGCTTCCTCAAGTGTTTCTGCTTTAATTTCTGCTTTTTCAGAGGATACTGATTCTATTATGTCCCTTACATCTTTAATTATAGTCTGAGGTGTAATATTATTTTTAGCATTGTATTCCATCTGAATCTTTCTTCTTCTGTTTGTTTCCTTTATTGCCCTATCCATGGATTTTGTAATATTGTCAGCATACATTATTACTCTGGCTTCACTGTTTCTTGCAGCTCTTCCTATAGTCTGAATAAGGGAGGTTTCGCTTCGCAGGAAGCCTTCCTTGTCTGCATCCAATATGGCAACCAGTGCCACCTCAGGTATATCAAGTCCTTCTCTTAAAAGGTTTATTCCAACAATAACGTCAAACACCCCAAGCCTTAAATCCCTTATTATCTTCATCCTCTCAATTGTATCAATATCTGAATGAAGATATCTGACTTTAAGGTTCAATCCTTTAAAATATGCTGTCAGATCCTCAGCCATTTTCTTTGTCAGGGTAGTTACTAAAATTCTGAATCCCTTTTCTACTGTCTTGTTTATCTCACCAAACAGGTCATCGACCTGTCCATCCACAGGTTTAATCTGAATCTCCGGGTCTAAAAGTCCAGTTGGTCTTATAACCTGCTCCGCTATATTAGTTGAATGTTCCAGCTCGTACTGAGCCGGTGTTGCAGATACAAATATAACCTGATTTAATTTTTCTTCAAACTCCTCAAACTTAAGTGGCCTGTTGTCATAGGCTGAGGGAATCCTGAAGCCATAATCTATAAGTGTCTTCTTCCTGGACCTGTCTCCATTATACATGGCCCTTACCTGGGGAAGGGTTACGTGGCTTTCATCAATAAATAAAAGAAAATCCTCCGGAAAATAGTCAATTAAAGTTTTTGGAGGTGTACCGCTTTCTCTGCCGTCTAAAATTCTTGAATAGTTCTCTATACCGCTGCAGTAGCCAACCTCACGAAGCATTTCTATATCAAAATTAGTTCTCTGTTTTAATCTCTGAGCCTCAAGAAGCTTATCCTCTGATATTAGCTCTGTCAGTCTTTCATTAAGTTCCTGCTCTATTCTCTCTATTGCAGGAGTAAGCTTTTCATAAGATGTGGCAAAGTGGGATGCGGGGAATATAAGAACATAATTCATATTTCCTGTTATCTCC
>JAJBWD010000205.1:0-3226 GCA_032907345.1 Bacillota bacterium | reverse complement strand
TGGTATCTGCCCATAATTTAATGTCATTATTTAAAGAGATAGTTTTTATCAGATCTGTAATAATTGCATCATCTGGTATACTGTCTGAAACTATACAAGGCAGGCCATTTGCCTGAGCTTCTATTAATGCCGTTCCCAAGCCGCCAAATAATGAGGGGAAAACAAATACATCCATGGCACTCAGCATCTCATTTACATTTACAATATTTCCAGTCATAATAACATTTGCTTCTAAGTTAAATTCTTTTATTTTATTTTCTAATTTTATTCTTTCATTTCCATCTCCCGCTAATAATAAAACCGAAGATGGATTTACCATATGGATCTGCTTGAAAACATCTAATAAAAAATCCAGATTTTTAACCGCAGCCAAGTGCCCCACATATCCAATAACAAAACAATCAGATATATTTAAATCTTTTCTGATTATCCTTCTTATATCATTATTAAATTTAAATTTTTCAGCATCTATGCCATTCTTAATGATAATACCTTCTCTTCTGAATAGCTCTTCTCCAAAAAGATAATTGCCGGCTGCCTTGCTGCAGGCTGCATAATGTGTAGAATATTTAATTATTAAATATCTCATTACTTTTTCGTATATCTTCAAAATCATAGAACTATTGACTTTGTTTTGTGTAGTATGAGAGTGGGTTATTCTGCATTTAACACCATTTTCAGCTGCAATTTTCATTACAAAACCGGAATTAAATAAGGTATGGCTATGCACAATTTCATAAGGACCATTTTCTTTAATAATCTGGTCTAATTGCCTGCAATAAATAAAGTAATTGGAGGATGGATGATTCACATGAAATATTTTTGCACCCATATTTATCATTTCTGCCTCACTGCTTCCAATTTTATCTCCAAAAACAATATAGTGAAATTCATATATATCCTTGTTAATATATCTGAACAAATTCATTGCAACAGTTTCAGCGCCGCCTACCGTAAGAACTCCAATAATCTGTAATACTTTTTTTTTCACTGCATCTCCTTATTTCAATAAGCTTTATTCTTTAATTCAGAATATGATAAATTCTGTGATATTTTATTATCTTTATGGCATCTTTTTGTATATTATATATTAGCAGTTTTTTAAAAGAAGTGTGAATGCTGCTAAAAAATTTAAAACAGAAAATTACATAATCAAAAGATAAATAATTATAATCGCCTACATAGGAGGTGAAATATATGTGTGATAATAAAGTAATGTACTCTATAGTTAAAAGAGTATTTGATATAATTTTTGCAGTACTTGTACTGGTATTAACAAGTCCTTTAATGCTGATATTTATTGCAGCCATAAAACTTGAATCTAAAGGATCTGCCATTTATAAACAGGTAAGAGTGGGACAATTCGGCAGAGAGTTTAATTTATATAAACTCCGTTCCATGTATGTTAATGCAGAAAAAGAGGGGCCAAAGATGGCAGATAAAAATGACAGAAGAATTACAGGGGTGGGAAGAATCATTAGGAAAAGAAGAATAGATGAGCTTCCTCAAATGATAAATGTTTTAAAAGGAGATATGAGCCTGATAGGACCAAGACCTGAGAGACCATATTTTACCTGCATTTTCTGCGAAAAATTACCTGAATTCAGATCAAGACTTCAGGTGAAGAGCGGCATAACCGGCTGGGCACAGGTAAATGGAGGTTATGACCTGACACCTGAGAAAAAGCTTTCTTATGATTTATACTATATAAAAAACAGATCCATTTATCTGGATCTTATTATAATTATCAAAACTGTAATGGTTATTCTAAGAGGAGAGAATGAGAATTAAAAATTGTTAAGGAGCATCTATGAAAAAGATTAATTTTTTATTAGCTTTAAATATAGGACTTTTATTTATTGCTCTCATTGAGCCTTCTCCCTCTGATATTTTGTTCCTTTTTATTCTTATTTTTGCTTTTATAAAAAGAGAAGTTATTTTTAATAAAATCAGAAGACAAAGATTATATTTCTTCTTCATAACTGTTTTCTTAATTATATCTTCTCTTTCTTTTATTAATGTGTCAGTCCTATCTACCAGTTTGAGATATTACCTTATTACTATTTATTTAATATGCTACAGCTTTATTATATTTTCTTTCTCAGATGAGTTTAATTACAGATTAATATTTAAGGTTTACATTATAGGAAGTTCAATAGCGGCAGTTCTTGGAATATTGGGCTACCTTGGGTTTGGGGGCAGCATATTAATTTATGATTTAGAGAGGACAAAATCTCTTTTTAAGGATCCAAATGTTTTTGGCCCTTATCTTGTTCCCTCAATAATTTTATTGATTTATAATTTTAAAGAAAATAAAATATTTAAAAGTGTCCCCGGTATCCTGCTCCTTATTATTAATTTTGTAGGTCTTATACTATCCTTCTCAAGGGGAGCCTATTTATCACTTGCAGCAGCTTTGCTTCTTTATTTTATACTTAATATAAAAGCCGTTAATTTAAAAAAAGCAATAAAATATATACTTATATTTTCCTCTGTTATCTGCATCATATGGTTTGGATTCCTGTCCCAGGATTGGAAAGAATTTTTTATAAGCAGGTTAACACTCCAATCTTATGACAGTACCAGGTTCTCTGTCCAGGCAAAAGGTTTACACCTGTCCCTGACTCATTTTTTAGGATTTGGACCTGGTGAATTTGAATATATAATGACATCTTATTTTAATGAGCCTATATCCGCCCATAGTCTTTATATAAGAACACTTGTAGAAAGCGGCCTTATAGGAGCAATATTATTTTTCTGCTCTTTTATTTATATAATGATCCGGCTCTTTAATATAAACAGAAAAGGGGAATTTGAAAACAAATACCTTGCTTCTATACTTTTTTCAGTAACAGCAGGCATTTTATTAAACAGTCTTGTTATTGATTCCATTCATTGGAGACACCTTTGGCTCTTTGCAGGTCTAAGTCTTTCATTTATAGATACAACTATTAAAAAAGCAGAGGGTTTGAAGGAAGGATTTTCTATTGAGATATTAAATAATATAAGTAAATTACAAAGTTATGAAGGGGAATGGAATTCTATATTAGAAGAAAATAAAAATAACAATCCATTTTTAGAGCAGTCTTATATTAAAAAATACTGGAAATATTTTCATGAAAACAGGCAGCTCTTTATACTTGTTTTAAGAAAAAATGAAGATATAATCGGTTTTTGTCCCCTTATGGAGAAAAGAAGACTCCTTTATACTCAGATATCTTTTATT
>JAJBWD010000204.1:0-2759 GCA_032907345.1 Bacillota bacterium | reverse complement strand
TATTTCTCTGTCATATTGAGAAACTGTTTATTAAAAAAAGCCTACTTTTACATCTTCAAAACATCTTTATAGTTATATTAAATTTAAACATAAACCAAACCTAAAAAACATCGGATAATTATACCCGATGTTTTGAAATATTTTTTATTTTATGCTCTGCCCTGTAAATACACGCCCAAAGCCTTATCCACCTTGCCGATATGATTTACAAGCCAGTCTACCAGCATCTGATTTGTCTTTATCTTTAATACTAAAGTCGATTTATTTTCAGACAGGTCTTTTTCATAATTGCTTAAATCATTAATAAATTTTGTATGCTCCTTTTTCTGAGCATCATACCCGGGATATTTATACTTCAGCATCAAATTTTCTTCGTCCCTGAAATGCACCTTAGTGTAATCACTCAAAAATTTAAATATTTCCATCAGCTTTTCATTAGACTTCTTATTGTCATAGGCATTTAGGAAATCATTTAATTTGCTTACAAGCTGCTTGTGCTGATTATCAATTGTAATATTTTGGACAGACAGTGAATCGTTCCATTCCAACATATCAAAACCTCCTCATTTGTTTAATAATTTATATTATTATAACATATAATTTAGTTATTGACATTAATTGTCCGTTGACTTTTAAATTTTATTTTATTAACAAGCTTTACGATTTCATACCAGAACACAGCAGCTGCGGCAATTAAAGCTGATAGTCCAAGCTGTCCTGCTGATAATGGCGAAAGCTTTAAGAATCCTGAAAGAGGGGTATATATAATTAATAAGATTCCTGCTAAAGTGCAGAAGTTTACAATCATCATAACCTTATCCTTTGCCAGTTTTCCAATTGATTGAAATGCAAAATCATACTGTGAGCTGTTTACCTGAACTAAAAAGAAATTTGAAAGTATAATTATTACCAGCCCCATAGTTCTTGCTAAAGGTGCATTGCCCGGATAATTTTTCAAAAATGCAAAGTAAGTACCAAAGGATGCTCCAAAAATTACAAAACCCTGAAGTAAACTCTTTAAAAGTATGCCGGATGTCAGTATTTTTTCCTTTGGATCACGAGGCTTTCTGCCCATTATATTATGCTCTGCAGGCTGGCGTTCCAGTACTATAGAACAGGTAGGGTCAATGATAAGCTCTAAAAGTACAACATGAATCGGCAGCAGAAGAAGATTTGCCGGGTTTATATTTAAAAATGGTGCCAGAAGTGCCGCAAAGGCTATTGGAATATGGATAACAAACACATATCCCACAGCTTTTCTTATATTATCATATATTCTTCTTCCATCCCTGATGGTATCAACTATTGTGGAAAAATTATCATCCATCAATATAAGATCTGCTGCTTCTCTGGAAACCTCTGAGCCACGCTTTCCCATGGCAATTCCTATATCTGCATATTTTAAAGCCGGTGCATCATTTACTCCGTCACCTGTCATGGCAACCACCTGGCCATTATCCCTGAAAGCTTTAACTATCCTCATTTTATGCTCAGGAACAACACGGGAGAATATACTTACGTTCTCTACCTGTTTCTGAAGCTCCTGATCACTCATTTTGTTAAGTTCATCACCGGTTATAATCCTGTTGCTGTTTTCCATTCCGATTTTCTTTGCTATTGCGCTGGCTGTTATTCCATTATCTCCAGTTATCATAACAACACGGACGCCGGCTTTTATACACTGTTTTATATCATCTTTAATTGATTCCCTTGGTGGATCCGTAAGCCCGATAAGCCCGCAGAATGTTAGGCTGCAGTCTGTAAGTGATTCCGGAATTTCATCTATGCTTTTAGGTTTCATAAAACCTACAGCAATAACTCTGAGGCCTTGCTTTGACATTTCAAGCACTTTATTTTCTGCATCTTTCAGCTGATTTTTATCCAGTTTACAAATAGATAATATTTTTTCCGGAGATCCTTTTGCTGCTATTATTATTTCTCCATCATGCTGCCATACGTGACCCATCATCTTAAGTTCATTTGTAAATGCATATTCGGAAATAAGCTCTCCTCCAAACAGATGCTCCTTGGGAATTCCAAGCTTCTCAGAATAAGAAAGCATAGCCTTCTCCATTGGGTCATAGGTCTCTGTCTCGCAGCCCAGTCCCATAATTTCTACTAATTCTTCATCATCACCCTGAGCTGCCCAGGTATCAGTCACAGTCATCTGGTTCATGGTTATGGTTCCTGTTTTGTCTACACATAAAACTGATACAGCACCCAAAGTTTCTACTGAAGGCAATTTTCGTACAAGGGATTTTTTCTTTGCCAGTCTCCATGCTCCCATGGATAGAAATACAGTTAAAATAACAGGAAATTCCTCCGGTATCATGGCCATTGCAAGTGTAATTCCAGATAGTATACTTTCGATTATCCTGGCTTTGAAAAGGTGGTCCGGTATATTATAATAAGTTAATATTCCAACTAAAACAAATAAACCTGCAGCAATTAAGGCACAAAGCCTTACAAGCTTTCCGGTCTGTTTTTGAAGAGGTGTGGGATTTGATGGCGCTGATGCAACATCAGTACCTATCTTGCCATATTCTGTAGATGCACCTATTTTATCAACCAGTATAATTCCGCTGCCTTGGGTTACCAGAGTACCTGCATAACAATAATCCTTCCTCCAATAATCGGTACTGTTTTTATCCAGAGCTTCAGTAGTTGTCTTCCAAACGCCCTCAGCTTCTCCTGTAAGGGAAGATTCATCAATACATAAATCGCTGGCTTTTAAAACTATGCCGTCTGCAGGAATTTTC
>JAJBWD010000203.1:0-9956 GCA_032907345.1 Bacillota bacterium | reverse complement strand
TGTATTTGCCGTTAGTTTTGCTGATATATTTTCTTTTGGTATATCAAGAATTTTTGCCATCTGCTCTATGGATACATCTTTATTTGCATTAAAGTTCTTAGGAAGAATGCCAATTGAAACAAGCTTGCCGTCAGTTGCCAGAACATTGCCGTTTCTGTCTAGTATATCTCCCCTTTTAGCTTCTTTAATGGTTACACCCACCTTATCCTCCGAATCCATTTCAGGGAATATAAGTTTTTCACTCCAGGTTATATAATAACTATTCTTTTTACCTTGATTTTCCTTAACAAGGCTTGCTTTATAGCCGGAAATATTAACAATACCTGCCACACTGTCCATTTTAATAGAGAAAGGTACCTCCAGGCTTTTAATCTTACTGCTTGAACTATCTAGTTTTGTATAAATAATTTTTATATTTTTTGCTTCAATACCATCATAAATCTTCTTATATCTATTAATAAAATCTTCTTTTGTAATTTTACTTTTAGTATCTGAAGTTAACATTTCGTACATATCTGCGTAATCCTGTTTCTGCCAATAACCTACATATGTTTGAAATGCAGCATATGGACTCTTTGCAGCATTATTCTTTATAATTAATACTGTTACAGCAAAAGCAGCAATAATAATTATTACAGGAATTATTATAAAAAATCTTTTCTTCATAAACATACCTTCCCTCTATGCTAAAATATCTGAATTAAATTTTACCCTTTTAAAATTTATAAATCAATTGATGCCTATAATTTTTTATCTTCTTCACAGTTTAATAGTTTTTCTTTAATATCCTCATCACAAAGATTATACAATATTTCATAACCAAAATAATTATTGTCGCTGGCCCAGCTGCACATCATTTCAAAAATAGGCAGCAGCTTTTTACCGTTTTCAGTTATAGAATATTCTACCTTAAGGGGTACTTCCGGAAATACTTTTCTGCTTATTATATTGTCATCCTCCAGCTCTCTAAGCTGTTTTGTAAGTATCCTGTGGGTTATGTTAGGAATCATGGCGTGGATTTGTCCAAATCTCAGGGTGTTAAACTCCCCAAGAAACCATAATATTATAGGCTTCCATTTGCCTCCGATTACTGAAAATGCCACTTCTATTTCACAGGCTGCCTGTTTTTTATTCTCTGACATAAATTTTTATACCTCCATAATAAAATCGGTATCATCTATGTTACTTGATATCAAAAAAGTGCATTCTTGTACAATGCCTAATATCAATTATACTATTATATGAAGATAATACAAAATGCAAATGGAGGTTTTATTATGAACTTTAATTATTATATTCCAACAAAAATTTTATTTGGAGCGGGGAAATTAAACGAGCTTTCAAATGAGGCTCTTCCTGGGAAAAAGGCGCTTATTGTAATTTCCTCAGGTAATTCCATGAAAAAGAATGGATACCTTAAAAGGGTTGAAGAGATTTTAGAAAGTAAAGGTATAGGATATGTAGTTTTTGACAAGATACTGCCAAATCCAATAAAATCTCATGTTATGGAAGGTGCAGAAACAGCAAAGAGGGAAGGCTGCGATTTCGTCATAGGCCTTGGGGGAGGAAGCAGCATAGATTCAGCAAAATCTATCGCTGTTATGGCTAAAAATCCGGGGGATTACTGGGATTATGTATCCGGTGGTTCAGGAAAAGCCCTGCCTGTTCTAAACGGTGCTCTTCCAATAGTTGCTATAACCACAACTGCAGGTACGGGGACCGAGGCAGACCCCTGGACTGTTATCACAAAAGAGGATACCAATGAAAAAATCGGGTTTGGTAATTCATATACTTTTCCTGTATTATCCGTAGTTGATCCTGAGCTTATGCTCTCTGTTCCGAAGAATCTCACAGCATACCAGGGATTTGATGCCTTATTCCATGCAGCAGAAGGATATATAGCAAACATTGCTACCCCAATCAGCGATGCCTATGCACTTAAGAGCATTGAGCTTATTTCAAAATTCCTGCCTGTATGTGTAAATGAGGGAAGTAATATTGAGGCTCGTACAAATGTAGCCCTTGCAAATACTCTTTCAGGTATGGTTGAATCTACATCCAGCTGCACTTCGGAGCACTCAATGGAACATGCTTTAAGTGCTAACCACCCAAAGCTTCCTCATGGCGCCGGACTCATTATGCTGTCGGAATCCTATTACACATATTTTGCTGATATTGTTCCTGAAAGATTTATAGCACTAGCTACGGCTATGGGGGTAAATACAGACATTATACCTGAGGATAAAAGACCTATGGCGTTTGTTGATGCACTTCTTAATCTGCAGAAAAAATGCGGAGTTGATGGTCTTAAGATGTCTGATTACGGAATAGAAAAAAGTGAAATCCCAGCCCTGGCTGAAAATGCAAGGCTTACCATGGGAGGACTTTTCCAATTAGACCCTGCTGCTCTTTCATTAGAAGATACAATTAACATTATGGCAAAAGCTTACAAATAGTAAGTCTCTTATAAGTTAAGACCTGTCCCCAACCAGGAACAGGTCTTAACTTTTTATCTTATGAAGTTTATTCTTAAACGTTTCTCTGTATTTGGTAAATCAATGATCTTCCTGCCTCATTACTTCCATGAACCAGGCCATATTTCTGCCCGGGTTTTGGAGAATTTGAATACCTTCCTTACTCCAGTTCCTGCTCTAATTCTTTTATGAAAGATTTAATGAATTTAATCTTCTCCTCATAAAATTTCTTTCCGGCTTTAGTCCTTAATAAAATTTTTCTTTCATCTATTTCATTAGTATACTTTATAATTCTGCCATAGGCCTTTTTAAAGCTGGCATCCGGTTCAGATACTGTTGCCATGGAATCCCACATTATGCTTAATGCACCAACTTCATCTAAAATATCAGCATCCATCACAATGAAGCTTTCAATATTTAATTGGCTCTCTGTTTCCCTGTTGTTATGATTTTCTATTGCCTCCAGAACTTTAATTTTTTTATTTTCATCATAATTAATTTCATTTAAATATTTTTCTGAAATATTTTTACTGATAACTGCATGATTAATGACATCATCCCAGCCAATATCATGCAAAATGCAGGCAGCTTTAACTACCTCCAAATCTCCGCCTTCCATAGCTTGTATTCTCTCTCCCCATTTTAAAACTCTTAATGTGTGAGTATACCTATCCCTGAATTTATGTTTTAAAGGTCTATTTATAAGTTTAATATTTTTCTCTGCAAATTTTAATAATTCATCATAATCTAAGTTCATTATTTATCCCCCAGCTTAAGTAATAAGAAGTGATACTACTCCACGGTTTCTTCAGAAATTTTATCACTAAAATAATTTTTGCTTTTAATAATATATATTAAGGCAGCTATGGCACAAATAAGGGTATATCCTTCTATATAAAAAGTACCAATACCATAATAAGACATATATGCCACAGGGGTATCCACTAAGGCATGAAGCAAAATTGCCAGCAGAATATATATATATTTCTTATACTTAACCGCATAGAGAATTATTAGGGAAAAAGCTATCTGTATTATAATTGCAAGTATTCTCTCCGCCCCGCCTATTAAAAACATATATGCTTTTGTATCAATTAACTGGGCTTTTGCCAGGGATAAAACATCCTGGGAAAAGTTTCCTCCAAAGACTGTATCAAATTTTCCATTATTAATGAAAACAGACATAATAATATTATTCAAATACGTAAGTCCCACTAATAAAATAGCTTCCGTACCGCCGTGGCCTATTCCAAATCCTATTCCATTTTTATAGCTGTAATTTTTTCTCTTTATAAGTACTCTAAAGCCAACAAATCTTCCAAATTCTTCAAATATTCCGGCGGTAATTCCAAGAAATAAGCTTATAAGTAAATAATTATTTGATAAATTCTGATACCAGGACACAGTGTTCAGCCAATTCAGTAATGGTATCCTGAGTACTATCTGAAATACAAAAAATACCGCCGCACCAACTGCTATTGGTTCTACATTAGCTTTGAATTTTTTAACTATAATTATGGCAAGAAGTATTGGAAGTCCAATGGAAATAACAGCAGAAACAATCATAAAAAATAATTTAATTCCAGATATCATAAATTCCCTCCTCATTTATATTTTAAGGTTTGGACCTGTCCCCAACCTGAATTACGAAGTTCAGACCTGTCCCTGTCCTCTTCTGCTTTTGAAAAAGTTACTTAAAATAAGCCCGCATTCATCATCATTTAACCATTTCACATTTACCTTATGATTAAAATGATCATCATTAATAAGATGAAACACGCTGCCGCAGGCTCCCATACTTAAATCAAAGGTTCCTATATAAAGGTTTTTTATTCTGGCTGCCATTATTGCAGAAACACATAAGGGACAAGGCTCCAGTGTGACATAAAGTGAGCAGCCTGTAAGCCTGAAATTATCGAGAACCTGTTCAGCCTGCCTTATAGCCAGTATTTCAGCATGAGCCGTTACATCTTTTAAATTTTCCTTAAGATTATGTGCCCTGCTTATTATTTTATTTTCATAAACTATAATTGCTCCAACAGGGACTTCATCCTTGTCCAAAGCAAGCTTTGCCTCTTTTTTTGCTTCCTTCAAAAAGTAATTATCAAGCAGCATTTCTCCTCCTTTTTGAACTTAATATATGAAAATTTAAGAAAATATGGCTGATATCCAGCCAAAATTTCAGTTCAAGTATAGTATAGTACAAATCAGCATAAAAATGAAATATAAAGTCTTGGTTTATAGGAAGCATATTTAATTTTACTGTTATGTATTTTGAAATATAACTTTAAAGTTATTGTTGTATATTTTACCTATAATTTAACAATAATTATGATATAAATAAAAAAGTTAAATAGGTGTATTTGATGAAAAAATTTAAAAATATTTTTTTTATAATTGCATTAGGATCTTTATTATTTTTTTCAGTTCATTGTGTTTATAATGAGTCTGAACCCAGCTTCAATCCGGTAAGTTATGATACTTTTGATGATACTTATTCTGTCTTGGTAAGTTCCGGTAAGTCCGGTTCAGTAAAAAAACTTATATCCAGCAGGAATAAGGAGAGAGAAAGAACTCTTCAGCTCTATTTGCTTCAGCGAAAAATAGAAAATTATCTTGGAAGCAAAATAAAAAAAATAGGTCTTGTATATTACGATTTCAGTACAAAAGAAACTATTGAAATAAATGGAGACAAGGTTTTTTTTGCTGCCAGCACCATAAAGGTACCTGTCAATATGGTTTATTATAATATGGCTGCTGAAAAAAAGATAAATCTAAGTCAAAAGCTTTCCTATTCAAAAGCCGACTATGAAGATGGAACAGGTATATTGAAAAACTTAAAGAAAATTAACCCCATAGAAATTCAGACACTTTTAGATTATTCAATAATATATTCAGATAACATTGCTGTAAATATGCTGATAAGAAATATTGGCCACGATAACATAAAGCTTCATTTTAATAAAATAATTGGAGATATAAAAGAACACAAGTTAAACGATACTACTCCAAAAGAAATGATGAAATATCTGCAGTTTCTATTTACAAACCCTGACAAAAACCTTTATTATGAGCATTTAATAGATGTTATGAAACAAACCTCATTTCATGACAGATTAGACAAGTATATACCGGAAATGCTGACTGCTCATAAAATAGGAAATTATTGCAAAATAATAAAGGGGAAAGGATATGACTATGTGAACGATATAGGAATAATATATACAGACAAACCATACGCTATTACAGTTTATACTGAAAATATGAATAATGCTAATGAAGTCATTGCTGAAATATCGAAGATGGTTTATGATTATCAAATTAAAAAATGAATTAATAAGAAAGCTGCCCAATTACAATATTTGTACTGGACAGCCTTTTTTAGGTCAAGCTTATTATTTACTGTATACACTTTTTATATCATTTTTTTAAATCTGCATATCCAACCGTCATAGTATTATCATCATTTTTCAGAACAAACAGGCTTGGAGTACCATCAGCTCCATATAGTATTGATCCGTAATTTCCCTGCTCATCTGCCTGACTTGATGAATACCAATATATTTCCGTTCCTGTTTTATAAGTAATTTGTCCTCTGTCAAAAGTCAAAGTATTCTCTTTATTATTTTTATCAGTCCAAGTTCCCTGAAGGCCCCCCAAAACATTTGAATATGCTCCGTTAATAATAGTAAAGTTTAATATTTCACCCTTTGCTTTATAGCTGCTGCCGTAAACAAACTTAACTAAAGCCTTATCACCACTTAGCCATATAACTTTATACTTGCCATTTAAAAAAGGCTTGTACCCATCCTTTATCTTAAGTTTATCACCTAATCTAATAAATATCTTATGCTTTTTTACATAAACCAGGCTGAACTCCGGTTCATCTTTTGTCTCTTTTATAATGAAGAGATTCTTACCATTTGTAAAACTCTGCTGAAATTCAACATTGCTAATGCTTTTATAAATTCCGGCTGTGTTTACTAATGCCAATATTATTAAAATTATAAAATATGTCCGCCTTACTTTTTTATTGCTTATATATATAAGTAATGCTGCTGATATTATTATATAATTTATAACACTGTACATATAATCATGTTCCAAGTACAGCTCTTTGCTTTTTGCTGCATAATACAGAAACAGCCTGAAAAATATCAGCATAATTGAAATAAATACAGGTATAGCTTTATACTTTTTCAGTCTTTCTATTAGATATTTCATAAAATCATCTCTTCCTTACCCGTTTTATTTTCTTTTAATTGCACAATTTTTATTATATTACTTCAGGTTTATGATAACAATCCTGATATTTTATACCATTTTAACCTAAATGTTTTCATAATATAACTTTAGACATTCAAATGTCTATTATAAGTGAAACAATTATGAATACACCCTTTGGGAAGAAATATGGTAAAATAGAAAAAGTTAATAAGAGAAACAAGAGGTGGGCTAAATGAAAAAGTATGATACAGTTATTTTTGATCTGGATGGCACATTACTTAATACACTGGAGGATCTTGCGGACAGTGTTAATTATTCATTAGAACTAAATGGTTTTCCAGTCAGGGAAGTGTCGGATGTAAGAAAATTTGTTGGTAACGGCATCGCCCGTTTAATAGAGCTTTGTATCCCGGATGGGCTTGACAATCCACAATTTGATAAATGTCTTGCAGACTTTCGCAGCCATTATTCAAAAAATATGCAGAATAAAACCGGTGCCTATAAAGGAATTACTGAGCTTCTGGAACAGCTGTCAAAAGAAAATTATAAGATGGCAATTGTATCTAATAAATTTGATGCGGCAGTTAAAGACCTGAATATTTTTTATTTTGGAAAATATATTAAAACAGCAATTGGGGAATCAAAAAATGTTTCCAGGAAGCCAGCCCCGGATACTGTATTTGAGGCACTTAAGGAATTAGGATCAAGAACTGATAAAGCTATATATGTGGGTGATTCAGAAGTTGATGTTAAAACAGCGAAAAATTCCGGGATTACTTCTGTAGGTGTAACCTGGGGATTTAGAGACAGAGATGTTTTAAAGCAGGAAGGTGCAGACTATATTATAGACAAGCCCCAAGAGTTATTAAAATTACTTGAGTCTTTAAATAATGCTGAATTAGAGCAGACAAACAAAGAGTATAGGCTTAAACTGAAAAATGAATCGGATCATTTTATAATATATTATGGGGAAACAGACATTTCATGCATAGATAAAGTTTCTACGGTTCTTGAAAATAATTATAAAAGAGTTACAAACAATTTAAATCAGCAGCTTCATGAGAAACTGACCATTGAAATTTATTTTAGTCTAAAAGAGCTGCATATTGCTTTAGGGTTTCCTGATGCTCCGGACTGGGTAAGAGGCGGACTTGGAAAGCATGGGATTGCAATAGCATCCCCCTTAAATCCACCACCAGGTTCAAACTTTGATAATGTGTTAAATACAGCAGTCCATGAGTTTGTACATATCGTAATAAATAAGATAAATAAAAGTACTCCAAGATGGCTGAATGAAGGAATTGCCAGCTTTGAGGCAAAAGACAATAATGAAAACTGGATAAGGAAAACTGTTAAAAATGGAATATCGCAAAATACTCTTCCTTCCTTTAGGGACCTGGATACAGGAGAGGATTTTGAGACCTTTTTCAAGCGGGACGGATATCAATACTCCTATACCATCACAGAAGCAATAATTGAAGAGTTCGGTTATGATAAGTTATGTAAGCTAATAGAATCACCGGATAAATACGAAGAAATTTTTGGACTTACAGAAAATCAACTGGAGAATAAATGGACTGAATATATTAAAAACAACTATACAGATTTATAAAACAATGATTTCAGGAGGTTATGATAATGAAAAATACAGCACTTTTAGTTGTAGATGTTCAAAATGCATTAGTATCAGAAAAGCCTTTTGATGTTGAAGAGGTGATAAGCAGCATTAAAAAATTGATTGCTGCCTGCAGGGAAAATAATGTGGAAGTAATTTACATTCAGCATAATGATGAGATTGGCGGGGAATTAGAGCCGCAGTCTACAGGATGGAAACTTTATAAGGAAATAAGTCCGGATAAAAATGAAAAGGTAATAAGTAAAAATTATAATTCTGCTTTTAAGGGAACAAATTTAAAGGAGTATCTGGAAAGTAAAGGCATAAATACATTGATTATTACGGGGATGCAGACAGAATACTGCATAGATACTACCATCAAAGCTGCTTTTGAATATGGGTTTAATTTAATTATTCCTGAAAAGGCTAATACAACCTTTGATAACGGAAGCATACCTCAAGAGGAGCTTTATAAATTCTATAACTATAGGGTTTGGGACGGCAGATTCGGCAAGGTGGTTAGTGTCCAGGATATTATAGCAGAATTAAAGAGGTAAAAAATATAATATTAAAAAATTAAAAGTTCACGGCACTCTGCTGTGAGCTTTTTGGGTAGCGCCTGAATGAAATAAAATCATCGGCAAGTGGATTAGAAATAAATTAAATTGGCATAGTTTTAGGTATTTGTTATAAAATAAAGTTAATTTAGGAGGAAAAAATAATGGATAAGATAGGATTTAATGATTTTGCAAAGAGGCATGTTAAAAAGTCATCCTATAGTTATTTTGATGGTACCTGGAAAGAATTACAAGGTTTAGTCTCTAAAAATTTTAGTAAAGCCAAAAAAGGATATAGAGATGGTGTTATTTTGGTTCCTGTACCTGAAGACAGGTTTTATACTTCAATGTGCAGGATATCAAAAGATTCAATATTTAAAACTATATATGAACCAAGACAGGAAGGTGAAGATCCCATACTCAAAACTGTTCTTCTTAATGGAGAGAAGACTCCGGCTAAATATGTGAATATCGTATTATACAGGCATGATGTACTGGCTGAGAATAATGAGAACACTACAGATGCAGAATGGGAAATCATAAGCATTAATGCGTCACTGGTAGAAAATGAGCCTATGCACCCAATGACAATGGCCCGAAACATGCTGGAAAAGAAAGGCGGTACAAAAGCAGAATATACCGGAGAGCAGTTTGCTGAAGCTTTGTGGTTCTGGAAGGATTACTTAATGTTTGAAGAAAGCTGAATGATGAGGAAATAAACCTTTTTCAGAAACATCATCGATTAACATTTCAAAAAACATAAAAGCCTTGAATCAAGCTGATTCAAGGCTTTTCCTGGTGCACCCGAGAGGAATCGAACCTCCGGCACGCGGTTTAGGAAACCGCTGCTCTATCCCCTGAGCTACGGATGCATAATATAAATCTACCTTTCAGTTCCATAAAAATTTTTATATACCTTTACAGAACTTACCCTAATATTCTAGTACAGAATACTAATAATGTCAATAAGCCGAAAAATCCCGGATTAGGCAATCCGGTTGGGGACAGGTGTAAACCAATGTATACTTATGCAAAAGTAAAACTTTATTAAATTATAGTTGTATATCTTGCATATTATTTATA
>JAJBWD010000202.1:0-13477 GCA_032907345.1 Bacillota bacterium | reverse complement strand
TGTCTATGTCACCATCTGCTAGCATCATATGAAGACACTTAAGCATATAATTGAAAGTAGGTGGAATATCACCACAAAGCATCATGTTAGCATAATCCATGATTAGCTTCTGTAGACCCTCTTCATGTGTCTTAGTCTTAGCAAACTCTTCGATATCTAAGCTACTAGACCGATAGAACTCATCTATAGCATCTATAATGATTGCTTTGTCTTCATAGCTGATATCCTCTTTCTACTGTTTTTCCGCTGCCGAAAGGTCCGGGAACACAGGCTGTTCCTCCCTTTGTAACCGGGAAAAATGTATCAATAACCCTTTGACCTGTAACCATAGGCTCTACTGGATTTAACTTCTTGGCATAGGGTCTTCCCCGCCTTACAGGCCATTTCTGCATCATGGTAAGCTCTTTAATTCCATCTTTTGTTTCTAATCTGCAAACTATATCAGTTATGGTATAGTCTCCCTCTTCAATGGAAACTACTTTACCTTCAGCCTTAAATGGGACTAAAATTCTGTGTTCTATTACTGCTGTCTCCTGAACTGTTCCTAATATGTCTCCATTTTGAACTGTATCGCCAATAGATACCTTGGGGATAAAATGATATTTCTTTTCTCTGTTTAATGAAGGAACGCTGACTCCTTTTGTAATAAAATCACCGGCTATGGCCATAATTCCATTTAGAGGTCTTTGTATTCCATCAAACATAGACTCAATGAGTCCTGGTCCTAATTCAACGCTGAGAGGCTCAAATGTTGAATATACAGGGTCGCCGGGTCCTATTCCGGAGGTTTCTTCATATACCTGAATAGATGCCTTGTCTCCTCTCATTTCAATAATTTCACCGATTAATCCATTTTCACTTACCTTTACAACGTCATATATATTTGCCTCATCCATATTCTCTGCTACAACAAGAGGTCCTGAGACTTTTATAACTTTACCTACTTTCAACTTACCTACCTACCTTCCTATAAGATATTAACACCTACTGCTTTTTCTACATTATCTCTGATTTTCTGCATTCCTATGCCAAGTGAGCCTTGATTGTTAGGAATTAAAATAATAGCAGGCAGCATTTGTCTGTAATACCTATCAATAGTTTCTTCTAAGTTTTGTGCCAGCTGCTCTGTTACGAATATAACTGCATATCCATCCACTGCCATCTTATCTATTACCCTTCGAGCCTCAATTGCTTCATTTACCGGATATACATCAATACCAACTGCTTTAAAAGCGAGAACAGAATCCTTATCCCCTACTATACCTATCTTATACATAGCTATCACGCAGCCTTTCGCCTAAAACTTCAGAGGGAATATTATTCAGTTTTCCAACTAAAATTATCCTGAGAAGCTTAATTTCAGTTTCCTTGGCAACAATATATGCAGCTATAGGCTCTGCACCAAAGCTTATGAGTTTTGTATCTTTTATTATGTTCATTAGAAAATCATCAGCCAGTCTTTCAAAACCTATTATATTTTCATTTCTGTCATAATCCTCAAGTCCTGTTTTCATTATCTTATAATAGTCTGTATAGGACAGCCTGCTCACTAAGTTATCTACAGAATCATTTAAGGAATTTAAGAAAACATCATTATCTACGCTTCCGCCATTTAATAAGGCTTCTTTTAGAAAATCCCTTCCTTTTTTCTGTTTCTTGACTCTTAAAAATGTTTTTATATTAATAAGATCTATGTTTATTTTTGTAAACTTTAATAGAAATTCATTTGATAACTGTTCAGATCTTATCAGCATATCCTTATACAGGTATTTGTCCAGAATTAAATCAATTCTCTGGCTGTCTTTAGTTTCCTGATAATCATGCTGAGTATTTTCTATAGCTTCTCTTAAAAGAGGATCTAAGTCTCTGTAATCATTATTTTTAATGTAATCAGACAGCTTCTCAGCAGGAATTGTTCCAACATTAATCAGCATGTCATCGAAACTCTTTCCTGAATATTTTCCCTTTAGAAGAACCTTAATATTATGATAATCATATCTTAAACTAAATAAATCTATAATCTTTCTTTCCGGAGTAAGTTCATACATAAGCTGGTAAAGATTTTTCAACTCTCTGGATAAGACCATTTCATAATCTTCTGGTTTTTTTATACTGCTGGCTGCAGCTGCATATTCAGTTTCACCCAGTATCCTTAGAACTTCATCCAGGGAAGAGGCATCCTTCATTCTTTCTATCTTAGTTTTGTCCAGAAGTTTTGTCTCAATGGCCCTAAGCCTGGAAACATACTTGGCAAAGTCCAATCTATCCATGGGATCCCTCCTTACCCTTGAAATATAGTATCTATTACATCTTTCTCTAAACTGTCTCTGTTTGCTTCAACTAAATCCTGAAAAGTATTATTTATATCGATTCCATTTTTAGAGAGCAGAAAGCCAGCTTTTACATTACTGCTGTATGTAACAGTAATATTACCTATCTTACCTTTAGCTTTAAGCTCTTCATTAACATTATTAATAAAGGCTGCATTAATTTTGTTTTTATCTTCTTCTTTTAAAACCAGCTCTTCATCACCATCAATATTTTGATTTAATATGGAGTTTTTAACAAAGGCGCAAAAATCTTCATCCTTTAATGATGATAATCTGGTTACTGCAGTTTCAAATATTTCATTTATTATTTCCTGTTTGGTTTTAAGCTTTTCATTTCTAACTTTAAGAACAGAATTTGAAAGTATTCTCTCAACTTTAACTTTACCTTCTTCTTTTGCTCTTAATATCATTTCTTCTTTTTTTGCTGAAGCTTTCTTTTCGTATTTATCTAATATTGCTTTTACTTCTAATTTATTTTTTTCTTCAATTTCAGAGGCTTTTTTATTTCCATCATCTATTATCTTAGAAGTTAAACTACTTAAATCAGCCATGGAAGAAACCTCCCTTTTATAATTTTATTCCGGTTATCATTATTATGGATGTTATTAATGCTATAACCGCATAGGTTTCAACCATAGCAGCATATATAACTCCTTTAAACATATGCTCTGGTTTTTTTGCCAGAATTGAAATAGCAGCTGCTGCTGTTTTTCCCTGTGATACTGCAGAACTCATTCCAGCTAAAGCTATAGGAAGTGCTGCCATAAGAAGGAAAAATCCTGAACCTAAAGAAACTGTCTTTAATCCGCCGCCTAAAATACCTATTTTACTAAGTAAAATTAGTGTAGTTACAAATCCATAGAAGCCCTGTGTTCCAGGAATAACCTGAAGAATAAGAGCCTGCCCAAACTTATCCGGGTCCTCAGTAATTAGTCCGGAGGCTGCTTCACCAACTATACCAACACCCTTTGCTGATCCTATGCCCGGCATTGCTGTTGCTAATGCTGCTCCCAGCAGTGCTAATATAACTCCTCCATTTTGAATAAAAAATTCAGTAAATGTTTTAAAACTCATTTGTATTCCTCCTAATCTTTAATTACATTTATATATTTATTGCTTGGTCTCAGTGGTTTAAAGGCTTTTCCTCCGCCACTGTAAAACTTTCCGAAAAATTCCAGATATTGAAGTCTGCTGGTGTGAACATATGCTCCCAATGCATTTATCAAAAGATTAAATATATGTCCTCCAACAAATATAACTATTCCCAGAACTATTGCAATTACTCCCTTGGGCAATAACTTTATTATAAGGTTAAAGGATGACCCTATAAGTCCGGTTGCCAGGCCAAGAGCCAGAAGTCTGGAGTATGATAATATATCACCAATATATCCTGTAATTCCGTATAATCCGTATAGACCTCCTGCAAGTTTCCCAAAAATTCCTTTATTAGATCTTCCCTGTGTTAAAACTAACCCTATAGCTCCTATTAATGCCATATATTTTCCTATAGAGCTTAATACCGGTATATTAACCGAGGAGTTTACCAGCATTAAAATACATCCGGTTAATATAATATACCAGAATCCTACATCAAACAAAGCTGAAAAATACTTTTTATCCCTGATTAATTCATAGGCTTTTACTCCAAGTCCTGTATACAGATGTACTATACCCATAAACAATGCAACAACTAATACCATCATTGGATTTGCACTGGCATCAACCCATAAAGGTTTAATTCCTCCGCTTATAAATAAAGTAGGGGCATCTCCAAAATAACTTCCGTAAAGTACTCCCCAAATAATTGTAGATACACCAACACTTTGGCAGAATTTCATGAATTTCTTTTTGCTTTCTTCTAAAGGCATAAGTTTCAGTGCCAATGTAGAAGCTATTAATACTACCAGGCCATACCCGGCATCAGAAAACATCATGCCAAAGAATAAAAAGAAAAACGGCGCCAATATTGGTGTCGGATCTACTTCTCCATATGAAGGAAGACTGTATGTAGCAGTTATCATCTCGTAAGGCTCAGCAAGAAAATTATTCTTCAATAAAATAGGCACATTTTCAAAGCTCTCCGGAATTCTAAACTCCACATTATACTTATCCCCTAAAACCCTGTTTAATAAGCTTAAAAAATTATCTTTTTCTTTCTCTGGAATCCATCCTCTTAATGCAATTACTTCATCAGTCTTAACAAAATTATTACAGGATTCCTTCTTCATGATTTCTAAATCGTAATATTCATAAGCTGCCTGAAGCTGGTTTAAGTCCTTTATATATTCTTTTGCACTATCATCCAAATCTGTAATCTTTTTTTTATTGTCCTGAATTTTCTCTTTTAAATTCTTAATAACATTAGCTGGTGTATCCTGATAAGTGAAATTTACCTTATTAATCCCATACTTTTTAATAAGCTCTTCTGCTTCTGGTTGAATTAATTTGTGATAAAGCAGCATAACATTGAAACCTTCTTTGCTTTCTCCAATCTTTTCAACATATGCTTCATTAAATTTATTAAATTCCTCTATAAATAAATCATAATAATTTTTTGGAATGGTTCCTAAAAATGCTATAGTATCTTTAAAATTATTCAGTTCATTTAAGGAAGCATCTAACCTAATCCAGCTTGAAAGTGTTTCTATTTCGTTTTCACATTTTGTTATTTCATTTGATAACGAAACTATTGACTCATCATTTTTCTTAAGCTGATTGTATATTAAATTATACTCAGTCTGCTCTGCAGAGTTACTGATTTCATCAAAGCCCAGAGATTTTTTCTCCTTCATAAGAGCCTTTATTCCTTTTTCTTTTGGAATAAATTTATTAATATATTCAAGAGAATATTTTAATTTTGCTATTTCTCCCTGAAGGTAAGACAAATCCTTATCTTCTGAATCCTTTTTCAGAAAGCTGTAGTTTTCGCCTTCACTTTCTAAACTAACAAACTGTACTTTGCCAAATTTTTCAACTTCAGATAAAAGAGCTTTTTTTTGTGACTGGAAGGCAAATAAAGTAAATTCATTCATTTTAACAATTGCCACTTCTCATCACAATCCTCTCAACAATTAAATTAACTGCTTTCTCCTTAAGTTCCGGAGATATATTCTTAAGATTTAATATTTCCTTATCTCCATCATCAATGATTGGTTTAGCTTTTTCATTACCTTCTTGTTCTGCTGCTGCAAGAATGGTATTACATTCCTCCTTTGCTTCTTTCATTAGGTCTTCTTCAATTTTCTTTCCTTGAATTTCAGCATTTTTTAAAAGCTCTTTTCCCTTATTCTCAGCTTCTTTTATAATGCTTTGAGCTTTCTCCTCTGCTTCTTTTATTTCTTTAATCGCATCTAAGGCCAAACTATCACCTCACATCGTAAATTATAATGATTAATACTTAATGTAGTATTAAATACACCTTTATTATATATTATATATCCCTTAACATCTTCTTTCAAGTAGGGTAAATATTTAAAAGCAAATAATTACATTTTTATTTGCTTTTAGATAAGATTCAACATATTAATTATTTTAAGTAAATTTTATATTATGAGTTTCCTCATTAAATAATATTATTACCAGCAAAAAAATGTATATCCTCTTCATCTTTAATATTAAATATTCCATAGCAAATTTCCTTTATCATCTCTTTTGATTTTATGTAATTTAAAATATTAATACTGAATTTTTCTATATAAATACTGTCTTTATCAATATTGAGTCCTGCTGATAATACTAATTCCTTTATTTTGTTGTATTCTTCCTTATCAATTTTCTTTTTTAAAAAATCCGGTATGCCCCTTTTTTTATTATATTTTAAATATTCAAATTTTAATATTTCACTAAACCAGCTATCTTTTTGTCCTTTTTCACTAATGTAAAAATCAATTAGTGCCTTATAATAATTATCATTGGAAAGCGGCCTTTCATAATAGCCCATCTTAGTAAAATACAAGGATAACCTATAGTAAAAATCATAAGGACTGTCAAATTTATTTATAAGATATTCTAAAATCAAAATAAATTTATTACTGTTATAGTATTTGTCTACCAGCTTTTCAACTTTTTTAAGCTTTTGAAGTTGAAAATAACTTATATCTTTTGTTTTTAATACCTCATAGGGAGGATAAGGCGAATACTTTATACCCCAATAATCTATCTCTTCATACATTAAGGACCCTTTTAGAAGCTTTAAAAAGCCCAGCTGCAGTTCTTCTCCCCTAAGACAATATACCTGATTAAAAGAATTGATAAAGGATTCATAGTCTTCTCCAGGGAGGCCGGCAATTAAATCAAGATGCTGTTTTATACTTTTTAATTCCTGAACTTTAATTACCTTTTCTTTTATTTCAGAGAAACTGCCTGCTCTGTTTATATTTTTAAGGACTTCTTCATTTGTGGTCTGAACACCAACTTCAAACTGAAATTTTCCCGCAGGAGCCTTTTTTAAGATTTCAATCTGATCATCATTAAGAAGTTTGGCAGATATTTCAAAATGAAAGCAGGTATCTCCTCCTAGCCCTATCAGGTACTCCCATATATCAGATGTAAATTCTTTATTTATGTTAAAGGTTCTGTCCACAAACTTTACCAATTTTACTTTTTTATCCACAAAATACTTAAGGTCTTTCTTAACTCTTTCAATATTTAAAAACCTGGTGTTTCGGTCTACAGAGGAAAGACAGTATTTACATCTATAAGGGCAGCCCCTGCTGGCTTCATAATATACAATTTTATTATCGAAATTTTCATTTTCTTCATAGGGAAATATAACCTGGTTCATATCCATATTTCCTCTTTTACCGTTATATCTTATGCTGCCTTTCTCTTTATAATAAAGGCCTTTTATTCCGACCAGCGGTTTTTTATTATGTAAAGCTATGATAAATTCCCTGAAGGTCTCTTCTCCTTCCCCTTCTATTATGTATTCGCCTTCATTTTTTTCTAAAAACTCTTTCCCGTCAAAAGATACCTCCGGGCCTCCATATAAAATTTTAACTTTTTCTGACACAGCCTTTATTAACCCTGCAAGTTTTTTTATTATTTCAGTATTCCATATATATGTGGAAAAACAAACAAGATCAGGCTCTTCCTCTAATATTCCTCTTAATATGTTTTCCATAGAATCATTTATTGTATACTCGTTAACTTTAATATTATATTTTAAATCCTTTGTGTAAGCTGACAGATATCTTATTGCTAAATTGCTGTGAATGAATTTTGAATTAATTCCAACTAATAATCTTTTCATTTGTTTCTCCTAACTAAAAAATAATTCTCTCTTATGAGAGAACTAAATTAACTTTATTTGTGGTTTTTTTCATAAAAATCTATAAAAAATCCTGCTGTTGTGCTTTGAGCTTCTTTAATTATAAGAGGGGCTATTTTTGAATATCTTTCTTCTCTGTCTTCTAATTCTTCATATTTCTCAAAGGCTATACTGGCAAATATGGCATTGCTTTTAATGTATTCTTCAAATCCATTATATCTTTTTATTTCATTTTTCTCATAGAATTCATAATTAGACAGAAGTTTAGATATTATCCATAGTTCAAAACCTCTGTGACTGCTCAGCAGTTTATTATTCACATGCTGGGGAACAGTTGCATCCTGAATAAGATGAGCCGCAGCCCCCAGGTAAAACACAGCATTTTCTTTATCACCTTTTTTATAGCAGTCCTCTGCTTTGTTGTAATATCTCTTTCCCTCCACTAATGCATTTGAAAAGCCGTACAGTCCTATACCTTTTTTATAATGATAAAAGTGGTTTGAAGATTTGAAATCAGAATCAGCCCAGGTAACTCCTTCATTTAATTTGTTTATATTTTCTTTATAAAACTGCTTTATTTCACTGTATCCATTATTTCCAATTATTCTTATTGCCTGAATATTAATGAATTTATGCACTGTACAATTTGTTTTAAGAAGCAGCTTTTTAATTGGGTTTACAGCGAAAAACAAGCCTTTTAATGTTTTTCCATAAGTTCTTTCAATTTTTTTTACCAATTTATCACTACCTTACTTTTTGATTATTTTATAAATAACCCCTCTTCCTCTGTCCATTACAAGCAGATTCCCTTTATAAAACTTAATGCTGCTTATATCTGAAGCTTTATTTAAAACTATATATTTTGACAAAATGAATAAATTGTTTAATTTATATATTGTATTATCCTCTTTATCATAAAAATATATATCATCCTTATAGCCTAATTTACCCTCAGTATCTATAGCTAAACATCCTAAGGTGCTTAAACTTTTATGCTGATAAATCGGCGCAGGAGGATTACTTGATGGATGTTTTTCCAGTATGAATAAATTCTTGTTTGTTCCATTTACATTGAATCTGGGACTTTGAATATCATCACCGCCTGAAAAATCAGGAAAGCCATACCATACTCCTTTATCGATCCTGTATATATAATCCTTGTCTCCAAAAACAGGCCTGAGTCCCCTGTACTCCATGCCTCCTACTCCTGCAATCAGATTTCCTTCCGAATTAAAATCAAAACCGGTTACATTTCTGATACCATCAGCATAATCCTCAATTTTACCTGTTTCTATATCATAGGATATTATTTCACTGTTTCCCGGTCTATGAGCTGATATCTGCTGCTCTTTAGAAGATCTGGAGTTTTCCATCATAAAAGCTCCCTGTTTATTCACTCCGAAATTAACACCGGTCAGCGTCAGATCCCTGGGAGATATATCACAAAAGTACGGATATCTGCTCTTCCATAAGTTATCATCTCCCACCACTCCCGAATTAGTAGCAGCTCCGATGGTAATGTATATCCTGCCTTTATTTATTTTTATATTACTTCTATTATAATCACCCAAATTAGGAAAATTATTTATCAAAACCTTAAGTTTTTTATCTTTTATATTATAAGAGATTAAATTACTGTCTGATGTAAAATACAGCATATCCTTATAACAATCTATGCTGCTTATATTAAGGCTCTCATCTTTTAATATAATAAATGAATTTCCTTTTTCTCCTACATACTGTATATAGTCTTTATAACCTATATATATATTTCCTGAATCATCTTCAGTAAAATCCAGGGCCCCATCCGTTCCTTTAACAAGTACTTTTGCTGAAATTTTTTTATCTGGAATGTTTATCTTATAATCTGATTTTTCCTTAAACTTTCCAAGGGTTATAAATGTAATAAGTATAATTACAGAATAAATTATTAACCTGTTTTTTTTCAAAATAACACCTGATATATTACTCTTATTCTAATTATACTTTTATTTTGTTAAATATATGTGCTCTGTTTCAACCTTTGATAAAGCTTTTAAAATTTTAACGATGTTTATGTTGTCTATTTTTTCTGTATACTTTTTATAGTATGCTACAGCATGTTTTTCTCTTATATTTGCCTGCATTTTAAGTTTTTCATCCGTATCATACTTTGAATAATCAATTTTAGTAATTTCAGGAAGTTTTATTTCCCCAAGAATTTTTCTGTGAACATTTGCGTGAGTATATTCAATAGAAGACAGGCTTTTAAACAATTTCTTTATATCTTCATCTTTTGCCATTTGGGAAGCTGTTGTATAGAAATCTCCATTAAATATCTCCAGCTTCATGGCATTATCTATTATCTTTCTCTCAGTTTCACTGCCTGCTTTTGTTTCCTCTATGATCGGCTTTGCATTTTCTGAAATATATTCTTTTCCGGCTCCGCAAAATGGACAGTGTAATATTTCATTATTTATGAATGCTTCTTTATTTAACCTCATATTTTTTTCATTTATTATCATCCCGCATATACTGCATACCAACATAAAATTACCTCCAATTCTTAAGTATATTTTACTCTAAATATTCCTATATTGCCATTAAAAATCACTACAAAATCCAGCTTAAATAGTTTAGTATAATATAAAAAGTAAAAGGAGGAAGCTATGAGAAATAAATTAATAACTATAGCTTTAACACTGATTATATCTCTGTTTTCAGAAGTATTTGTATTTGCTTATGATTCAAAGATAGTCATTAGCCCATCCCCCTTAACAGTTAATCCAAGGTACTTCTATTACACAGTAAATTCCGGAGATTCCCTTTGGAGAGTCTCAGCTTTATTTGGTACTTCTATAGCAAGGATTATGGAACTGAATAATAAGACAAGCTATACTCTATACATTGGAGAAAAACTAAAAATTGAAGGTTCTGCTATTCCAAACGTAAATTATTCTGTAAAAAGCGGGGACAATCTATGGTCCCTGGCAAATAAATTTAATACTACCCAGGCTGCGATAAAGACGAGCAATTATCTGAATTCTGATAATTTAATGCCCGGTCAGATTTTAACAATACCTATTAATTCTCCTTACTCAGTTAAACCTTACGGGATAAACATATATCATAAAGCAGCCAGCGCCAAATATGGAGACATATATACCTGGGAAAATGGAAGAAGACTGTTTACTGTTGATTCTTATGGAATATTAAAGGATTTTTCTACTGGAACCAGCTTTAATGTGAAGTATTACGGCGGATCTAACCATGCAGATATTGTGCCAATTACAAAAGCAGATACGGATAATATCAAAAAATTATTCCCAGTTTGGACATGGAATAACCGTCCAATGATTCTCACTATTAAAACAGGAGGACTTTCTTATAACTTAGCGGTTTCTATGGCTGGGATGCCTCATTCTACTACGAATATATATGATAATGGAGTAAGCGGCCATTTTGATCTTTACTTTTTAAATAGTACAAGCCATAACACAAATTTAATATCGGAAAGTCATCAAAATAATGTATTAACTGCCGGCGGATTAAAATAACCCTTTATTGGGTTATTTTTTTCTGCTATTATGGTTGTATATATTTTTATCAGGAGGCTTCTATGAATAAAATAGCATTTAAGGGCGGTGCTCTGTTAAATCCTGTTCCCTGCGTTCTCGTAACATCAAAATTTGAGGATAAGATAAATGTACTCACTATAGCCTGGGCTGGAACAATTTGCACAAGCCCTCCAATGGTTTCAATTTCCTTAAGAAAAGAGAGATATTCATTCCCAATCATTAGTGAAGCTAAAGAATTTGTAATAAATATACCCAGCATAAATCAGGCATTTAATGTAGACTACTGTGGAGTTAAATCAGGAAAAGATATTGATAAAATAAAAAAATGCGGATTTAATTTAAACTATGAAAAAGGCTTTAATACTCCATATATTGCAGATTCTCCGATAAACCTGTTATGCAGGGTAAAAGATATTCTGCCTCTGGGCTCTCACCATATGTTTCTGGCAGAGGTTGTTAATGTGCTGGTTGATGAACCCCTTCTTGACGCTAAAGGCAAAATACATTTGGAAAAAGCAAATCTTCTTTGTTATAACCATGGAGAATATTTCGGACTTACTAAAAAATCCTTGGGCAAATTCGGATTTTCCGTAAAGAAAAAGTAGCTGTTTAAGCTACTTTTTAATTTACTTATTTTTTAACATTTCTCCTATGGCTGCTATACTTCCAAGGGATGATAATGTTTCATTTGGAAGTATAAGCTTGTTAGCAGGATTTTTGGCCATTTCCTTTAATGCTTCTACCTGTTTTAAAGCTATAACAGTTTCATTTGTGCCTGACTCTAATATTGCTGTGTTTACCTGTCTTATAGCACTGGCTTCAGCAGTTGCTATTTCCTCAATAGCCTTTGCCTTACCTTCAGCCTCTAAAAGCTGTGATTCTCTTAAGCCTTCTGCTCTTCTGATATTTGCCTGTTTCTCAGCTTCAGCCTGGAGAATCTTAGCCTGCTTTTCTCCTTCTGCCCTTTCTATGTCACTTTGTCTTTGGCCTTCTGCAGTTAATATTACGGCTCTCTTATCTCTTTCAGCTCTCATCTGTTTTTCCATTGCCTGCTGAATCTCAGCCGGTGGAATAATATTTTTTATTTCAACTGAAAGAATCTTTATACCATAAGCATCCGTTATCAGATCTACTACCTGAAGAAGCTCCTGGTTTATTTTATCTCTTCCTGACAGGACCTCATCTAATGTCATATTACCAACAATGTTTCTCATATTTGTAATAGTTGAGTAGATAATACCGGAATGAAAATTTTCAATGTTGTAAACTGCATCTCTTGCACTAACTACCTTATAGAATATAACATTATCTATGGATATTTTTACATTATCTTTTGTAATAACGCTCTGAGGATCAATATCCAATATCTGCTGTTTAGTGGATACTCTTTTTCTTACAAAGTCTGCAAATGGAATAGTTAAGTGCCATCCCGGCTCTAAAATCCTGTGAAACTGCCCGAACCTTTCTACTAAGCTTACGTAACCTGTATTTACAACTTTAATGCATGATACAACTGCAAGCAGAATTAAAACTGCTATAACCAGAAATACGAATTTTCCCATTTTTATTCCCCCTTAATTTTTTTTACTACTAATTTATTTCCTTCGAGACCGATTATTTTGATTTTGTCTCCTTTTTTAATGGCTTCTCCGTCATTCTTAACAGTCCAGTATATTCCGTCAACTTTCATGATGGCTTTTTCTATAACGTCCTCATCAATTAAGAATTCCCTGCCTATATAGCTGTCTTCCTGCTTTAATGTTTTAGGCACTGTTTTTTTAATTGTCTTTTTAACTAAAGGATATCCGACAATCAGTAAAACAGCACTTACTATAATGAAAAGCATAACCTGTGTTAAAATGCCCGCTCCAAGAAAATACGCTATAATTGCTGCAATGCTGCCCAGGGAAAACCAGACAAACAGGAAGGCGCTAGTAACCATGTCTAAAAATAGAGCAGCTAATGCTATGACTATCCACATAAATAAATATGACATATTCTCCCTCCTTATAAATTATTTAGAAAACATCTAGTAATATTATACATCAACTATCTTATTTTTAAAACCACCATGCTTTCTATAAATTATATTATACAGTATTATATTACACTTTAAAAGTTATATATTATTCTTTAATAGGTTAAATAATACTACTTTTAAGGTTTATTCTTATCATTTATTCATTCTCTTTCATTATCTCCTATTTTCACGATTTCTCTGTATTTAACATTTTAATTGAGTAAAAAAGTTTAATTTATGATAAAATTATATTATTAAAATTAATTCTCCAAATTTCGAGGAGGCATGCTATGAATTTTAT
>JAJBWD010000201.1:0-12394 GCA_032907345.1 Bacillota bacterium | reverse complement strand
CAGCCCACTCACCTCCCCGTGATTTGTAGTATACCGAGTATCCCTATAAATAAGATAATATAAGAATATTCGCTCAAAGCCAACCTTTTTCATTACGTTTTGTGCCTTGAGCGAAGCGAAAGGAATGGTTATAATTATGAAAATTAAGATGACAGTTCCGCTGGTAGAGATGGATGGAGATGAGATGACACGTATCCTGTGGAAAATGATAAAGGATACACTTCTTTTGCCATATATAGATCTGAAAACTGAGTATTATGACCTGGGAATTAAAGAAAGAGACAATACGGATGATCAGATTACACGGGATGCAGCTGAAGCAATTAAAAGGTATGGTGTTGGTGTAAAATGCGCAACAATTACACCTAATGCAGACAGAGTAAAGGAATATAACTTAAAAAAGATGTGGAAGAGTCCTAACGGAACAATAAGATCTATTCTTGATGGTACTGTTTTTCGTGAACCAATTACAGTAAAGACAATCAAACCCTATGTTAAGACGTGGAAAAAGCCAATAATAATTGCAAGACATGCATATGGTGATATATATAAGGATGTTGAATATAAAGCAGAGGGACCGGGAAAAGCAGAGCTTGTATTTACTGATAATGAGGGCAGGGAGATTTCAAGGCAGTGCATCCAGGAGTTTAAAGGCAAAGGTGTGGTAATGGCAATGCATAACCTGGATAAGTCCATTGAAAGCTTTGCTAAATCCTGCTTCAGTTATGCTTTAGCTAAGAAGATTGACCTTTGGTTCTCTTCAAAGGACACCATTTCTAAAACCTATGATGCTGAATTCAGAGAAATATTTAATGAAGTATTCCATAAAGAGTATGAGGGTGAATCCTATGAAAAGAAATTTGAGAAGGCCGGGATAAAATATTTTTATACATTAATTGATGACGTTGTTGCCCGCATTATAAAATCGGAAGGCGGAATGCTTTGGGCATGCAAAAACTATGACGGTGATGTTATGTCCGATTTAGTTGCTTCTGCTTTTGGAAGTCTTGCCATGATGACATCCGTCCTTGTTTCTCCAAACGGATACTTTGAATATGAGGCTTCCCATGGCACAGTACAGAAACACTACTATAAGCATCTAAAGGGAGAGAAAACATCAACAAATCCTATGGCTACTATCTTTGCCTGGTCCGGAGCCCTTAGAAAAAGAGGAGAACTGGATGGAAATCCAGATCTTGCAGGTTTTGCTGATAAGCTTGAAACCGCATGTATAGAAACCATCGATAAGGGAATTATCACAAAGGATTTGGAAATTTTATCAGAAGCTCCAGATAAAAATGTTGTTAATTCTGAGGAGTGGCTGGGTTATACCTACAGGCATCTTGAAGAACTGCTTTTAGTGAAATAAAAAGAAAAACCCAGTAGGAGATTGGAGGAGCATCCGGGGTAATGCCCGCTGCTGCCTCCGTTTTAAGGGACCTTTTAATATAAACAGGGGGTATAAGTTTAAAAAGTCTCTGACCTGAAATAAAACCGAGCCCTTGAAATAAAGTATTTTTCCATATTTTCTGGAGGTGAAGGAATTGAAATTTATTAAAAATGCGGCAGCTGGGACCTTGGAATCCAGCGACATTATGGTAATGGTTTCAGCAAATGAAGACAGTGGTATAAAAATTGAACTGGAAAGCGTTGTGGAAAAGCAGTTTGGAAGGCAGATCAGAAAGGTTATTCAGGAAACCCTGGAAAAACTTCAAATAGATAATGTTAAAATAACTGCAGTAGACAGGGGAGCGCTGGACTGCACAATAAAGTCAAGAGTTGCCTGTGCAGTTTACAGGGCCTGTGAGGTTAACGGAGACTATAATTGGGAGGTGCTCTTTTAATGGAACGTTTAAGAAGAACCATGATGTTTGTTCCCGGCAGCAATCCAGGAATGCTGAAGGATGCAGGAATATATGGAGCGGATTCATTAATGTTTGACCTGGAGGATGCAGTTGCAGTTACCGAAAAGGACTCAGCCAGGTTCTTAGTTTACAATGCCATAAAGACAATAGATTATGGCAATACAGAAATAGTTGTAAGAATAAATGGCCTGGACAGTCCGTTTGGAAAAGAAGACATTGAAGCTGTAGTGAGAGCCGGTGCAGATGTGATAAGGCTTCCGAAAACAGAGACAAAAGAAGATATACTGGCTGTGGAAGCAGCTATTTGCAATGCAGAAATTAAAATTGGACGGGAAATTGGAAGTACAAAAATGATGGCAGCTATTGAAGATGCAGTGGGAGTAGTAAATGCATATTCAATTGCCTCCTCCAGCAAAAGGCTTATTGGAATCGCATTGGGCGCAGAAGATTATGTAACAAGCCTTAAGACAAGGAGATATCCTGACGGCATGGAATTGATGGAAGCCAGAAGCCAGATTGTTATTGCAGCGAGGGCAGCTGGAATTTATGCACTGGACACAGTTTATTCGGATGTTGATAATGAGGAAGGCTTCAGGAAAGAAGTTCAGCTTATAAAACAGCTTGGCTTTGACGGCAAATCCGTTATTAATCCAAAACAAATTAAGCCGGTTCATGAAATTTTTGCACCCACATCTCAGGAAATAAAAAAGTCCTCAGATATCTGCAGAGCTGCCAGGGCTGCAATAAAGAAAGGAATCGGAGTTATTTCCTTAAATGGGAAGATGATTGACAAGCCTATTATAGAAAGAGCAGAGAGGACGCTGCAGCTGGCAAAGGCGGCAGGTTTATACAAGGAGGACATGGATGATGAGGAATAGTATAGGAAGAGAAATTCCGGAAGATATTATTAAAAACAGGAAACTCTATCAAGGTGAATTTTCCATGGATTCTGATATAGTAAAGGCATCGCCTGTGGTTAAAATAGTTAATCCGGGTGAATGTAAGCTGTTAGGCAGCATTGAAGAGGCTATTGTTAAATGCGGATTAAAGGATGGAATGACTATTTCCTTCCACCATCATTTCAGGGAAGGCGACTATATTATAAATATGGTAGTTGATGCTATAACTAAGCTGGAAATAAAAAATTTAACCCTGGCATCAAGTTCACTAAGCAATGTGCATAGTGTTTTAATTGACCATATTAAAAATGGGGTAATAACAAGGATCAGTACCAGCGGCCTTCGGGGAAGATTAGGAGAGGAAATATCAAAGGGGCTTATGGATGAGCCGGTAATCATCAGATCCCATGGTGGACGTGCAAGGGCAATTGAAGCTGGTGACATTAAGATAGATGTGGCATTTTTGGGAGCAGCTTCTTCAGATGAATATGGTAATGCCAGCGGAACAAGAGGGACTGCCAACTGCGGCTCTTTAGGCTATGGGAAAATAGATGCCCTGTATGCAGATAAGGTAGTTATCATTACAGATTGCTTAACTCATTTTCCTAATGTACCTGCAAGTATTTCACAGACAAATGTGGATTATGTAGTTAAAGTAGATAAAATAGGAGATCCTTCCGGCATAGCATCCGGTGCCACCAGATATACTAAAAATCCTAAAGAACTGTTAATGGCAGAATATGCAAGCAGAGTAATAGTGGAATCAGGATATTTTAAAGATGGGTTTTCTTTTCAGACCGGTACGGGAGGGGCTACTCTTGCTGTAAGCAGATTCCTAAGAAATGAAATGATAAATAAAGGAATTAAGGCTGACTTTGCACTAGGCGGTATAACTAAGCAGATAGTTGAATTGCATGAGGAGGGCCTGGTAAAACATATTTTTGATGTTCAGGGATTTGATCTGGCTGCAGTCAATTCAATAGATAAAAATCCAAATCATCATGAAATAGATTCATCCTTCTATGCAAATCCTCATAATAAGGGATGTATAGCAAATAAACTGGATGTGGTGGTTTTATCAGCACTGGAAATAGATACTGATTTTAATGTAAATGTTATGACCGGTTCAGATGGTGTTTTAAGGGGGGCATCCGGCGGACACTGTGATACAGCAGCCTGTGCTAAACTCACTGTCATAATATCGCCTCTGATCCGTGGAAGAATACCCTGCATCGTTAATTCAGTAAATACTGTAGTTACTCCCGGCGATAGTGTTGATGTTTTGGTTACTGAAATAGGTATAGCAATAAATCCTAAGAGAAAGGATCTGATTGAAAGATTCAAGAATATAAATATTCCGGTATTCACAATTCAGGAGCTAAAGTACAAGGTTGAAAGTATCGTGGGAGTTCCTGATAAAATTGAATATGATGAAAAAGTAACTGCAATAATTGAATACAGGGATGGGAGCATTATTGATGTGGTAAGAAAGGTTAAATAAATATAAAATTCTAATTGTTTGCTAGGATTTCAGATGAGTTTTGAAGCTGTTTATGTTCCCCTGGACTTAGGCCTGGGGGAATTTTTTGAATTTATAAAGAGGACGAATCCATAATTCTGCTTAAGGCAGGGCAGAATTATAGATTCAATCTTAGCTTTAGATAAGCAAATTTATATAAAGTTATCATCAATTTTCTTATATTGTTTTGGAGTAATTCCATACTTGTTTTTAAAAAGTGATATAAAATAGGAGATATTTTCATAACCTAAGTCAAAAGCAACATTTGTTATACTTGAATTCTTTATCATATCTTTGGCTTTTAAAAGCTTTAGATTAGTAAGATATTCTTTAGGAGAAACCCCAGTTACTTTTTTAAAGTACTGGCAGAAGCCCGGTTCTGACATGTTTAAATCGGAGGATATCTGCCTGATAGTTAAAGGTGATTCCAAGTTATCCTGCATATATTTTATTGCTTTATATACAGGGTTATTAGGTTCAAAGTTTAGAATATGCTGGGTACCTTTAATCTGAAGTAAACCATATACTAATTCCTGAGCATATAAATCAAGTAAAAACTCGCTATTTTTATTTTGTTCTGATAAGACAGAAGAAATTTTATTTAAAGAGTCCTTAATTCCATTAGTTAATTGATTCCTGAAAAACTTATCTTCAGCAATGGAGTTATAATTAACTTCATAATCAATACTTATCTTTTCACTTACTCGTTTTAATAAATCATCATTTAGTTCAAAAACCAGGGCTTTTGTAGGAGTATCAATATCCATAAATATATTGGAATTACGAGGCATTAATATAAACTGGTCAGTGTTATAACTAAATTTACTGCCGCCATTTATAGAAATATGTTTTTCACCTTCAACAATTGTACAAAGTCTGTTATATTCATATGATTTATATATTGAGCTGAATTTTTCCGGAAAATCATAATAAAGAATTCTCAAATAATCTGTTTCCAAACCATCTGCCAACTCTAAGTTTCTGTCGAAATTGGTTAACATACTTCTCTCTCCTCTCATCAATCTTCAGTTTCAAATAAGCCTGGTTAATAGACTTCCCAACTTCACAGTCAGTACATCATTTTAAAATCAATTAAAATTCGACTATTTTTTTAAAAAATGAGCTAGTATTAGTTTTAATTATACTATAAAATGTTCAATAAATAAATAATTTTATAGTAAATGTTTCAAAACCCTAAAAATTCTGAAAAATTATTCTCAGATCAACTTATAGTCCATGATTTAAAATTACTCCGAGTTATACCTGATATGGTTTTAGGACCTTAGGGTATAAGAAGAAATTTTTATGCCTGCATTGTGAGAAGGAGTGTATCAATGATTTATTGATGTACTCTTATTTTATTTATGATACAACTCTATGTGAAATCTGTTGTAATAACTTCAGAATTCAATCTTGCCCCCATGTTAAGAAACTTTAAGCAGCTTACTCAAATATTAAGGGGGATGGATATAAATGCTGTAGGATTGCCATTAATATAAAAAACAAAGCTGTGGAAATTGGGTAAAATCATGGTAATCATAAAAAAGGGTAGAAAATGTTGTTTGTGTAGTGTATAATATACATAAATTTCGACTATTTTTTTAAAATATGAGCTAGAATAAGTATCAATTATGCTATAAAATATAAACTGATTAAAAGATCCGGAAGCATTAATTGTGAAAACGTTAACAATTATTAAATGTTTGCATTACAAAGCTGGATATAACAGTAAAATTCAATTTGTCTGCAATTATTATATGTTTTACTGTTAATAAAATAGATGGCATACATAAAAAACATGCCTGCCAGAATTTTAAAAATCTATTTTTAAAATTAATTAAAGGAGGTGAGAATTTGGAAGCTTTATCAAGAAATATAATGGAAGAACTCAATTGTGAGACTGCACTTACTATCCCAGTGCTGGGCGGTATCAAGATAACGGAATCCGTAGTGATTACCTGGGTTATCATGGCAGTTATGGTGATTTTGGCAATCATTTTTACCAGAAATTTAAAGGTAGAAAAAATTGGTAAGAGACAGTTGATGCTGGAAACAGCTATTGGAGGTCTTCAAAATATAATTGAAGGAATTATTGGAGAAGAGGGTGCAAAATATGTACCATATCTTGTAACCGTTATTATTTATATCGGAATATCGAATACAATTGGACTTTTTGGTATGAAACCGCCTACAAAGGATTTAAATGTAACTGCAGGATTAGCTTTCATGAGTATTTTGTTAATTGAGTGGGCTAGTCTTCAGAAAAAAGGATTAAAAGGATTTTTCAAAAGCTTTGCACAGCCGGTGGCAGTAATAGCTCCAATAAATGTTTTGGAAATATTTATACGTCCATTGTCTCTTTGTATGCGACTATTTGGTAATGTACTTGGAGCCTTTGTAGTTATGGAACTGTTAAAAATGATGGTTCCTGCTGTTTTACCAATCCCTTTTAGTTTGTATTTCGATATTTTTGATGGACTAATACAAGCTTATGTTTTTGTCTTTTTAACATCACTTTTTATTAAAGAAGCAGTTGAATAAAAAAATAATTTTAATTGAGAAAAGGAGAAATAATTATGACAAGTTTAATCGCAATTGGAGCTGGAATAGCAGCATTAACTGGTGCAGGTGCAGGTATAGGTATAGGTTTAGCAACCGCTAAGGCAACAGAGGCTGTTGCAAGACAGCCAGAGGCAGAAGGAAAAATCAGTAAATTACTACTTCTTGGATGTGCTCTTGCAGAAGCAACCGCTATCTATGGATTTGTTGTAGGAATATTAATTATCCTGTTCCTGAAATAAGAGGAATAAGGAAAGAAAGGTAGGCGAGGGCGTTGCTGAGATTAGATTATAATCTTTTATTTACAATGATAAATTTACTTATTTTGTATTTCTTAATGAAAAAATTCTTGTTTGGCCCAGTAAATGCCATACTGAAAAAAAGAAAGGATTTAGTTGATCAGAAGTTTGCAGATGCAAATCTTACAGAAGAAAATGCATTAAAAATGAAAGATGAGTATGAAGCAGCTTTAAAATCAGCAAAGAGTGTATCTGAGCAGATAGTTGAAGATGCTAAGGTACGTGCAAAAACTGAACATGACAGAATAATTAAAGAAACAGAAGCTGAAGCTGGAAAAATATTAGGAAGAGCGCAGCAAAATATTGAATTAGAGCGTAATAAAACAATGCGTAATATGGAAGCTGAAATTGTTGGACTGGCAATAGCGGCTGCGGCAAAAATAGTAGGACAAAAGAGTACAGCAGAAGACAATCAGAAATTATATGACCAGTTTTTAAAAGAAGTTGGTGAAAAAAGTAAACCAGAAAGTAATGAAAAACCATATGGCAAATCTTTTACAGAAGCAGGTGAATTAAATGAATCAAACATCAATTGATTATGTGCAGATGCTTTTAAATCTCTCTGTTTCTAAAGAAATTGTAAAGCAGACTGCAGACATTTTTGCATCATTGCCTCAAATTCGGATGGATTTTACCAATCCTGTAATATCTGTTGAAAAGAAACACGCTATAATAGACAAAGTATTTTCAAAACAAATACGTGATTTCTTGAAGATTTTATGTGATAATGGAAATTTTGATCTGCTGGATGAAATTTTTGCAGCATATAAGGAGCAGTCAGAAGAAAATAGGGATATGCTTAATGTAACAATTTCCTATGTAACGCTGCCTGATGATGCACAGCTTGAGAAAATCAAAGATTTTCTGGCAGATAAATTTAACACAAGTATTGATAAAATAGAAATTGAATTAAAAGAAGAACCTGAACTTTTAGGCGGTTTTATAATAAGAGCTGGTAACCAGCAGTATGACTGGAGTATGCGTGGACGTCTTGAACAGATGAAACAGCAGATTACAGGCGGAAACAGCAGCTTATCAAGTTCAAATGAAATTATAGCCATTCTTAAATCAGAGATTGAACAGTCAGAGTTTGAAAAAACTGACAGAGAAATTGGAAGCGTAAAGCGTATTGGTGATGGTATCGTAACAGTAGACGGCATTGATCATGCAATGTACGGTGAAATAGTTATTTTTGATACCGGCGTAAAAGGAATGGTACAGGATATCAGATTAGATGAAATCGGAATTATTCTGTTTGGACGTGATACAGGCATGAAGGAAGGTACACGTGTAATCAGAACCGGTAAAAATGCAGGTATTCCTGTTGGAGATAAATTTTTAGGAAGAGTTATTGATGCTCTGGGTGCTCCAATAGATGGAAAGGGCGAGATTGCGTCTGATGACTATCGTCCAATTGAAAACAATGCACCGGGAATAGTAGACAGAAAGTCAGTTAATCAGCCTCTTGAAACAGGCATACTTGCCATAGACTCAATGTTTCCTATCGGCCGCGGCCAGAGAGAACTTATAATTGGAGACAGGCAGACAGGTAAAACAACCATAGCAACTGATACTATAATAAACCAGAAAGGTAAGGATGTAATCTGCATTTATGTAGCTATCGGTCAGAAGGCATCTACTGTTGCTAAAGTTGAAAACACTTTGAGAAAGTATGATGCAATGGATTATTCAATAATAGTTTCTGCTTCCGCAAGTGATCCGGCATCCCTGCAGTATATTGCTCCTTATTCCGGAACTGCAATGGCAGAATACTTTATGTACAAGGGAAAAGATGTATTGATAATTTACGATGATTTATCAAAACATGCTGTAGCATACAGAGCACTATCACTGCTGCTTGAACGTTCACCGGGACGTGAAGCTTACCCTGGAGATGTTTTCTATCTTCATTCAAGACTTCTTGAAAGATCCAGCAAGCTGACACCGGAATTGGGAGGAGGCTCCATAACAGCACTTCCGATTATTGAGACACAGGCAGGAGACGTTTCTGCATATATTCCAACCAACGTAATATCTATTACTGATGGTCAGATTTTCTTAGAGAGTGACTTGTTCTTCTCAGGCCAGCGTCCTGCAGTTAATGTAGGTCTTTCTGTATCCCGTGTAGGTGGTGCAGCCCAGACGAAGGCAATGAAAAAAGCTTCCGGAAGCATGCGTGTAGATCTTGCACAATATCGTGAAATGGAAGTATTCACTCAGTTCAGTTCTGATTTGGATGAAAGCACACTGGAACAGTTAAACTACGGCAAACAATTAATGGAAATGTTAAAACAGCCATTATGCAAGCCTTTAAGTATGGCTAAGCAGGTTATACTGCTTTATGCGGCTACAAAGAAAAAAATGATGGGTATTGATATAAAGAGTTTTAAGGAATATCAGAACGGATTATTTGAATTCTTTGAACAGTATCATCCTGAAATAGTGGAGGAATTGGAAAATTCGAAAAAGCTGACCGATGAACTTGCTGCAAGTATATTAAAAGCAGCAGACGAGTTTAAGAGCAGGTGGTAATATGTCAAATGCAAGAGAAATACAAAGCAGAATAAGCAGTGTAAAAGATACAATGAAGATTACTAATGCAATGTATATGATTTCTTCTTCTAAATTAAAAAAAGCCAGAAAGAATCTGGAGAATACTGAACCTTATTTTTATGCTTTGCAGGATGCTATTGTAAGGGTTATAAAGCGAATACCGGAAGATATCGGACTGATTTATTTTGATGATAAACCTGAAAAAAATATCAGAAAAAAAGGTTATATTGTCATTACAGGAGATAAAGGCTTGGCCGGAGCTTATAATCATAACGTTATTAAAATTATTGAAAATGAACTTAAAACAGAAGGAGAACATAAGGTATTTGCAGTTGGGCAGGTGGGCAGAAGCTATTTTGAAAACAAAGGAATTCCTTACGATGCTGATTTTAAATATACAGTTCAGAATCCAAGCATGCATAGGGCCAGGTTTATTTCTGCAAGGATTGTTCAAATGTTCAGGGAGCAGGAACTTGATGAGGTTTATGTTATCTACACAAGAATGATTAACAAAATGGAGAGCCAGGCTGAAATAAAAAAGGTTTTACCTTTAACAAAAGAAGATTTTCGTGATGAAAATGAAGTAAGCGAAACTACAGATGAAACAAGTTATCTGCCAACACCATATGATGTTTTAAATAATATAGTGCCTAACTATGTAACAGGATTTATTTATGGAACCTTGATACAGGCATATTCAAGTGAGCAGAATGCGAGAATGATGGCAATGCAATCAGCTACCAGCAATGCAAAGGACATGTTAAAAGAATTGTCAATTATTTATAACAGAGTGCGGCAGGCTGCGATTACTCAGGAGATTACAGAAGTAATCAGCGGCAGCAAGGCACAGAAAAGGAAGAAGCTATGAATAAAGGAAAAATTGTTCAAGTCTTAGGACCAGTTGTAGATGTTGAATTTATGGGAAGCAATCTTCCCAATATAAAAGAAGCATTAGAAGTGAATAATAATGGTAAGATTTGTGTTATGGAAGTAGCACAGCATATCGGTAATAATACAGTACGCTGTATCATGATTTCTTCCAGTGATGGCCTTTATAGAGGGATGGAAGTCATAGCTGCCGGTGTGGGAATAAGAGTGCCTGTTGGAAAGCAGACACTGGGAAGACTGTTTAATGTTACAGGAAATACTATCGATAAAGAAGAACCTTTAGATAATGAGGAAAAGTGGGAAATACACAGAAATCCCCCAAGTTTTGAGGAACAAAACCCAGTTGTAGAAATCCTGGAAACAGGAATAAAGGTTGTAGATCTTCTTGCACCGTATGCAAAAGGTGGTAAAATTGGTCTGTTTGGCGGAGCCGGTGTAGGTAAGACCGTATTAATACAGGAATTAATACGAAATATTGCAACAGAACATGGCGGGTACTCTGTCTTTACCGGTGTAGGAGAGCGTTCCAGGGAAGGTAACGATTTATGGACAGAGATGAAAGAGTCAGGAGTACTTGCTAAAACAGCTTTGGTATTCGGACAGATGAATGAACCGCCAGGAGCCCGTATGAGAGTAGCAGAAGCTGGACTTACCATGGCAGAATATTTCAGGGATGTTGATCACCAGAATGTATTATTGTTTATTGATAATATATTCCGTTTTGTACAGGCAGGTTCTGAAGTTTCAGCACTTCTTGGACGTATGCCATCAGCAGTAGGATATCAGCCTACCCTGGCAACAGAAATGGGTGAACTGCAGGAAAGAATAGCATCAACCAAGAATGGTTCTGTAACTTCAGTGCAGGCAGTATATGTACCGGCAGATGACCTGACAGACCCGGCGCCGGCAACAACCTTTGCTCATCTTGATGCTACTACAGTACTTTCAAGAAAGATAGTGGAACAAGGTATTTACCCTGCTGTTGATCCTCTGGAATCATCTTCAAGAATATTGGAGGCTGATGTTGTTGGAGAGGAACATTATAATACAGCAGTAAAAGTACAGGCAATTTTGCAGAAGTACAAGGAATTACAGGATATCATAGCCATCCTTGGCATGGAAGAACTTTCTGATGAAGATAAGGTTACAGTTTACAGGGCAAGAAAGATTCAGAAGTTCTTATCACAGCCATTCCATGTGGCAGAGGTCTTTACAGGAATTCCTGGCCAGTATGTTCCTTTATCAGAAACAATACGTGGTTTTAAAGCAATAATAGATGGCAAAATGGATGAATATCCGGAATGGGCATTTTTCAATGTAGGAACTATTGATGAAGTAGTTGAAAAATCAAAAAAAGGTCAATAACTGGTAACAGATGAGGTGGGAAAATGGATACCTTTGAACTTAAAATCATTGCCATTAATAAAGTTTTTTATGAAGGCCAGTCAAAACAGTTAATATTACCAGCAACTGATGGATTAATGGGTATCATGGCACATCATGAAGACGCTGTAATAGCCGTAAATGTGGGAGAAATACACATTCAGACTTCTGAAGACCAATGGATTTTTGCCATATCAGGTGCCGGCCACATTCAGATTGCTGATAATAAGGTAATTATGATTGTGGATACAGTAGAGCGCCCGGAAGAAATTGATGAACGAAGGGCTATGGAAGCAAAAGAACGTGCATTAGAAGAGCTCCGTCAGAAACAGAGTATTTATGAGTACTATATGTCAAAAGCAAATCTGGCCAGGGCAATGGAACGATTAAAAGTAAAAAAGAAATATACTTCAGGATTATAGCACCCCT
>JAJBWD010000200.1:0-12349 GCA_032907345.1 Bacillota bacterium | reverse complement strand
AAATTATATTTATTTTCAGCTGAATATATTATATAATTCTTCTAATAAGATGTCTGAATTTTAAAATAACAGACTATTTATCAGGAGTGTTATCATGAAGAAAAAAATAATATTTATCATTTTATATTCTTTTTTTATTTTTTCCGGCTGCACCCCTTCAAATAGTAATATTACAGTATATAAAAATTATGATAAGGCAGTTAATCAGCTTAAACATCATTCAAAAGGACTAACCGAGATAAATAAAGAACAGCCTCAGGATAGTCCTGTAAAAACGGCACCAGTTAAAGAAAATAATAAAAAAACTGCGGATACAGTAAACAAGGCAAGTACCGCTGAAAATACCGGCAGTATAGACAGCTTTGCAGAATTTTATGATTTTATTTACAAAGCATTATCTTCTTTTAACAGCACAGCCTCAGCAAATATTATTAATTATAACGAAAAAACGTATAATCTGGAAGTTATAAATAAGGTTTTAAAAGATCATCCGGATATTGATTATGGATTTCTTGGCGCCTCAGGAAAGGTAACTACTACCGGAAATGAATCCGTTATGGAGATATCATTTAAATATTCTTTTTCAAGGGATGCTATGATCAGTATGAAAAAATACTCAGAGGAGAAGTCAAAATCTATCATTGCTTCTAGTATAAAACCGTCTATGAGTGAATTTCAGAAAGTTCTTGCAATACATAATTATATTGTAAATAATACTTCCTATGATACAAGAAAACCTATTCCATTAGAGGCCTATACTGATTATGGAGTTTTCAGGAGACAAAAGGCGGTGTGCGAGGGCTATTCAAAAGCAATGTACAGGCTTTTAACGGCAGTTGGGATTAAATCCTATCTGGTTAAGGGATATGGAAATAACCAGGCCCATGCCTGGCTGATTGTAAGAATAGGAGGGAAATATACTCATGTGGATCCCACCTGGGATGACCCTATAACAAGTAACGGTGAAAATATTCTATCATATAAGTATTTTTGCTTAACAGATACACAGATAGCAGTCTCTCACAGCTGGGATAGAAACTCCTACCCGGCATGTACCACTACAGAATATAATATGAAAAAGTAGGGAAATCCCTACTTTTCTTCTTCTTCTATATCTTCTTCCTGTTTTAATCCACAGAATGGACAAAACTTTACATCCTTATCTATTTCTCTGCCGCAGGATTTGCATGTTTTTTCATTACTTAGCTGGTCCAGTTTCGCCTGCAGACTGTCTACATCTTCATTTAATCTGTCTATCTTGTCAATCAGATAAGCTACTTCTTCATCCTCAATAAGTCCTTCTTTGGCTTTTTTGTAAATTACTTCTCCTAAGCTGCCATAAAGATCTCTCACTTCTTTTTTACAGGAGCTAATGGAGGAAAGTAATTTAGACTTTTCTACCATCTCAGAGGATGTTTTAGCAACTGTATTTGCCACGCTGCTGGCACTCTCAGAAATGTTTTTTGCAATTTTCGAAATACTATTCTTAAAATCCATACAACCACTCCTCTTTCATTATTACTATTAACAATATTATACTACAAAGGAATTAATATTATAATATGAATTAATCACAATTAATATATCCTTATTTTAGAAAATTATGTTACTAGATTGACAGAAAATAAATTTTATACTAATAAATTTGTTAAATTTCCTTTAAAATACTGTATAATAATTAAACACTAGTGTGGATTTTTTAAACATTATACTGTATAATCAAGATGTTCTGTGATAAAGTTTTCACAAGTTAATAATAATTTAAATAAGTAAAATACTTAATACAGGAGGAACAATAATGTGTAAAAATCAAGTAGCTGATGCCATGTTTAAAGAGCTAGAAGTATTTATTGACAACCTTCCGGTTAAAGAAGGATCATTAATTGCCGTACTTCATAAGGCTCAGGAGATATTTGGATACCTGCCAAAAGAAGTCCAGGTATTTGTAGCTAAGAAATTAGAGATACCGGTATCAAAGGTGTATGGAGTTATTACCTTCTATTCATTCTTTACAACAGAACCAAGAGGAGAAAATGTTATTAATGTATGTCTTGGAACTGCATGTTTCGTAAGAGGATCCGGACCAATCCTGGAAGAGTTTGAAAAAGAGCTTGGAATTAAAGTAGGAGAAACAACAGCTGATAATAAATTTACAATAGATACTTTAAGATGTGTTGGAGCCTGCGGATTAGCACCTGTTGTAACTGTTAATAAAAAGGTGTATGGAAGTGTTAAGAAGGACGATGTTAAAAAAATATTGGACGAGTATAGAAAGTAGGAGGTAGAAAATGAATAAGATACATTCTTTTGATGAGCTTAAAAAGTTAAACAAGGAATATAAAAAACTGCTTCAGCTTAGAAAACTTAGCCATGAAGATGAAGTAAAATATGAAAATAAGTTTACTAAAAGAGAAGTTTTAGTCTGCGGAGGAACCGGATGCAAATCCTCAAGAAGTGATGAGATAGTTGATAATTTAAGAAAAGCAGTTGAAGATGCAGGCATGGGAGATGACATTTCAGTAGAGCATACAGGATGCTTTGGCTTCTGTGAAAAAGGACCTATAGTTAAAGTTCTTCCTGATAATATTTTCTATATAAAGGTTACACCGGAGGATGCTGAAGAAATTGTAGAAAAGCACCTTAAACATGGTGAAGTTGTTGAAAGACTTCTTTATATTGAACCAACTCTTAAGGAAAAAGTTAAAAGACAGGATGAAATGAGCTTTTACAAAAAACAGATGAGAGTAGCACTTAGAAACTGTGGTTTAATTAATCCGGAGGATATTAAAGAGTATATAGGAGCAGATGGATATCTGGCATTAGGCAAGGTACTCACAACAATGAGCCCTGATGATGTTATAAACACAATGATAGCTTCAGGACTTAGAGGAAGAGGCGGTGGGGGATTCCCAACCGGAAGAAAGTGGGAATTTACAAAGAAGAGCAAAGCAGATCAGAAATACATAATCTGTAATGCAGATGAGGGAGACCCAGGTGCATTTATGGATCGTTCCATACTGGAGGGGGACCCAAATTCAGTTCTTGAAGCTATGGCAATAGGAGCCTATGCAATAGGAGCCAGCAAGGGCTTCGTATATATAAGGGCAGAGTATCCATTAGCAATTGACAGACTTACAATAGCAATATCTGAAGCCAGGGAGCTCGGACTTTTGGGAGAAAAGATACTGGGTACTGATTTTAACTTTGATATTGAATTAAAATATGGTGCAGGTGCTTTTGTATGCGGTGAAGAAACAGCGCTGATTCATTCAATTGAAGGAAACAGAGGAGAGCCTACTACAAAACCTCCATTCCCTGCTGTCAGCGGACTTTGGGGAAAGCCAACCTGTGTTAATAACGTAGAAACTTTTGCTAACATTCCCGCTATTATAAACAGGGGAGCAGAGTGGTACAGCTCAATAGGAACTAAGACATCAAAAGGAACAAAGGTATTCGCCTTAGCCGGGAAAATTAATAACGTAGGACTGGTTGAAGTTCCAATGGGAACAACACTTAGAGAGATAATATATGATATAGGCGGAGGAATCAAGAACGGAAGAGCATTTAAATCTGTTCAGACAGGAGGACCTTCCGGCGGATGTATTCCGGTTCAGGACCTAGACACTCCAATAGACTATGAGACATTAATGGCTATAGGTTCTATGATGGGATCCGGCGGAATGATAGTAATGGATGAGGACAACTGTATGGTTGATATTGCAAAATTCTACTTAGAATTTACAGTTGATGAATCCTGCGGAAAATGTACTCCATGCAGAGTTGGAAATAAGAGACTTCTTGAAATGCTGACAAAGATAACAGAAGGAAAAGGGACAGAGGAAGACCTGGAAAAGCTTCAGGAGCTATCCCATATCATAAAAGATGCTTCCCTTTGCGGGCTTGGTCAGACAGCACCAAATCCGGTTTTAAGTACAATGAAATATTTCAAAAATGAATATGATGCTCACGTAAAAGAGAAGAGGTGTCCGGCAGGAGTATGTCAGGCTCTTCTATCCTATGAAATAACAGATAAATGTATCGGATGTACAAAGTGTGCAAGAAATTGTCCGGTTCAGTGTATAAGCGGAAAAGTAAAAGCAAAACATGTTATAGATCAGAGTAAATGCATAAAATGCGGTACTTGCATGACTGGCTGTCCAGTTAGTGCCATCATTAAGAAATAAGAGAGGTGAATGAAATGAGTAAGGTTAGAGTTACTATAAATCATAGAACAGTAGAAGTTGAAGAAGGGTCAACAATACTTGAAGCTGCAAAACTTTTAAACATAAAAATTCCAACACTTTGTCACCTTAATCTTCACAATACAAAAATGGTTAATAAAACAGCTTCCTGCAGAGTTTGCGTTGTTGAAGTCGAGGGAAGAAGAAACCTGGCACCATCCTGCGCCACACCTGTTTTTGATGGCATGGTAGTAAGGACTAATACAATAAGAGCTATAAAAGCAAGAAGAACAGTAGTAGAACTTCTTCTCTCAGATCATCCAAAGGACTGCCTTGTCTGCGAAAAAAATGGAGACTGTGAGCTTCAGAGCATAGCGGCAGATTTAGGAGTCAGGGATATCCCTTACAAGGGAGCAATGTCAACTTATGTTAAGGATACATCTTCAGAGTCTATAGTCAGAGACTTAGATAAATGTATTCTGTGCAGAAGATGTGAAACAATGTGTAATGAGGTTCAGACTGTTGGAGTTTTATCCGCAATTGGAAGGGGCTTTGATACAGTAGTTGCACCTGCATTTAAAATGCCTATGGAGGAATCAACCTGTACCTTCTGCGGACAGTGCGTTGCTGTCTGCCCAACAGGAGCATTAACAGAAGTTAATAACATTTCAAAAGTATGGGGAGCTTTAAATAAAACAGATAAGTTTGTAATAGTTCAGACAGCACCGGCAGTAAGAGCTGCTTTAGGTGAAGAATTTGGAATGGCACCCGGAACAAATGTTACAGGTAAAATGGTAACTGCCCTGAGGAACCTGGGATTCAATATGGTATTTGATACAGACTTTGCCGCAGACTTAACCATAATGGAAGAAGCTAAAGAATTTATCGGCAGGCTTGAAAACGGAGGAAGACTTCCTATACTTACCAGCTGCTGCCCTGGATGGGTTAAATTCTTTGAGCATCAGTTTGGTGATTTGATGGATATTCCATCCACCTGTAAATCTCCTCAGCAGATGTTTGGAGCAGTTGCTAAATCATATCTTTGTGAAAAAATGAATATAGATCCAAAGGATATGGTAGTTGTATCTGTTATGCCTTGTCTTGCTAAAAAATATGAGGCATCAAGACCTGAATTTGAGCATAATGGAGTTAAGGATGTGGATGTGGTTATATCTACAAGAGAACTGGCTAAAATGCTGAAAGAAGCAGGAGTGGACTTTACTACCCTGGCTGATGGAGAATTTGATCAGCCATTAGGAGAATCAACGGGAGCTGCAGTTATATTCGGAGCATCCGGCGGAGTTCTGGAAGCTGCTGTTCGTACAGCTTATGAATGGCTTACAAACAGAACTCTTGAAAATGTTGAGTTTGAAGAAGTAAGAGGAATAGCAGGAATTAAGGAAGCTACTATAGATGTAGACGGAACACCGGTGAGAGTAGCTATAGCTAATGGCCTGGGTAATGCCAGAACCCTTCTGAACAGAATAAGACATGGAGAGGCAAGCTATCATATAATTGAGATTATGGCCTGTCCTGCAGGCTGTATAGGCGGCGGCGGTCAGCCATACATCCATGGAGATGCAAACATACTTAAAAAGCGTATGGATGTGCTTTATGGTGAAGATGAAAATAAGAAACTTAGAAAGTCTCATGAAAATCCACAAATTAAAAAGATATATGAAGATTACTTTGGAGAGCCAAATAGTGAAAAAGCCCACAAGATACTTCATACCACATATACCTGGAGAAATAAATTCTAGAACAAAAACCTCAGCAAAAGCTGAGGTTTTTTATTGATATAAAAATCGGCGGCAGCAATTACTGCCAAAGGTTTTGCAACTTTTTATTTTGTATTTAAAACTGCTTCTGCAATATTATTAGCATGGTCTCCTATTCTCTCCAGGTTTACAAGAGCGTCCAGGAATATTGCGCCTGATGCAGGATCGCATATGTATTTATTTAATCTTTCTATATGTTCTGCCCTTAAGGATTTTTCCATGTCATCTATCTTCTGCTCATTAACTATTACATCCTTAGCAGCCTCTAAAGAAGTTAATTCCAGCGCCTTTACAGACTGTTCTACAGAATACTTGGTTAAATCAGCCATTTTCTTAATTTCATCAATGGCAGTATCGCTGAATTTTAAATTATTGGATAGTTTATAATCTGTAAGTTCAGTCATGTTTTCTGCATGGTCCCCTATTCTTTCAATATCATTTACTGTATGATACAGGGATCCGATTATTTCTGACTGGTGCTCTGAAAGAGACAGATTTGAAAGAGCTACTAAGTATCCGGTTATTTCTCTTTCTAAATAGTTTATAACTTCTTCCCCCTCAGCTACCTTGCTAATTAACTTATTATCACCTTTAATAAAAGAATCTATAGAATAATCCAGGTTTTTAAGTGCCAGTTTTCCCATTCTTACAACTTCTTTAATAACCTGACCAACTGCAATAGACGGTGTTTCAAGAAGTCTTCTGTCCAGGTATAAAAGCTGAAGTTTTTCTCCGTCTTCTTCTTCCCCTGGAACCAGTTTGTTAACAAAGATTACTAAGTATTTTATAAACCAGACCTGGATAAGCACATTGGTTACGTTAAATAGTGTATGTGCATTTGCTATCTGTCTTTGAATGTCCCCTCCCAGCATTGGAATTACATTTAATACTATACGGAATAAGGACATAAAAATTACAGTACCTATTACATTAAAAGTTAAATGAATAAGAGCGGCTCTCTTAGCATTTTTATTTGTTCCTATACTTGCTAAAAGCGCTGTTGCACAGGTTCCTATATTGTCACCAAATAAAATAGGAAGGGCAACACCTAAAGTAATAGTGTTACCGGCAGCCAATGCCATTAATATTCCAATGGTTGCACTGGAACTTTGAACAGTAGCCGTCATGGCAAGACCTACAAGTACTCCCATAAAAGGATGATTGCCAATAGTCAATATTAAATTTTGAAATTGTGGCATGCTGCTGAGGGGCTTCATAGCTGTGCTCATTGTATGCATACCTACAAATAAAATACCGAAACCCAGTACAATTCCGCCAATATCTTTTACCTTCTTTTTGCTGCTGAACATATACATTACAGCACCAATGGCAAGAATAAGAGGGGCAATGTCATCTAATTTAAATGCTATAAGCTGAGCTGTCATTGTGGTTCCTATGTTTGCACCCATGATAACTCCTGCAGCCTGGCTTAATGACATAAGACCTGCATTTACGAATCCAATTACCATAACAGTGGTAGCGCTTGAACTTTGAATTATTGAAGTAACACCAGTACCAACTAATACTCCCATAAAGCGGTTGGTAGTTAATACTTCAAGAATTTTTTTTAATTTATCACCAGCTGCTTTTTCAAGTCCGTCTCCCATCAGCTTCATACCATAAATGAACAGTCCTAATCCGCCAAGGAGCTGAAATACCATAATATAATTCATATTATCCTCCTAATGTTAAATTAAACACACATAATTAATATTAACATTTCATTGTTAAATATATAATCACAGTATGTTAAAAATTTTTAACAAACATAATATAACATATTTACAAAATATTATATATGATGTTTGTTTTCGTTGAAGCTAACTAAATTTAGTATTATAATTTAATTAATTCATATAGGGGGAGAGAAAATGAATAAAGGGGTTAGAGACTTCTTAATAGTTTTGCTCTGCATCGTTGTTGTATCTATAGGAATCGGGGGGACTTTAATTAAAACCCACTGGAATGGGTGGAATTTATGGGAAGAAAAAGGTGATTATCATCAGGATATCAATAAGCAAAAAAGTATAGGATTAGGAAATGCTGAAGAAATATATATTGATTCAAAAACAGCTAAAATTACATTAATTCCAGAGGACAGACAGGACATAAAAGTTAGTTTAAGCGGAGGAATAACTTCATTTTTACCAATCACAGATCCAAAGCTTAATGTAGATTACAGCGGGAATAGAATAAATATAACACTTACGGATGATTTTAAATTGTTAACAGGCAGTAATAATATAAAGCTGGATGTTTATATCCCTAAAAATTATAGTAAGGATATAAAAGTTAAGAATGTAACAGGATCAGTTAACATTGGAGATATGATACTTCATGATCTGGATATTGATACTGCTACCGGGAAAATTGTATTAGAAAATTTATCTATAAATAAACTGGAGGTATCCTGTACTACAGGAAGTCTGGAAGTTAGCGGCGTTAAAACTTCTGAAACAAAAGTAAAGCTTACTACAGGTTCAGGTAAATTCAGTGATTTTTCAGGAGAATTAGATGCAAAAGGAACTACAGGCAGCTTTGACATAGATTATAAAGAGTTTAATAATGATATAAATGCGGCAGTTACTACAGGCAGCATAACTATAAAACTTCCTGAGAAAAGTGAGTTTAAACTTAACGCTCATGCAGCTATTGGAAAGATATCCTGCGACTTTCCTATAAATATTAGTGAAAGCAGTAAATCAAAACTCCAGGGTCAGGTTGGAAACGGTAATAACAGCATTGATTTAGATGTTACGACTGGCAGTATATCTATAAGATAAATGTAACAGGTTTAGAGCTGAATAATCAGATCTAAACCTGTTTTTTAGTATGGTTTAATAAACATCTGAGTCCAGTAACACTTTCCGTATCTGTTTTTAGCTAAACCTACTCCTATTTCAGTATAAGATGGACTTAGTATGTTGCTTCTATGTCCTGGAGAATTCATCCAGGCAGTTACAACCTGAGCAGGAGTAGTCTGACCTGAGGCTATGTTTTCTCCTGCAGCTGAGAATTTTATTCCAAAGGCTTCCAGCATGTCAAAGGGCGAACCATAGGTTTTAGAATAATGAGAAAAATAATTAAGGTCTGCCATATCTTTAGACTTATATCTGGCAATTCTGGAAACCTGCCAGTTAGCCTTCAGAGGGCTTAATCCTCTCTTAGTCCTTTCAACATTTACAAGTCTTATTACTTCATTTTCCTGAGCTTTGATGTCATTTATGGTAGGAACTGTTATCTTCTGCCCCGGATAAATCATTGATACATTTTTAATCTGAGGGTTAGCAGCTATTATTTCGCTGATTCCTATCTGGTACTTAACTGCAATTTTCCATAAACTGTCTCCCTTTTGAACTGTGTAGCTTACAGGCTGTGCAGAAACCTTTGTAGAGATACATAATAATAATAAAAGTGTAAATAAAATACTCTTTCTTTTACTCATAATAATCACCTCTAATATATAATTCCCCGGGAATTAATAAATTATTTAACATAAACGATATATTCCTCATATATAAATTAAGTAAAAAAGTATTTAATTTCAGGATTTAAGAAATTCAGGAGGGAATGAATATAGATAAGAAGAACAGTACAATAAGTTATGACAGGTATATTTTGCTGATATCCATAGGCACCATTTTAATAATTGCTGCCTTTGTTTACGATTCTCCGGATAAAATATTTAATGGAATTATAAGGATTATTGAGGAGCCGGATTTTTTAATATCTGACTATTTTGGAATAGGCGGAATTGGAGCAGGGCTTCTGAATTCAGGGCTTCTTATGGTCCAGTCAGCACTTCTTCTCTTATTTATTAAAACTGACATAACAGGAGCAGGCCTTGCTGCTGAATTTACTGTTTGCGGATTTGCATTATTTGGCAAAAACATCTTAAATGTATGGTTTATTCTTCTGGGGGTTTTCATATATTCCAAATATCACAAGGAGAGATTTAAAAAATATGTATATATTGCTTTGTTTGGAACTACTCTATCTCCGGTAGTTACGGAGATAATGTTTGGTCTTGGCTTTGTAAATCCTGGTACCATATTATTGGGAGCTTTTGCCGGTATGTTTATCGGATTCTTCCTGCCGCCCTTATCTTCCTTTCTGCTCAGAGTGCATCAGGGATTTAACTTATACAATATTGGATTTGCAGGAGGAGTTGCAGGTACTATTTTAGTATCACTTTTCAGGTCTTATGGATATCCTATAGAAGCAAGGATAATATGGACCAAAGGAAATAATTTTAAACTTTCTGTTTTGCTTTATTTTATATTCGTTCTAATGATTATATTCAGCTTCATTTTGGATAACGAAGTTTTTTATAAACTTAAAAAAATTTATAAATATAAAGGAAGATTAATTACTGATTTTGTACTTCTTGAGGGATTTCCGGTTACAATTTTAAACATGGCTGTAAATGGTATCATAGCTTCACTTTATGTTCTTATAACAGGAGGAGATCTAAACGGTCCTTCTATTGGCGGTATACTTACTATAACCGGGTTTGGAGCATTTGGAAAGCATGGCAGAAATATGACGCCTGTTATGCTGGGAGTATTTTTATCAGGGCTTATAGGACAGAGCTTTGGAGGACTATCCTTAACAAGTCCTCAGGTTCAGCTGGCAGCTTTATTCTCTACTACTTTAGCACCTATATCCGGTGAGTTTGGACCTTTTATTGGCATAATAGCAGGTATGCTGCATGAATCCGTAGCACTTAACATAGCCTATCTTCATGGGGGCTTTAACCTGTATAATAACGGCTTTGCAGGAGGATTGGTGGCAGCTTTTCTGGTTCCTGTAGTTGAATCGTTCAGAAGGAGGGAGAACTTATGATGCATACTAAATTAAAAGTAGTAAAAATGCTGGATGAAATGCTTAATTATGTTTATAGTCTGGGAGCAAAAGAAGCGAATGTAAATATTAAAGAAATGGAGGACAGATTTGAGATAATTTTGATATGTGATTGTATGGAAGGGCATCCTGATAAAAAGATTGACAGTATGATTAAAACTTTAAATGTACCAAGAGAGGAAGAAATAGAGGAGTATTACTGGGAACTGGCAGGAGACTGTGACCTGGACAGTGAGCTTTGCATTGTAGGACTTATGTGTGATGAGGCATATGTGGATAAACTTCCCGGGGATAAATTAAAAATAAGATTAATAAGAAAAAAGTAAGCTGTCATTAAAGACAGCTTCATTTATGATATAATTTAGATGGTTAAATTTTAACTTATTGAGGTTAACATATGAGTAAGGATATAAAAATATCTGTCAGGGAACTTGTGGAATTTGTCCTCAGATATGGAGATATAGATACCAGCATTGTATCTTCCGTAAGGGCTCTCCAGGGGATAAGCATACATAAAAAGCTGCAGGCAGAGGGCGGGAAAAATTATATAAAGGAAGTAAGCTTAAAGCATGAGTTTGAGTTTTCATCAATAAAGTACAAAGTTGAAGGAAGAGCTGACGGAATAATAACTGAAGAGGACTATTACATAATAGACGAGATAAAAACTGTAGCCTGTGAATTAAATTCTGTATCCCAGCCTAATCTTCTTCATATATCCCAGGCAAAGATATATGGATATATTTACTGTATACAAAATAATTTAGATAAAATAAAAATAAGAATTACATATTACAATGTAAAGACAGATGAAATAAAGAGATTTTTAGAGGAATATACAGCAGTTGAACTGACAGAATTTTTTTATGATATTATTAAAAAATATACTATTTTCATAAGTCTGATCAGAGAATTTGATGAGATATCAAAAGAATCCATCAAAAAAATTAAATTTCCCTTTGCTTCCTATAGAAAAGGCCAGAGAGAAATGGCTGTATCCATATACAATACAATAAGGGAAAAGAAAAAAATATTTATTAATGCCCCTACCGGAATTGGTAAAACCATATCTGCAATTTTTCCGGGAATTAAAGCAATGGGTGAGGGCTATACAGATAAGATATTTTATCTGACGTCTAAAACAACTAACAGGGGGATGGCGGAGGAGGGAATTAATAAGCTTAGAGACAAGGGACTTAAGATAAAAAGCGTAACCATTACTTCAAAGGAAAAGATATGTTTTGCTGAGGAAGTTTTATGTAAACCGGAAGCATGTCCTTATGCAAAAGGACACTATGACAGAATAAACGGAGCTATTTTAGATATACTAAGAAATGAAGATAATTTGAGCCGTGACATTGTAGAAAGTTACGCTAAAAAGCATAATGTCTGTCCATTTGAGTTTTCCTTAGACCTGAGCCTGTATTCAGATATTATTATCTGCGACTATAATTATGTTTTTGATCCCAGAGTGTATCTTCGCAGGTTTTTTGGCGAGGGAGCCATGGATTCACTCAATGCAGTGTTTTT
>JAJBWD010000199.1:0-3688 GCA_032907345.1 Bacillota bacterium | reverse complement strand
TATTTTATACCGTAAGAAGATACTTCTTACGGTATTTTTGTTTCAATGAATTATTTTTCAATCATCTGTTTTATACAGGGAAAAATACTGTGTACTGTAAACCACTAAGTTTCTTCTTAATTGCTTTATAAAAAAACTATAAGAAATGAGGGATCATGATGATTGAATTAACAGTATATCATATTATGAAAAGATTTGGGGATAACCTGATATTAAACAACATTACATTTACCATATATGACAAGGAAAGAGCTGCCATAGTAGGTGCAAATGGATGTGGGAAAAGCACCCTTCTGAAGCTTATGGCTGGAATTGAACCTTTGGACAGAGATGACAGGGAGGATAACTGCTACTGCAGAGACAAAGGATGGATTAAGATACCTAAAGGATTATCAGTTGGATACCTGGATCAGCTGCCAAGCTACCCTGAGGGTTTAAAAGTAATTGATATTTTAAAATCCGCATTTGAAGAGATTTATTCTATAGAAGATGAGCTTAGAATTCTTGAAGGCAATATGGCTCGTTTACAGGGAGAAGACCTGGGAAAAACGTTAAAGAAGTACAGCAAGCTGCAGCAAAATTATGAAATTAAAGGCGGTTATGATCTGGAGGAAAAGTTAAGTAAAATATGCAAAGGCCTGAAATTTGATGACTCTTTTTTAAACAAAGACTTCAATATATTAAGCGGCGGCGAAAAGACAACTGTTTGTCTTGGGAAAATCCTTTTGGAAAGTCCTGATATCCTGCTTCTTGACGAACCCACAAATCACCTGGATATGGATTCTGTAGAATGGCTTGAAGGCTACCTTAAAAGTTACAATGGAATGGTTATTATAGTATCCCATGACAGATACTTTTTAGACAATGTTGTTACAAAAATTATTGAAATTGAAGATAAGCGCAATAAAATTTACAAAGGAAACTATTCAGAGTATGTTAAACAGAAAGAAGAAAATATGCTGCAGCAGTTAAAAGATTACAGGCTTCAGCAAAATGAAATAAAGTCTATGGAGAATTCCATTAAAAATCTAAGAAATTGGAATCTCTACACAAGAGCTGTGAGCATACAAAAAAAGCTGGATAAGCTGGATGTAATATCAAGACCTGTCTTTGAGAAGCAGAATATGAAATTTAACTTTGCAGATACCGAGCGGTCAGGATTTAATGTTATAAAAGGATCTAAAATATGTAAAAATTTTGGTGATAAAACAATACTTTGCAATGCAGATTTAAACATTACTTCCGGTGAGAGAGCTGCACTCATAGGCCCCAATGGCAGCGGCAAAACAACCTTTTTAAACATGCTGTTAGGTGATGTAAGTTTGGGCAGCGGCAATTTAGAGCTGGGTGCAAATGTAAAATATGCTTACCTGCCGCAGAATATTACTTTTAGCAATGAAGAAGATACAGTTATAGAATGCTTTAGAGAAGATAAATTTATACTGGAAGGAAAAGCCCGGGAATATCTTTCAAAGTTTATGTTCTTTGGTAGTGAAGTATATCAAAAGGTTAAGTATTTGTCCGGCGGAGAAAGGGTCAGGCTAAAGCTTTCCATGCTTCTTTATGATGAAATAAATCTATTGATATTGGATGAACCTACTAATCATCTTGACATTGATTCAATTGAAACTCTTGAATCAGCACTGGAGGATTTTAAGGGAACCATATTTTTTATCTCCCATGACAGATATTTCATAAACAAGGTATGTACAAAAGTTATTGCCCTGGAGGAAAATAAATTTGTAAACTATGCTGGTAATTATGATTTTTATAAGAATAAGAAAAATCAATTAGAATTACCTAAGCTTCAGATTACTGATGTAAACAAAGAAAAAGCCATAAAGAAATCATTTGATGCTGAGAACAGAAAAGCAAAATCAGATTTAGCTGAGCTAGAAAATAATATACAGCTATTAGAGGATGAACTTAAGGAAATTAATGAAAACATGGCTGCTATAGCATCTGATTATAACGAACTGAATATTCTTTACGATAAAAAGGAAAAGCTGAATAAGGAATTAGAAGAAAAACTGGAAGAATGGTTAAATTACAGCAATAATGATGTACCTGATTCAGCAGAAATTTAAACGGTTATGCATAAATGCAGATGGATCTAAAAGGACTTACTTTATTTTTGTAAGTCCTTTTCTGTTTTATTAAAAATATATAAAACTTAAAAATTCTATGCTTTTTCCTCCCACCAGCCAAAGGCCATTCTAGTCCGAACCTGTTCCTTTCCAGGAGATAAAAAGAATAAAACAAATGAACTCCCTGGAGGAATGATATACATACCTTGAAAATCATGCTTTGTAAGCGTTTCATCCGGTTCCACCCTTCTCACAAATGTATATGTCCCACCTTTTGGAGTTTCTGTTACAAAATCTGCACTTTGAATTTTTACCCTGGGCATTGGCGGAGGAATAATTGATTGATTCCCTGCTGCAAAATCTGCTGATGCTTTTGCTTTTCCCGAAAGTATGCTGCTTAACCAGCCTTCAGCAGTTAATGGCTGATTTGAAAAATTGGAGATGGTATAAGCATTCAAAAACATATTGACATTAGAACCTACCGGGTTTATTAATCCTCCCCAGGCATTATATCCTCCACCGAAGGTTATCATATCAGTTTGGCCCATAAAGTATTTGCCCAGGTATGAATGATATACGGCATCAGACAATACAATGACCTTTTGGGGCTCATTTCCTTTTCTTATTGATTCAAAGCTCATAATCTGCCTCCTCTGGAATATTCATAGATAAGCACATCAGATTCTTTCCTCCCACCAAGTCAAAACTATTGTTCCCTTGATGGTTTGTTGTCCATATGATTTTAAAAGTATTGAAAAGGAATCCCCAGGGCCGATAATTATAGAACCCTTATGTGAATCACTTACAAGGGTGGAATTTGGGGCAACAATTCTGCCGAAAATATTCACACCATTTGTCAGGGGTTCAATCATATAATCTGCATATTTCATTACAGCCTTGGGCACAGGAGGCGGTATAATGGTTTGATTTGAAGGGGCAACAGTTCGGGATATTACTGATCTCTTTGGCTGCTTGGCATTCAGATAGATATCTCCGGTAAAACTTTGAGCTCCAAAGTTAGTAATAGTAAAAATATCAAAATATAGATTTACACCTGAATTAACTGGGTTTATTATTCCGCCCCAGGCACTATATTTATTCCCAAAATTAAGTATTCCGGTCTGGCCTATAAAATATCTTCCCAACATGGAGTTCATTGCCGGACTGGTTATATCCACTACCAGAGCAGGTCTCTCCTTCAATTTTTTAGGCATCTTTTCTTCTCCAAATTATAACATCTTATGCTGACATAATATGAGAGACTGCAGAGATTTGTTCCAGCTGAAAAAAACAGATGAATTATATACCCAGTATTACTTTGTTTCTATTCCAATATTAAACTTTATTTCATATACCTCTGCCGTTTCCAAGATGCTGTATTTATGTGATCCTGTATATTTCCCATTTTTCTTGTCTAATATTATTTATGGGAGATGATGCTTATGAAGGTAGGTATACCAAAGTCATTACTTTATTATAAATACTATCCTTTTATAGAAACATTTTTTATAGAGCTGGGAGCTGAAATTGTATTATCAAAATCTACAAATAAAGAAATATTAAATAACGGAGTTAAATTCTGCGTAGATGAAGCTTGTCTT
>JAJBWD010000198.1:0-8784 GCA_032907345.1 Bacillota bacterium | reverse complement strand
GAAATAAAAGTAAATGAATCAGAAATTAAATTTGATAAAGAGCTGGATGCGGAAGGATTGTGCTGCCCGGGACCTCTTATGCAGACAAATCTGAATATAAGTGAAATGAAATTAGGAGAAGTACTTAAGGTAAATGCCACAGATCCAGGTTTCTTTGAGGATATAAAATCCTGGTGTAAAAATACCGGCAATGATTTAATAAATGTTACAAAGGGTGGACCTAAAATAACTGCATATATAAAAAAAGGTGAAACAGATAAGATGAATGAGGCAGCTGCAGCAGTGTCAAGGGATGGAAAAACCATAGTAGTTTTCAGCGGGGATTTGGATAAGGCCATTGCTTCATTTATAATTGCAAACGGAGCCAATTCCATGGGTAAAAAAGTTACCATGTTCTTCACCTTCTGGGGACTGAATATACTAAGAAAAGAAGAGAAGGTAAATGTAAAAAAAGGCTTTATGGATAAAATGTTTGGAAGTATGATGCCAAGAGGAAGCAAAAAGCTTAAACTTTCAAATATGAATATGATGGGAATGGGACCTAAAATGATCAGGAAGGTTATGAAAGACAAGAATATAACATCCCTGGAAGAGTTAATAAAATCAGCCATTGACGGAGGAATAAATATTGTTGCCTGCCAGATGTCTATGGATGTTATGGGAATAAAAAAAGAAGAACTGATTGATGGAGTAAATATAGGCGGAGTTGGGTACTACCTGGGAGAGGCCGAAGAATCAAATGTAAATTTATTTATATAAAAATCACAATTTTACAGCAAAAGAAGTCCTTTGGGACTTCTTATTTTTTCCTGAATATTGTATTATATATAAAAGAACATAATACAAAACAGGGAGGACTATTATGCCGGTTAGAAAATGGAATGATTTCTTATTTCCTTATGAACAGGCATCTGAGGAACTTAAGGTAAAGTTTAGAAGCATAAGAACAGAATATAGATTAAGAAACGAATACTCTCCTATTGAGTTTGTTACAGGAAGAGTCAAGGAAATATCCTCTATTATTGAAAAAGCAAAAAAGTTTAATATGCCCTTAGACAGAATTGAGTATGAAATGGAGGACATAACCGGTATCAGGATAATGTGCCAGTTTGTTGATGACATTCAAAAGGTGGTTGAGATACTTAGAAACAGAAAAGACATGCAGATTGTATATGAAAAGGATTATATTAAAAACGTTAAGGAAAGTGGTTACAGAAGCTATCATGTGATTATAAAATACCCTGTAAATATGGCTGAAGGAACTAAGGAAATACTGGCAGAAGTGCAGATAAGGACACTGGCTATGAACTTCTGGGCTACTATTGAGCACTCTCTTAATTACAAATTCAGACATTCACTTCCGGATAATTTAAGGGAAAAACTTAAAGCGGCCGCTGAATCTGCCTTTCAGCTGGATCAGACTATGCTGGAAATAAAAGATGATATAAAAGATGCCCAGCAGCTGTTTGAGGTTAAATCATCCTTAGTATCTGACATAATGAATAATATTTTAACTCTTTCATCTATTGGAAAAGAAATAGAATCACTCAGATATCAGGGAGAACTAAAAAAGCTTATTGATGAAGGAGAAATTCAGGAACTTAAAGTTCTTTTAAATTCCACTGAAAAAGCAATAGAAAGGTATAAAAAATAGGACCTAAGGCTATGGTCCTATTTTATTTGTTTTCCGCAGGTGGCATAAGACATAATCTGTTTATGGTTAGCTTCGGATTTTGAAACAATGCCGGCTATTTTACCATTATAGAGGACAATAACCCTGTCACACATTCCTATAATTTCATCAATATCAGAAGAAATCAGAATAATGGAAACATCCTTTGTAACCATTTCATTCATAATATTATATAAATCAAGTTTCGATGCTATATCAATGCCTTTAGTTGGTTCATCCAATATAAGAATTTTTGATTTTGACATTATCCATTTAGCCAGTACTACTTTTTGCTGATTTCCTCCGCTGATGTGAGCCACCTTTTCATTAACACTGCTTATCTTAATTTCAAGCTTTTCCAAATAGCTTTTAGAAAGCTCATTTTCTATTTTTTTATCAATAAGAAAGTGATTGGATACTTTTGACAGATTGGAGGATGTAATATTTTCTGCAACACTTCTATAAGTAAAAAGTCCATTATACATTCTGTCTTCTGAAACACAGCCAATACCGGATTTAATGGCATCTGAAGGTGAGGTTATGTTAACTTTTCTGCCTTCAATAAATATTTCACCGGTATCTATCTTATCTTCACCTATTATTGATTTTGCTATTTTCGTTTTTCCGGAACCTACAAGACCGAATATACCCAGTATCTCACGTTTTCTTAATGAAAAATTTATATACTCTAAAAAATTTCCTGCACAAAGATTTGAAACTTTAAGGACTTCCTTGCCTAATTTAACCTTTAGCTTTGGATACCTTTCATCTAAAGACATTCCTGCCATCATATATATAATATTATCCACATTCATGGAGTTGATATATTCTGTTCCGATTATTTCTCCGTCTCTTATTACTGTAATTTTGTCCCCAACTTCCTTAATCTCCTCCAGCTTATGAGTAATATATATAATAGCTACGCCGGATTTTTTCAGTTCTTTGATTATATTAAAAAGCAGCAGTGTCTCGGTTCTTGTTAAAGAAGAAGTAGGTTCGTCCATTATGATAATTCTTGCATTAGATACATAAGCCCTGCATATTTCAACAATCTGTTTTTCTGCGGGGCTTAAATCTCTAACCATTCTTTCTCCATTAAGGTTGAAACCTAAATTTTCAAAAAGCATTTTACAATCTGAAAACATCTTCTTCCAGTTCACTATTTTCATGCTTTTATTTATATATGGTTTACTGTTTATGTAAATGTTTTCAGCAACAGTAAAATGTTCAAATAAAGTTGAGTCTTGATGAATCATTGATATTCCATATCTTTTTCCATCTATTGGAGAATTAAATGAAACCGGGCTATTATTTATGAATATATCTCCGCTGTCTCTTTGGTAAAAACCGCAAATTATATTCATAAGAGTTGATTTACCTGAGCCGTTTTCTCCAACTAATACATGAACTTCACCTTTATCAAGCTCAAAATTAATATTTTTTAATGAAAAATAATCAGATAATCGTTTGCTTACATTGATAAGCTTTAATAATGGATATGCCATTTATATACCACCTTCATAACAGTTAAATGCAGTAAAAAGCTGTATCTTATTATTAAAATAATAGTTCTTATATTCATCAGGGATGGAAGGATTAGTGATTACTTTATTTGCTATAGTCAAGGGACCAATCTGAGAAAAGCCGATATTATCAAAGCAATTATAAGTACCAACAATAATTATTTCACGGGTTATATTTACCATCTCTTTAATAATGGACGCTTTATCAATACTTTGTACAGTATACCCTCTCATAGTCGATATACCTTCTACTTCAATATAAGCTTTAGAAACAAAAAAATTTTTAATATTATCTTCTGCCAGCTTGCCGGATAAAGTCATGGAAGTCAGATCCAGGTCTCCACCGGTTAAAATAACTTTAACATTGTTATTAGAGGAAAATTCGGAAGCTATATTAAGATCATTAGTTAAAACCGTAATATTTTTTTTATCATATAGTTTTCTTGCAATAATTAAATTTGTAGGTCCCGGGCTTAATAGTATGATATCGTTATCTTCTATAGTATGAATAGCTATGTCTGCAATCTGAGTCCTTTCCTCCAGAAATGAATCAATTTGTTCTTCAGAATAAGTTTCTTCTTCCTGAGTAATGTTTTCATTTATTATAGCTCCTCCATGGGTCCTGGTTAAAAAGCCTTCGCTTTCTAATTTTTCTAAGTCACGTCTTATTGTAACTTCTGAAACGTTCAGCAAAGTGCTCAAATCCGAAACATTTATGTGTTTTTTTTCTAAAAGCATTCCCTTGATAATTCTTATTCTTTCTGGAGCAAACATATAATCCTCCTAAGGCAGTGATTCATACTATTATTTATATTATATATTATATAGTTTCAGAGGACAATAAACAAACAAAAGGTATAATATTTTAAAAAAAAATTAAAAATTACAAAAAAACGTTTGCATAGCACTTATGTTTATGATAGAATATGTTTGTAAACGAAACCAAACGAAACTTTAATCTTCATGTAAATGTTATCATAATGAACGAATGTGATTACTATTTCTTAGATTCATAAATTTTATGGATGTAAGAGTTGGTATATATTAAATTAATTAAGGGGGATAATCATGAAAAAGATTCTTTCAACATTATTAGCTTTAACAATGGTAGTTGGTTTGTCAGCCTGCGGAAGCAAAGCTGCAAGCACAACAGGAGCTGCAAAGAGTGATGCAAAATTAGTAGGAATAGCAATGCCTACAAAAACATCACAAAGATGGATAGATGATGGAAACAACATGGTAAAGGCATTAGAAGCAAAGGGATATAAAACTGACTTACAGTATGGTGACAACAATGTTCAGAACCAGATAGCTCAGCTTGAAAACATGATAACAAAAGGTGCTAAGGTTTTAGTTATAGCTTCAATCGATGGTACTGCATTAACTGATGTTCTTCAAAAAGCACATGATGCAAAAATCCCAGTTATTTCTTATGACAGATTAATAACAAAGAGTGCTTATGTTGATTACTATGCAACATTCGATAATTTCAAGGTTGGAGTTCTTCAAGCAACATATATTGAAACAGCTTTAGGATTAAAGGATGGAAAAGGACCTTTCAATATAGAATTATTTGCTGGTTCACCAGATGACAATAATGCTAAATTCTTCTTCGATGGAGCTATGTCAGTATTAAAGCCATATTTTGATAACGGCAAGCTGGTTGTAAAGAGTGGACAAACAGAATATGCTCAGGTTGGAACATTAAGATGGGACGGAGCTACAGCTCAGGCAAGAATGGATAACATCCTAAGCAAAAACTATACAACAGCTAAAGTAGATGCAGTATTATCACCATATGATGGAATCAGTATTGGAATAATTTCTTCATTAAAGGGTGTTGGATACGGAACAGCAAGCCAGAAGATGCCAGTTATAACAGGACAGGATTGCGAAGCTGCTTCAGTTAAATCAATAATTGCAGGAGAACAGACATCATCAATATTCAAGGATACAAGAGTACTTGCTGCTAAAGCTACTGAAATGGTAGAAGCGGTTTTAAATGGAAAAACTCCAGAAGTTAATGATACAAAAACATATAATACAGGACTTAAGGTTGTTCCTTCATACCTTTGTGATCCAGTAGTTGTTGATAAAACAAATTACCAGAAAGTTCTAATAGACAGCGGATACTATACAGCAGACAAGCTTAAATAACAGGATAACTTTAAAAATTGATTTAGTGATGGCCTTAGCCATCACTAAATCATTTACTAAATTTAAGGAGTTGAATATCATATGTCGGATACCATTCTTGAAATGAAAAATATTACTAAAGTATTTCCGGGTGTTAAGGCCTTAAATAATGTAAATTTCAAGGTTAAACAAGGTGAAATCCATGCATTGGTAGGGGAAAATGGTGCAGGTAAGTCTACTCTGATGAAGGTATTAAGCGGAGTATATCCCCACGGAACCTATACTGGAGATATTTTATTTCAAGGCAATCTATGTGAATTTAAAGATATTAGACAGAGTGAACATTTAGGTATTGTTATTATACATCAGGAGCTGGCTTTGGTTCCTTTTTTATCTATTGCTGAAAATATTTTTTTAGGAAATGAAAGAAAGAAAAATGGGCTTATAGATTGGAATGAAACAACAAGAAGGACAACGGAATTATTAAATAAAGTTGGACTAAATGAATCTCCTCATACTTTAATTGCTAATATAGGAGTTGGAAAACAGCAGCTGGTTGAAATAGCTAAAGCATTATCAAAAGAGGTTAAGCTATTAATCCTAGATGAACCTACAGCTGCATTAAATGAAAATGAAAGTGACAATTTACTGAACTTAATTGCAGGTCTTAAAAAACATGGCATTACATCAGTTCTTATTTCTCATAAACTTAATGAAGTAGCAAAAATTGCTGATTCTATTACAATACTTCGTGATGGTGCAACAATAGAAACATTAGAAGTTGGTAAGGATAATATTACAGAAGACAGAATAATAAAAGGAATGGTAGGAAGAGATTTAACTCATCGTTTCCCTCCAAGAACACCAAAAATAGGTGATGTTTTCTTTGAAGTAAAAAATTGGACTGCTTATCATCCGGTAATAGCGGAACGTAAAATTTGTGATAATGTAAACTTTAATATTCGTAAAGGTGAAGTAGTTGGTATTGCAGGCCTTATGGGCGCAGGAAGAACAGAGCTTGCCATGAGCATATTTGGAAAATCCTATGGCAAGAAAATTGAAGGACAGATATTTAAGAACGGAAAAGAAGTACATTTGAACAATGTAAGCAAAGCCATTGATAATGGAATAGCTTATGTTACTGAAGATAGAAAAGAATATGGATTAGTTCTTATAGATAATATCAGAAGGAATATTACTCTGGCTAACCTGGATAAAACATCAAACCATACGGTAATAAATGAAAATGATGAAATTATTTATACTGAGGATCTTAGTAAAAAATTAAATATTAAATCTTCTGGATTGCAGCAGAAAACAGGTAATTTAAGCGGCGGAAACCAGCAGAAGGTAGTACTCAGTAAATGGATATTTGCTGAACCGGATGTATTAATTTTGGATGAGCCAACCAGAGGCATTGATGTAGGGGCTAAGTATGAAATATATACTATAATTAATCAGTTGGCATCAGAAGGAAAAGGAATACTTTTAATTTCTTCAGAGCTTCCGGAAATACTTGGCATGTGTGACAGGGTATATGTTATGAATGAGGGTAAAATATTGGGCCAGTTAACTCAAAAGGAAGCATCCCAGGAAAAAATAATGAAAATGATAATTAATAAGGGGCAGGAGGTATAACTATGGGATCACTAAAAAAAGTATTTAAGGATAATATTACTCAATATAGTATGATTATTGCCTTAGTGGGAATTATGATATTCTTTGAAATTGCGTCTGGCGGTATTCTTTTAAAGCCGCTTAATATTACAAACTTAATACTACAGAACAGCTACGTATTGATATTAGCAATAGGTATGCTTTTGGTAATAGTAGCTTTTTATATTGACTTATCAGTAGGATCAATAGCAGCTGTAGTAGGAGCACTATCTGGTATATATATAATAAATAAGGGTATGAATGTTTATTTAGGAATTACACTTGCACTTATCCTTGGAGCACTCATAGGAGCCTTTCAGGGATTTTGGATTGCATATGTTAAGATTCCTGCATTTATAACTACCCTGGCTGGTATGCTTATATTCAGAGGACTTACTTATGTTTGCTTGGATGGAACATCAATAGCACCTTTCCCAACTGCTTTCCAGAAGATGAGCACAGGCTTTATTCCGGATGTATTCCACGGCAGCGGTATGCATATAACTACTCTTGTAGTAGGACTTATACTTACAGCTATTTATGTATATTTTGAAGTTAAAAAAAGAAGAACTCAGAAGAAATATAACTTTGAAGTTTCATCAGCTGGGATATTCATATTTAAAGTAGTATTAATCGTTGCTGTAATAAATACATTTTCTTATATACTTGCATCATATAAGGGTATACCAAACGTACTGGTTCTCCTGGGGGTATTAATTGTCTTCTATTCTTTTGTTATGACAAAGACTACCATAGGAAGACATATTTATGCTCTTGGAGGAAATGCAAAGGCAGCAGCTCTTTCAGGTATAAAGACTAAAACAATATCATTTTTCGTATTTGTAAATATGGGAGTATTAGCAGCATTATCAGGACTGGTATTTGCAGCAAGACTGAATTCAGCTACACCAAATGCAGGTGTTAACTTTGAAATGGATGCTATAGCATCATGCTTTATAGGCGGAGCTTCAACTGCAGGCGGTATCGGTACAATTTCAGGAGCCATGATTGGAGGACTTGTTATGGGTGTTATGAATAACGGAATGTCCCTCCTTGGTGTTGGAATAGACTGGCAGCAGACAATAAAAGGCATAGTTTTACTTTTGGCAGTAGCTTTTGACGTATATTCTAAATCAAAAACTTCATAATTTACAGAATATATAAATAAAATCCTTTACATCCTTATAAAAGTAATAGATAATATTATATATAAATAAAGCTGAAAAAACTTTCAGCTTTTATTTATATCTAATAAAATGCTTTTATAATTGTAGGGGGCAGCATATTATGCATTCTGATAAAATTATAAATAAGTTATCAAATAAAAATGGAATAAGTAATTTGATTAAAAAAATCACTTCCTTTAGAGAAACTACAGTAATTATTATAATAATAATTTTTGGATTTACTTTAGGCTTTTTGTCAAAGCATTTTTTTACCATTGATAATATATTTTCTATAGCAATAGGGCTTGCTACTGAGGGAATTGTGGTTGTTGGAATGACCATTGCTTTGGTGTCCGGAGGTCTGGACTTCTCCGTAGGATCAGTTATGTCATTAAGCGGAGTAATTGTCGGAGCACTATTTATTAATGGGATAAATATATGGTTAGCCTGTATTACTGCTATCATTACTGCAATCATTTTTGGACTATTAAATGGATTTTTTATTGGAAAAGTTGGCTTGAATCCTTGTATAACAACAGTAGCGACTCTAGGCATTGCTAGAGCAGCTTCATCTGTGCTCACTCAAGGCTCACCAATTTCACTTCTTAATGTACCAACTTCATTTACATTT
>JAJBWD010000197.1:0-9940 GCA_032907345.1 Bacillota bacterium | reverse complement strand
TTTTATCCTGCTTCCGCATTTCGGGCAGTGAGATGGTGGAAATGAAATAGATTCATTCCTGGGAACTCTCCAGATAACAACATTTAAAAAGCTTCCGATAACCAGTCCAAAAAATAATACGGTTATATAATAATAAATCATATCATTACTTCTCCTTTAAAGGAAATTTCAGCCGGTCCCTCCATATATATATCGCTGCCTTCTTTTTCAACTATAAGATCTCCCCCTAAAAGGTGGGCTAATGCCTTACAACCTACTTTCCCTCTGCTGTTTAAATAGTAAAATGAAGCACAGGTTCCTGTACCGCAGGCTAAGGTTGGCCCTGCTCCTCTTTCATAGGTCATTATTTTAAACTCATTATCATTAATTACTTCAATAAAATTTACATTGGTTCCCTGCTTAAAAATGTCCATTTTTTCTATGAATTTTCCTTCATTTACATCAAAGTTGTCCAGTTTTCCATAGATGACTGTATGAGGAACTCCCATATGGTATGTATTTATAATATATTTTTTCCCATTAGCCTCTATTTCCCTGTCAATTATATTTTTATCCTCAGTTACCTTTCCCATATTTATTTTAACTGAAGAAACAGTTCCATTTTCAATATTTAAAAAGGCTTTTTTTATTCCATCTCCTGTTTCTATATCAATTACATCCTTATTGACTACATCCATTTCATAAACATATTTAGCAAAACATCTTATTCCATTGCCGCACATACTTGCATAGGAGCCATCACTATTGTATATGTCCATCTTAATATCCGATATTTTGCTTTCTCTGATCAGTAAAATTCCGTCAGCTCCTATAGAAAAATGTCTGTCACACAGCTTAAGAGCTGTTTCTCTTTCTCTTCCCTGCAAATATCCATTTCTATCGTCAATGAGTATAAAATCATTTCCTATTCCATTTAATTTATAAAATTCCATATTACACCTCCGCATATTATAAATATACAACATTACTTTATGTAAGGCAACTTGCTTTATTTTAAAACCCGGTAATGATATACTTATTATCTAAGGAAAATTTTACGAGGTGAAATAATGGCACTAGATGGAATATTTTTAAGAGGAATAGTTAAGGAATTAAAAAATACAATCATAAACGGGAAGGTAGATAAGGTAAATCAGCCTGAAGAGGACGAAGTAATTATTTTCATAAGAAATAACAGCAAAAATATAAAGCTTCTTATAAGCTCTTCCCCAGTCTATCCTAAGATACATATTACAGATGTAAATAAGGAAAACCCGATAAAAGCTCCTATGTTCTGCATGGTACTCAGAAAATACTTGAAAGGCGGAAAGATTCTTGGAATAGAACAAATAGGATGCGACAGGATAATAAAGCTTACCTTTTCAAATACAGATGAACTTGGATTTGACAGCATATATAATTTATATGCAGAAATAATGGGAAGGCACAGTAATATAACGCTGGTAAGGGAAAGAGATAACCTGATTATGGACTCAATTAAGCATATAACTCCGGACATAAACAGAGTAAGGACTCTTCTTCCGAAGCTAAGCTTTGTATTTCCTCCAAAATATGATAAATTAGACCATTATAATTAAACTTATGAAGAATTATCTGAATTTATTAAGGATAAAAATATAGATTTCGACAGCTTTATTTTTTCCAACTGCTTTACAGGAGTAAGTACCCCCCTGTCTAAGGAGCTGTATTTAAGATATAAGGATAATATAAATGGTGTATTTCAGTTTTTCAAAGACCTGGATAATAAAGATTCCTTCTATTTATATAAAAAACTAGGAAAATATAAGGATTTTTCGCCAACTTCTCTTTCCTATATGGAATCTTATGAAGAGGTTACATACAGCAGCCCTTCAAAGCTTATATCTGACTTTTATTTTAATAAAGATAAAAATGACAGATTAAACTCAAAAAGTTCAGACCTTCAGAAAATAGTAAATACTAATATTGATCGCTGTGAAAAAAAGATAAAAATTCTAAAGGATAATCTGGAAAAAGCAAAAGACAAGGATACCTATAAACTTAAGGGGGAGCTTTTAACTGCAAATATATATTCTCTTAAAGAGGGTATGGACAAAATTAAGCTTACTAATTACTACAATGAAAATGAAGAAATTGAAATAAAGCTTAATATTCAAAAGTCCCCCTCACATAACATTCAGGATTATTATAAAAAATACAATAAGCTGAAAAGCACTGAAAAAATGAGCCGGATTCAGCTGGATTTATCAGAGGATGAGCTTAAATATCTTAACTCCGTTCTTACAAATATATTAAACTGTGATACATATAAGGAAATAGAAGAGATAAAAAAGGAACTTATAGAAACAGGATATATTAAATACAGAGGAGGTAAAAAGGCAAAGGAGACACCTTCTAAACCAATGCATTATAAATCCTCAGAGGGAATTGACATATATGTAGGTAAAAATAATATTCAAAACGATTACCTTACTTTAAAATTTGCTGATAAAACTGACACCTGGCTCCACACAAAGGACATTCCCGGATCTCACGTAATAATTAAAGGAAGAGAAATAAGCGAAGTTACATTAAATGAAGCAGCCAGTTTAGCAGCTTTTTACAGCAAGGGCAGGACTTCTTCCAAGGTACCTGTAGACTATACATTGGTAAAGAATGTTAAAAAGCCTAACGGAGCGAAACCAGGCATGGTTATTTACACCACAAACAATACAATATATGTAACTCCGGGAACAGTTATAAATTTAGAAAGAGTAGGCTAGCCTACTCTTTTGGATTATTTATATATTGATATAGATAACAAAGCATACTTCCATTATAAAGCTTTCTGTTTTTATCTGCTTTTCTTCCAAAAAGCCTTTCAAATATCAGGTTTGATGTTAATATATAAAAGGACCATTCAGGAAGATTTTTATACAACTTTCCTAAATCTTTGTAAATTTCCTGAACCTCTGCCTTTTCGCCTATCCTTTCACCATAGGGCGGGTTTGAAACCATAATTCCATATTTTTTTCTTGAAGAGAATTCCTTAAAATCCAGCTTCTGAAATGATATGAAGTCATCAACTTTTGCAATAGAAGCATTTTCTCTGGCAGTTCTCAATATATTTCCATCAATATCTGAGGCCAGTATCTTAATATCCTTATCATTTATTTTAGACTTTCCTGTTTCTCTCTCAGTCTCCCAAATATCTTTTCTGATAAGTCCGTTTGTTTCTGCCAGGAAGCTTCGATTAAGCCCTGCTGGTATATTTTTAGCTATCATGGCAGCTTCAATGGGAATTGTTCCTGAGCCGCAGAATGGGTCTGAAAATGCTCTGTCCCCATTAAACCCGCTTAGAAGAATTAAAGCCGCTGCTAAGGTTTCTTTAAGAGGAGCAGCTCCTGCGTTTTCCCTGTAGCCTCTCTTATGAAGAGCCTCTCCTGTAATGTCTAAATTTATCTCTGCCATGTCATCATTTAAATTCACTTCAAATCTAAAAGCTGGGCCTGTTTCTTTAAACCACTCCACTTTATATTTTCTCTTAAGTGATTCAATTATTGCTTTCTTTGATATGCTTTGTATGTCAGAAATTGAGAAAAGTTTTGACTTTTTAGACTTGGAATTTACTATTATCTGCCCATCAATGCTTATCAAATCTCCAAATGGAAATTCTTTTACTCCCTGAAACAAATCTTCAAAGGTTTCAGCTTTAAATTCCTTCAGCTTAATAAATATTCTGTCTGCAGTTCTAAGATTAATGCAGCACCTGGCAGCATCTTTTTCCTCTCCGTCAAAATATATCCTTCCGTCCAAAACCTTCAGGTCATGATAGCCTAACCCTTTTAATTCATTTTTTAATGCCTTTTCAATTCCAAAGGTAGTAGTTGTAATTAATTTCATAACTCACCTATGCTAATTCCACCATAACAGGGCAATGGTCAGACCCCATCACATCAGTGAGAATATCAGCATCCTTTACTTTTTCTAATAAATTATTTGATACAAAATGATAATCTATTCTCCAGCCTGTATTTCTTTCTCTGGCACTGAACCTGTAGCTCCACCAGGAGTACTTAACCTCACCGGGGTGAATAAATCTATATGTATCAGTGTAACCATTCTGTATATATTTATCAATCCAATCCCTCTCAAGTTTTAAAAATCCTGAAGTATTTTCATTAGCCTTAGCATTTTTTATATCCTGCTCTGTATGAGCTGTATTATAATCCCCGCATATAATAAGTTTTTTGCCCTGACTTACCAGATTATTTGCGTAATTCAAAAGGCAGTCATAAAATTCCATTTTATAATTTAATCTGTCTGCACTCATCTGTCCATTAGGAAAATATATATTCATAAGATAAAAACCACTATATTCTAATATTAATATTCTTCCTTCATTATCAAATCTATCTGCTCCAAATCCATGTTTTATACTAATAGGCTTTGTTTTTGAGTATACGGCAACTCCGCTATAGCCCTTTTTTTCAGCAAAGGAAAAATATGAGAACCGTCCCTCTATTTTTTCTATTTCCTCTGTCAGCTGGCCTTCCTGCAGCTTTGTCTCCTGAATGCATAATATATCAGGATCCTCAGTCTTTATAAATTTAATAAAATCTTTTTTTAAAATAGCCCTAAGTCCATTAACATTCCAGGAATATATTTTCATGATACCACCTCCATTCCTGTATTATATCATAATTTATTCAGCTAAAAAAAATAGAATGCCAATGGCACTCTATTTTTATTACATATTTACTTCACTTACTCTGTTGCGCTCTTTTGCGGCAGTATAAGATTTAGCACAATTCCAATCAGTGTAGCCAGTGCCACACCTGAAATTTCTACAGGGGATCCCATCATAACAAACTTAATGCTGGCTCCTCCAATACCTATTACTATTATAACTGATGATATAAGAAGATTTCTTTTCTTAGAAAAGTCAACCTTATCATCAACAAATATTCTAAATCCTGATGAAGCTATTATTCCGAAAAGAATTATGCTTACTCCACCCATTACCGGCAAAGGCATATTCTTAAGTATTGCACTTACAGGTCCTATGAAGGAAAGCACTATAGCAATTATAGCAGCTCCGCCTATAACCCATACGCTGTAAACCTTAGTTATAGCCATAACTCCGATATTTTCACCATAAGTTGTATTTGGAGGGCCTCCCACAAGTCCTGCAAAGCAGGTAGCCAGGCCGTCTCCCAATATTGATCTGTGAAGACCAGGATCTTTAGTAAAGTCTCTTCCGCATACATTATTTGTTACATAAACGTGTCCAATATGCTCTGTTATTGTAACAAATGCAACTGGTGCCATAAGAATTATTGAGCTCCAGTTAAACTTAGGTAATAAGAAGGCAGGCATCTGAAACAGAGGCGCCGATGTTATTTCTTTTATTGCTGTATCCGGAATTATCTTAAATATTAATGCAAATATATATCCTACTACCATAGAAATAAGTATTGGAATAACTCCTGCAAATCCTTTAAAAAACATGCTTCCAATAATTGCAACTGCAATTGTTATAACTGCAACAAGTATCCAAAGGCCTCTTGACACATGCTCCATACCACTTGGAACTACAGCTGGGTTTAATCCAGCCCAGTTAACTGCAGTTGATGCCAGGGAAAGACCGATAACTATTACAACAGCTCCAACTACAACTGAGGGAAGAGCTTTATTAAGCCAGCCAATACCTGTAAATTTAATTATAAGTGCTACTATAGCATATACTAATCCTGCAGCTATGATTCCTGATAACATGGATGCTGCACCGAAATTTTTAGTTGCTGTCATCATAGGTACTATAAATGCAAAGGATGAACCTATATAAGCCGGCAGCTTTGCTTTTGTGCAGAGGATATAAATAAGAGTTCCCACACCACTGCAAAATAGTGCGATAGATGGACTAAGTCCTGTTATCATTGGTACAAGGATTGTTGCACCTACCATAGCAAATAAATGCTGGAAGGACAGGGGGATCGTTTTAAGAATAGGTAATTTTTCTTCAACGTCTACATAATTTTTCATGATTTTCCTCCTTTTTAATCTCACTGGATTAGATTAAAAGATTTTATATTTATTTTTCAAAAATCTTTACTCCGTCAATACCGTCTATCTCCTGAACCTCAACCTGAATTACTTCATTTTGAGATGTAGGTATATTTTTCCCAACATAGTCCGCACGGATAGGAAGCTCTCTGTGACCTCTGTCAACTACAACTAAAAGCTGTACCATTTTAGGTCTTCCTGCTGCCATCACAGCATCCATTGCGGCTCTTGCTGTTCTTCCGGTAAACAAAACATCATCAACTAAAACTATTATTTTATTCTGTACATTAATCTCCAAATCTTTATCCTTAACTATAGGCATATCATTAAGCTTTGTGAGGTCATCTCTGTATAGTGTTATGTCTACAGTTGCCACAGGTACGGATACTCCCTCAAAATCTTCTATAAGCTTAGATATCCTCTTTGCTATAGGAATGCCTCTTCTTTTTATACCAACTAAAACCACATTATCAATTCCCTTATTTTTTTCCACTATCTCATGGGCTAATCTTATAAGGGATCTGTTTAAAGCTTTATCATCTAAAAGCTGCGATTTAAATTTCATATCCTCACCTCCAAAAAAAAGCCTGAATCAAATGATCCAGGCATACTTTCCCCACTATTCTTACGACCTCACCGGATCACTTAAAGAATTAACTTTTATTATATTATCACATAAAACGACATATTTCAACTATTTTTTAACTTACTTAAGAACTCTTGAAAATATTCAGGATAGGGTGCTTCAAATTCCATGTAGATATTGCTTCTTGGGTGATTAAACCCAAGGATTCTTGCATGAAGCAGCTGACCATTTAGTTTAAACTTTTCACCCTGAATTCCATACACCCTATCTCCAACAATGGGGTGAGACATAGAACTCAAATGAACTCTTATCTGATGGGTTCTTCCAGTCTCCAGAGAGCACTCCAAAAGTGAAAAATTTTTATATTCTTCCAATACTTTAAAATGAGATATGGCTTTCTTTCCATCCTGCCTTACTGCTATTTTCTTTCTGTCATTTTTATCCCTTCCAAGAGGTTTATCTACAGTAAACTCACTTTCTTTAAAATGTCCATAAGCAATACAGTTATATATTCTAGTCATGGAATGTTCTTTAAGCTGAGAAGATAAATTGATATGGGAAAAATCATTTTTAGCAGCCACTATTACTCCGGATGTATCTTTATCAATTCTATGGACAATACCTGGCCTTAATACTCCGTTTATGCCGGACAAATCACTGCAGTGATATAAAAGCCCATTAACTAAAGTTCCTGAGTAATTACCCTGGGCAGGATGAACTACCATGCCCTGAGGCTTATTTACTACTATGACATCCTTATCCTCATATAATATATCAAGGGGAATGTTCTCAGGCAGTGTTTCAATTTCTTTAAGCTCAGGAATACTGATAATTATAAGGTCTCCTTCCTTAAGCCTGTAATTTGACTTTACTGCTTTTTCACTTATAGTTACATTTCCTTCTTTTATAATATTTTGGAGAAAGCTTCTTGACATATCAGGATAGTATTCATTTAGAAATTTATCTATTCTGAAACCTTCATCTTCTGCTTCTATTAATATTTTTTCAATCTTCATTCTTATCCAGCCACAAAACATATATAACAAGAAGTATTGTTCCAATTACAACCAGCATATCAGCTACATTGAAAACAGGGTAATAATATACATCCCTGAAGTGGAATAATATAAAATCAACCACATATTTGTAATATATCCTATCAAACAGATTACCAAGTGCCCCCGATATGATAAGGGCCATTGATATATTTAAAAATTTGCTGTTCTTTTTATTTTTTATAAGGTAATAAATCATAAAAATAACTACTGCAGAAGTTATAATGCTTAGAAATAATAATTTATTTTGAAAGCTTCCCCAGGCAGCACCCTTATTTGTAAGATATGTAATATTAAAATAATCCTTAATCACTATTATGTCTTTATGTGTTTTAAAATAACCTACAGCCCACAGCTTAGTTATCCTATCCAGAATCAGCCCTAAAATTATTATTATTATTTCCATTCCCATCCCCCTAAGGTTAATCCGGAAGACCTCGTTTATAGTCCTCATTGCTTATTTTTTCTATATCCTCTGTATAGCTTACATCATCAGAATAAAACTCATCATAATTATAGTTAAAATTAGGAGCTATTACCTTCTCCTCCTGAGGTCTGTCTTCCATTGTTCTTTCTCTCTTTTTATCAATTTCCTTCTGGCAGGTGACGCAGTATTTGGTGTAAGGGATAAAATCAAGTCTTTCATCATTTATCTCTCCGCCGCATGAATCACATATGCCATAACTGCCATTGTCAATCTTTTCCAGAGATTTATTTATCTCATCAAATATTTTATATTCATTTCTCTTTAAAGCTAAATTTCTTTCCTTATCAAAAAGTTCAGAGCCTGTATCTCCTGTATGGTTGTCATAAAGAGAAAGCTCTGAGGAAAATTCATTATCCTGACCTTCTTCTAACCCATAAATTATTGATTTCAGCTTTTCTTTTTCCTTTAAAAGCTTATCTTTGAAATAGTTTATGTTTTTATCCATATCTTTACCCTCCTTATATTATAGGGAAAATGTACAAGTGCTGTGCAACTCCATATATATATTGTTTCAAAAGGCAAAAATATTATTACAAATTAATTTTTATAATTAACTTAATTTCTTTAGATTATTTATTTTATTGATTATAGCTTTTAAATTTTCAATGCTTATAGTCTGTTCTTTATCAGAAATTGAAGCATCAGGATCAATGTGGGTCTCAATCATAAGTCCTGAAGCTCCAGCAAAAATCGAAGCTAAAGACAAATTATAGACTAAGTCCCTGTTTCCTGTTCCATGACTTGGATCAACTATTACCGGTATTTTGTACTTATGGCTTATAAGTGCAACGGAATTTAAATCCAGAGTGTTTCTTGTACTGTTTTCAAAGGTTCTTATTCCTCTTTCACAAAGCATAACACTTCTGTTTCCGCCTTCTATTATATACATAACAGCGTAAAGCCATTCTTTAAGGCTGGCTGCCATTCCCCTCTTTATCATAACAGGAAGATTAGTTTTAGCTACTTCCTTCAGCAGGGAGTAATTATACATATTTCTGGAACCTATCTGAATAATATCGATGGAACCTACTGCCATCTCTACATCTCTGGGATCCAGCAGTTCAGAAACTACGGGAAGACCTGCCTCTTCTTTAACCTCTCTTATTATCTTAAGTCCTTCAAAAGCCAAACCTTGAAATTCAAAGGGGGAGGTTCTTGGTTTAAAGGCACCACCGCGAAGAGCACTTGCTCCCGCGTCTTTTACTTTAAGTGCAATATCCCTGTATACTTTATATCCTTCAACAGAACAAGGTCCCGCAATAATTACAGGGCTGTCCCTGAAAAAATCTTTACCCATCACATTGATATTAAATTTCATATTTTTAAGAGACGCTAAATTATCCATACTTACACCTATCATAAATCCTTATACAGGTATTTTATTTAAACATAGAAATTCTTAACGTTATTTAAATCCTCTTCTTTTACTGTTTCCTGTTCATTTTCTTCAGTAACTATTTCCTTTTCTTTAACTTCTTCTCCCTGATAAGAAACTAAGTTATATGATTTAACAAAATCTGATTCCATATCAGAAAACATATCCATTTGTGTTTTCATGAAATTTTTATATTTAGCTACGAATTTAGAAAAGTCACTTTTTGTGTTCTGAAAATCTTCATTCACTTTCATTACCTGATTATTAGCCTTTTCGATTATCCTTTTGCTTTCATCATTAGCCCTTCTTACTATGCTTTCTGCTTCATCATTTGCAGTTTTTCTGGTCTGCTCTGATGTATTTTGGGCAAGAAGAAGTGTATTTTGAATTGTATTTTCAATATCCTTATAATG
>JAJBWD010000196.1:0-4287 GCA_032907345.1 Bacillota bacterium | reverse complement strand
GAAAAATAAAAATTATGTAATCAAAAACAAAGCAGCTTATTCAAAATTATTCAAAAACATTGAAGGACGTACCTTAGATGATCAGCAAATAGAATCTATAGTGAAAGATGACGTAAATAATCTGGTTATTGCAGGAGCAGGTTCTGGTAAAACTATTACAATAGTTGGCAAAGTTAAATATCTCATAGAAAAAGATAAGTACAAACCTGAAGAATTACTGGTATTGTCATTTACAAATGGATCTGCATCTGAAATGAAGGAAAGAATTTCTAAGGAAACTAAAGCTGATATTGATGTTATGACATTTCATAAATTGGGTAAAGAAATAATTGCTGCGGCAGAGAAAAAACAACCGGACCTAACAAGTATCCTGCTGCCCAAATTTGTTAATGAAACATTTAAAAAGAAAATGGAAGATCACAATTTTAAAAAATTAATTCTTGATTATTTCCTTTCATTCATAAAAGAATATAAAAGTCAGTTCGAATTTGAAAATAAAGGTGAGTATTATAAATATCTAAGAGATAATGACATAGTAACTTTTATGGGTGAAAAAGTTAAAAGTTATCAGGAGATGGAAATTGCAAATTTCTTATTTATTAATAATATTAAATATGAATATGAGAGAAAATATGAAATTTTAACTTCCGATATGAATTATTCGGAGTACCACCCTGATTTCTACCTTCCGGATTATAAAATATATATTGAACATTTTGGTATTGATAAAAGCGGTAATGTTCCCGCATACTTTAAAGGGAAAGATGGAAAAAGCGCTAAAGAAACTTATAATGAAGGAATTGCATGGAAAAGAAATATTCATAAACAAAAGAATACCATATTAGTCGAAACTTATTCTTACGAGAAAGAAAACGATGTATTAATAACTAATTTAAAAAAGAAGCTATTAAATTATAATGTGGTATTTAAAGAATTATCTGATGATGAAAAATTCAAAATTATAAATGAGAAAAGTAAATTAACCGAATCTGCTTTAGCTAATCTTATTTCCACTTTTATATGTCTGATAAAGGCGAACAGTTACAGCATTAATGATATAGAAAATAAGAATCAAGTGATAAATAGCGGCTTTAACAGAATCAGAAATAGTAAATTTATTAATATTGTGAAATACATTTATGATGAATATGAATACCAGCTGTCTGCAAATAATGAAATTGATTTTAATGATATGATTAATAAAGCAACCGGCTATGTTAAAAACAATATGTTTGATAAAAAATACAGTTATATCATAGTGGATGAATTTCAGGAAATATCATACTCCAGGTATAATTTAATAAAAAGCATTAAGGATAAGAATAAATCCAAGCTGTTTTGTGTAGGGGATGACTGGCAGAGTATATATAGATTTGCCGGAAGTGATATTAACTTCTTCACTCCAATATTACAGAGGATGACAACTACGTTAAGCCCTGATTAATAGATAAGCAGAGCCATTACCCGGTTTGCAGGTGCTTTCATGATTTTGATAAGGAAGCTCATTTATAATAAATGAAATAAAAAACAAATTATTGAATAAATTTGAGCTTAAGGATATTGTAATCATTGCTAAAAAGAAGAACCAGCTTCAGGAAATGCTGAGCAGGCTGGAAAAAGAACATATTCCGGCAAAGCTGTTCGAAACAAAGGAAGCTATGGACTTTGATTATAACGGAATTAAGCTTCTTACCGTGCATTAAAGGACTGGAATTTAACGTGGTATTCATATTTGGGTTAAATTCAAATGTTATTCCTTTCTATTCTTACATGGATAATGAGGATAAAAGTCTGCAGGAATCTATGGATAGAAAACTGCTGTATGTGGGAATGACAAGAGCAAATGAACTTCTGTATCTTACCTGCAATAGGGAACCCTCCAAATTCCTTAAAGATATAGATTACAGGTATGTTAAGCTGAATATGGAAAGCAAAATACAGATGCCATAAATCAGGTGATGAGCTATATGAGCACTTCATCATCATGGAAGTAACGGGGCAGCCGCAGACGGCAATGAGCTTATAGTTATTAATAAGGACCATGAAGTCATAAATGATATACCGGCCTTTGACAACACTATGCTTCCCAGCTCCATAGAATATTTTGAATACAAAGATTTAAGGCATAATAAGAATTTCAAAATAACAAGGGATATTAACGAAATCCTGAACCTGGCAGTTAAAGATGACGCTAATAAAAAGGAGCTTTTAGAAGAAAATGAGCTGCTGAAAATAAATGTGTACAGCAATATTGCAGCCGGAATCCCGATTTACATTAATTCTGAGCGGCAGGGAATCTTCTATCTTCCGGATAAATGGTTCAAGGGCATGAACAGCATTTTCATGCTTAAGGTAAGGGGGACAGCATGGACGGAGCAGGAATAGAAAATGGGGGTCTTATAGTCCTGGAAAACCGGGAAACAGCAGAAAACAGGGAAATAGCTGCTGTGGATATTGAAGGAAATGCCACACTCAAAAGGTATATGAAGATGGGTGATACCATACTTCTGATATCTAGAAATTCTGCTTATGAGCCCATGCAGATAAGAAGTGGGGAAGCAAGGATATTAGGCGTTGCGGTAGGGGTTATAAAGGAAGTGTAAAAGCTTTTTTGTTGATGACATTGAGGATAATATCCTTTGTTTCTTTTTATCAGGATATAAAGGTGAGAAGCTTTTAGGAATTTTTTGTGGATTAAATAAAAAATATTTTACATAGAACGTATGTTCTTAATGAAAGATGGTTATACTATAAGTGTGATGATTTAACTTGAGGAGGAAATAAATGAGCACTTATAGCACTTTTTTATTAAGTTCTGATAGGATTATGGAAGATAATAGCTTATATAAGAATTATCTGCAGATGGATCTGATTCTTAAAAAGTTATTCACCATAAAAAATCCAAAACCTATTATAGATTTTTTAAACGCAATTTATGGTGATGATATAAGCTATGATGCAAAAATTTCATATAGTGACAAAGAAATAATTAACAGAAAAAGAAATTCTGCTAAGTTTATTAGTTTCTATGCCGACATGTATATTACTGTTACAGATGGAAATGAAATTTATGAATATGAAATGGAATTTCAAACGAAGTTTGATAAAACAATATCTGTAAGGATCTTTAGATACAGCTTTGAGAGGGCAATTAAAATTGCAGATTTTTCAAAAACAAATGAATTTATTAAACTTAAGATGCCGGAGCCATATTTAATTTTATTAGAGGAAACTTCTGATGTGGGAGATTCCCTAAAGCTTCAGATAGAATATAGTAAAGGTAAATCTTTTATATATGATATTAAGGTTCTTAAATACTGGACTTACGATTTAGAAAAGCTATACAAAGATAACATGTATCTACTGTATCCTTTACAGATTTTTAAACTAAGGAAGAGAATGAATGAAATAAGCTACAGTAAAACACCTGAGAAATTGAAAGAAGCAGATATGCTTAAATTATACCATGAAATGCGGGAAATTATAAAAAAGACATTAAATGCTATTGATAAGGCATATATAGATGGTAGAATAGAAATAGAAGATTATGATGAAATGACTACAGTTATAGAGAATATAAACGCTTATTTTATAAATATGTATGGTAAATACAGTAATTTTGAAATGGAGGTTCAGGAAATGGTAAAAAGCTTTTACGACCCAAGAATCGAAGAAAAAGGTAAAATAGTAGGTAAAGCGGAAATGCTTATCAAACAACTTACAAAGAAATTTAATACAATCCCTGATGATTATAAAAATATTTTGATGAAACTGTCTGAAGAAAAGCTGGAGATAATTGCAATAGAAATTTTTAATATTAGTAACATAAAAGAAATAGAGAAGTATTTCTAAAAGAATTTTATTAAAGCCTAGTCTTGTTTGACAATTATTAACTTCTAGTATAATTTTACTGTTTTCACTATGATTTCTCCTGAATATTATAAATCAAGCTGGTATCTTTTATAGAACCAGCTATTTTAATGTCTTTTTATAAAACGACTGTAAAAATATATAAGTGGATTTACAGCTGCATTTAAGGTTGTGGCAGCTTATGAATAGATAAATTTATGGAAACTGAAGGGAAATAAGTAACTTTGTTGAATACAGTAAATTATATAAATAAAATTTTAATAATTTAAGAAGGATTATAAAATGAGTAATATATTAAATAAAATAGCAGGCAGTATAGTAAGCAAAAATAGAAAAAATAAAGCAAAGGAATTTGTGAAATACATTTATGATAAATATGAATACCAGCTGTCTGCAAATAATGAAATTGATTTTAAT
>JAJBWD010000195.1:0-5322 GCA_032907345.1 Bacillota bacterium | reverse complement strand
GAAGGCAAGGTAGGTCCGGGGCTTGGACTTGAAGGTCTTTTCAAGGGAGAAGCAAAAATAATTGCTACAATAATCTGCGGAGATTCATATTTTAATGAAAATATAGAAGAAGCAAAAAAAGAAATATTAGGCATTGTTAAAAAATACAATCCGGATGTCTTTATAGCAGGTCCTGCCTTTAATGCAGGAAGATACGGTGTTGCCTGCGGAGCCATCTCGGAAGCTGTTTCAAAAGAGCTTAATATAAAGACACTTACCGGTATGTATATAGAAAATCCAGGGGCTGACATGTACAAAAAGTCAGTATATATTATCGAAACGAAAAACAGTGCAGCAGGCATGAGGCAGGCACTGCCGGCTATGGCAAAGCTGGCACTGAAACTGGCTAAAAACGAAACCATAGGCAGCTTCAAAGATGAGGGTTATATAGAAAGAGGAATAAGAGTAAATTATTTCTCAGATAAAAGAGGTTCAGAAAGAGCGGTTGAGCTGCTTGCTAAAAAAGTAAAAGGTGAAGAATTCGAAACTGAATTTAAGATGCCTATATTTGATAAAGTTGCGCCAAATAAAAAGGTTGATGATTTATCTAAAGCTAAAATCGCTTTAGTAACATCCGGAGGTATAGTTCCAAAGGGCAATCCGGATCATATAGAGTCATCTTCAGCTTCAAAGTACGGCAAGTATGATATTACAGGAGTTGAGGATTTGACAGCAGATACTTATGAAACAGCTCATGGCGGATACGACCCCACTTATGCAAACAGTGATGCGGACAGAGTACTTCCTGTAGATGTTCTTAGAAAGATGGAGAAAGAAGGAAGAATAGGTTCTCTTCATAACTATTATTATGCAACAGTAGGAAATGGAACGGCAGTTGCATCTGCTAAAAAGTTTGGAGCTGAGATAGCAGGAGAGCTTATAAAGGATGGAGTTAAGGCAGTTATACTCACCTCCACCTGAGGAACCTGCACACGTTGCGGGGCAACGTTAGTTAAGGAAATAGAAAGAGCAGGACTTCCTGTGGTTCATATGTGCACAGTAACTCCTATATCTCTTACTGTAGGAGCTAACAGAATAGTTCCAACAGTTGCCATTCCCCATCCTCTGGGCAATCCTGCCTTAAGTCATGAGGAGGAATTTAAACTAAGATATGCTTTGGTAGAAAAGGCTCTTAAGGCTTTGGAAACTGATGTAGAAGGACAAAAGGTATTTGAATAAGGAAAATTGCATATAAAAATAACGATTTTCTAATAAAGCAGCATACTTGTATGCTGCTTTATATAAAGGAGGAAGTAAATTGGAATTTCCAGTTATTAAAGGAGTATCTTATATTCTTGCAAATACTCCGGATATAGTAATAAATAATGGTACAACTCAGACAATGGAAAGAGAATCAAACCCTGATTCAGATTATTTAAAAAATCTTAAAAACAGCCTGAGAAGCTTCCAGGAAGTGGTTAATTATCCCCCAAATCAGACTTATGTAGGAAATATTACACCAGATGATTTAAGAGAGATAAAAAGGCCCTGGTATCAGAACAATTTAAATGGCTGTGGCAGATATGGAAAATTCGGAGAGATAATGCCGGAAGATGAATTCTATGCACTGCTTAAATTATCCGATGTATTTGACCTGGCAGTACTGGAAGATAATTTTACAGTTAATGTAAAAGATAAGCTGAAAGAGCATCCAATTCTTAAAGATAAATTAGACAAGATAGGAAATGGAGTTCCTGCTGATGAAATTAAAAATTTAGTTGAAAATGGAATAGCTGAAGGACTTTATATAAAAGAAAATTTGGTAGGCTGTGTAAAAAGGGCTCATGAAAAAGATCCAAATTTATCAGCTCATATAATGCTGGAAAACCTTTCTGTTAAGGCATCAGGAGTTCTGGCACTGTTAAACTTAGTATATAAAAATAATATAGATCCAAATTCTGTTGAATATGTAATCGAATGCTCAGAAGAAGCAATCGGCGACATGAACCAGAGAGGCGGAGGAAATATTGCCAAAGCCTGTGCTGAAATTGCAGGATTTAATAATGCTACAGGAATCGATATGAGAGGCTTTTGCGCCGGACCTACTCATGCTCTCATTACAGCGGCAGCCTATGTTAAATCAGGAATATATGAAAATGTGGTTATATTTGGCGGAGGAGCCACTGCTAAGCTGGGCATGAACGGAAAAGATCATGTAAGAAAAGGCATTCCTGCCTTGGAGGACTGCCTGGGAGGTTTTGCAGTACTGGTATCGAAAAATGATGGAGTATCACCGGTTCTCCGAACAGACATAATTGGAAGACATACTGTAGGTGATGGAGCCTCACCTCAAAATGTTATTAGTGCCTTAGTTTTAAACCCTCTTACAAAAGCAGGACTTAAGATAACTGATATTGATAAATATGCACCGGAAATGCAGACTCCTGATATTACAGAATCAGCAGGGGCAGGAGATGTTCCAACTCAAAATTACAAGATGATAGGAGCATTGGCAGTAAAAGCAGGACAGCTTGACAAAAAAGATCTTTTGAATTTTGTATCGAACCATGGTTATCCGGGGTTTGCTCCAACTCAGGGACATATCCCCAGCGGAGTTCCCATAATAGGCCACGGAATAAAAAAAATCATGGATGGAACAATGAATAATTTCATGGTAATAGGAAAAGGAAGCTTATTCCTTGGAAGAATGACAAATCAGTTTGACGGAGTTTCCATAGTAGTTGAAAAAAATAATGGGAAAAAAGAAAATAATGATATAGGCATGGATGAAATAAGAATTATGATAGCAAACAAGATGGAAGAATTTGCTAAAACCCTTTTAAAGTAGGAGGTGTTATTTTGACTTTAGATAAAGAAAAATTGATAGGACAGGTATTCTTGGAAATAGCTGAAGGAATAAAAACCGGATCTTTTAAGGAAAAAGTCAGGATAGGACTTACGATGCTGGGGTCTGAGCATGGAGAAGGAGAACTGATTAAAGCTGCAAAGCTTGCAAAACAAAAATATATTAATTTCGAAATAGTCCTGATAGGAAAGGAAAAGACTGAAGGGTTTAAATGCTTCGGTGCAGAATCTTTAGAAGAATGTCATAAGGTAATGCTGGAGCTTCTTGAAAAAAATGAAATTCAAGGCTGTGTTACCATGCATTTTGATTTTCCTATTGGAGTTTCTACAGCCGGCAAAATCATATGCCCATCATCGGGAAAAGAGCTTATCCTCTCTACAACCACCGGGACCAGCGACACAGACAGGGTTCATGCCATGGTCTTAAATGCTATATCAGGAATAGCTGCTGCAAAGTCTCAGGGGATAGAAAACCCCAGCGTTGGGATACTAAATATTGAAGGAGCAAGGTCAGCTGAGATAATTTTAAAAAAATTAAATCAAAACGGGTATCCAATATCCTTTGGAACATCAGGAAGGCAGGATGGAGGAGCAGTTATGAGAGGAAATGATCTTATGACCGGTTCCTGTGATGTTATGGTATGTGACTCTCTTACCGGGAATCTTTTAGTTAAAATATTTTCTTCCTTTGTAAGCGGCGGAAGCTATGAAACACTGGGAGCAGGATATGGACCGGGAATTTCAAAAGACTACGATAAGCTTATAAATATTATATCCAGGGCATCGGGAGCTCCCCTTATAGCTGAGGCCTTATCCTACTGTGCTAAATGTGCAGAAAATAATATTATGGGGATAGCAAAATCTGAGTTTAAAAAAGCAGAAGATGCGGGACTTAGCAAGCTGTTAGAAAAGAAGGAAATTAAAGAAGAAATAATAAATAAGCCGGGGAAAAAGGTGGTAACCTACAGTATAGCAGGAATTGATATATTAGAACTGGATAATGCAGTTAATTCTCTATGGAAGGAAAATATATATGCTGAGAGCGGCATGGGATGTACGGGACCTGTAATTTTAGTCAATGAAGATGATGGAATAGCGGCAGATAAGATATTAAAAGATACAGGGTTTAAAATATAAAATAATAAAAAAGAGGATTTTCCTTCTGAATGTCGAATATATCAATGTTTTAAAATAAAATTTATCCAACAGGAGGGGAGATTACATAAATAAGAAGAGAATAATTACAATTACAGCAGCAGTTTTCATATTTGCTTCATTATTTGCCGGATGCAGCAAAAAAACAACAGAAACAAAACAACCAGCAAACACAAAACCGGCAGCAACAGACACAAGAAAGAAAGCAGAAGTTAAGATTGGTCTTGCAGCAGATGGCCTCTTAAAAGATGATAAATCCGAAAGTAGTGCAGCCATATCAGGTCTAAAAAAAATTCAGAAAGAATATACTGTAGAACCGGTAATTCTTGAATCAAAAAATAAAAGTGATTATACTAAGAACCTGACTGCAATTTCAGGAAAGTGTGATTTAACATTTGGTGTTGGATTATTAATGCAGCAGTCTGTTATAGATGCAGCGAAAGCTAATCCAAACAAGAAGTTTGCCATAATAGATTATGTTATTGATCTTCCCAATGTAATTTCAATAACATTTAAAACTAATGAGGGTTCATTTCTTGCTGGAATACTTGCAGGAAAAGCTACCAAGACAAATAAAGTAGGCTTCATCGGCGGAGAGGATATTCCTCTTATTCAAAATTATGAAGCTGGATTCATAGCTGGTGTAATGTCAGTAAATCCAATAGCTGCAGCAGACCTTGCAAACAGAAAGAATACAATATATACTGGCAAATTTGATGATGCAGGTGCTGGAAAAGAAGCAGCCAAAGTATTATATAATGCTGGGTGCGATGTTATATACCATGCTTCAGGATCCTGTGGAATTGGACTATTAGATGCTGCTAAGGAACTTAGAGACAAAGGAAAAGAGGTTTGGGCAATAGGCTCTGACCAGGATCAGGCTAAAACAGTGCCAAAGGATGCAGGTGCTATATTGTCATCTTCTGTGAAGATAGCAGCTGCAGCTTCTTATCAGGTAACTAAGAGCTTAATAGATGGAAGTCTTAAAGGAGGCACAGTAGTGACATTTGGCCTGAGAGAAGAAGGTGTTGGCATAGCTCCTACAAAGAATTCTAAAGCTCCGGCAGGAATATATGAGTTAGCAGATAAATATAAAAAAGAAATATTAGATGGAGATATAGTCGTACCGGTAACCCTGAATGAAGCAAGGACTTTTAAGCCGGCAGCTGCTCCTTAAAGTTATAGAATCAATCTGGATGGGCTTTTTCTGAGGGAGTCCAGCTTAAAAATGTTCAGGATGTAATGAATGTTATGTAATATGCATTTGTTCCAATCAAATGAGGAATTTCAAACAAATTTAATATTATATGAAACTTTTAAAAG
>JAJBWD010000194.1:0-3744 GCA_032907345.1 Bacillota bacterium | reverse complement strand
TCTTGCCGGTTTCGGACATTACATAAATATCAACAAAACCATCAACTAAAATGTAAAATGTATTATAAACCTGGCCTTGGTTTAAAAGGAATTTCCCTTTGTCAAATTTTTTAATGGTGAACTGTTTCAATATTTCATAAGGACAATATTTAAGCATTTCATATATTTCTGGTTCATTCTCAATAATTTCTATGACTTCATTTACATTCATTAAGATTAACCTCACCTTTATGATAACAATTTCATGATTTTACTTAAAGGACATATGTCCCGATATTGTTTTGTACATTCAGTTTTTTCTTATTGTTTGCTGTTCTTTAGGACAAATGTCTTATATGAAACTTTATTATATATTATAGCACCAAATAGGGAGAAATTGGAGGAAAAATTGAGGGTTATAGGGTTTTGTTACAAAAAGTGGTATTGCTTTTTTCCATGAACTAAAATCCTAAAGTTCCGCAGCAGGCAGAGCTGTTTTTAATACTTCTGCTTTCTCTTAGATAAGACATAATAATATACTTCATAGTGTTAAATATCTTATTTGTTTTAAAGTAGGAGGAATATTGAGTCAAATACTTTGATGATACTCCCCTGAATGGAGTCATCCAAATTTTAAACATGGTTATGTATTTTTTAACTTGATCTGCATTATAGTACCATCTTCTCTTATACTTCCTGCTTCCTGTTTCTGCTACTTTAAATTTTTTATATATAAGAGGAAATCTAAAAGGGTAATTATTATTCAGGCAAATAATGCTATTTTTATCAATATTATAAGCTATATCTTCTATTAGACTTCTGGCTCCCTTTCTATCTTTATAAATGAAAGATTCTAATCTTGCATCTCTTTGATAAATAAAAGTAAAGCATACTGTTTCTTTAATATTATCCTCCTTTTCAAATTCATCTTCATTTTCTTCTTTAGGATGATATTTGTTTAAATAAGAAAAATTCATCTTTGTCATTTCTAAAACTCCATGAAGCTTATTATCATTAGTTTCATCTAAAATGCTCATTATCTTATGTCTCCAATAAAATAATGTAACGTAGCTGACACCAATCTCTTTTTCTGCCTGGCGTAGTGTAATATCATCTCCCATGGATTTGATAAAGCTTTCCCACTTTTCTTTATAGTGAGACCAGCTGAGAAGAGTATTCGTAAATAAATTAAAAGTTTTTTTGCATTCTTTGCATTTATAACGTTGTTTTCCTTTAAAGAATCCATGCTTAATTACTTTCCTGCTGCCACAGTGGGGGCAGATGGCTCCATCTTTAAATCTGTGTTTTATTCCTTCACATACAGTAATATCCATAATATCCTCCTGTTCTATAATGTTTTTATTATTACCAGGAGAGGCTTGTCCTATACAAAATTTTCTTTATTGCAACACTTTTATTAACGAATATACATCCTAAATATAAAATTAATTAAGGCTTTGTCTAAAATTTTAAACAAAGCCTCTATCGTCATTTACTTATCATTATCTTTATCTTTACAATCTTTCTTTTTGCACATTAATTCAAGGATATTTTCAAACTTAAACTCCAGCAGCATTTCCTTTTTAATAACATCTTTTAAAGTTGTTTGAACCGATTTATTTATTTCTAATAAATCTTCCAATTTAGCACAATGATGTCCTTTTCCGTCTTCTCCGCATTCATCAGTTATACATTGGATTTATTCTCCTTCTGCATTTATAATGTGAGCTAATCCAATTTCTTCAAGTGCTATAGAAGCAAGCAGAAGATCTATAACATCCTCTCTGCATATATCTATATCTGGTTTTATATCAGGAATATTAGGCATACTCATGTCAAATCACCTCCTTAGGATATATTATGTTAATGTATTCAAATTTGTTAACCTGAATATTTTAGGAGGGCTGAAATGACTGCAGCAAAGATCTTGATCTAAAAATAATCTCCTTTACTCCAAATGCAGAAGCTGCCTTTATTTACAATTGTTTATAAATTTCTTAAATAGTCTTCGCGACAACTCATCCTGCAAATATAGAAATTCGGGATGCCACTGAACTCCTGTTATAAACTTTTTGTCTGGCATATAAGCTGCTTCTATTATTCCATCTTCAGAAATAGCTGCAGTTTTTAATTTGTCTGCTAATTTCTTAACTGCCTGATGATGAAGACTGTTAACCTTAATCTCTTTTTCATTGAAAATATCACCAAGTTTACTGTTTTCATTTATTTTAACCTTGTGGACCGGTTGATTATATGGATGATTTTGGTGATGTAATAACGTTTTTTCTTTTCTCTGTATGTTCAGGTCCTGATATAAAGTTCCTCCAAGCACAGCATTTAAAAGCTGTAAACCCCTGCATATCCCAAGGAGAGGCTTGTCTTTCTGTACAATTTTTTCTAATAATCTTAATTCTAAATTGTCTCTTCCTGAATGAATTCTGCCGCAGAATGGTAATTTTTCTTCACCATAAATTTCAGGATCTATATCTTGTCCGCCAGTAAAAAGAAATCCATCAAATTCCTCTGCTATCCTTGATATATCCTCTTCATTCTTAGTAAACGGGATAATGAAAGGAAGTCCGTCAGCCATAATTATGCCTTCCATGTATTCAGGCAGCATCCATATACTATTTTTATCTTCATCAAACAGCGGTGTAATTCCTATTTTGGGTTTATTCATTAGTTATTGCTCCTTTATCACAATTTTAATTTCACATAACAGCTATAGCCTCCAGTATAGGATCAGCTTTTTTATATGATTAATTTCCGATTTTCCATAATCTAAATATCTAGTTTTTAACCTGCATTTTCTTTTTCCATATTTAATAAAGATTCCTTTAAATCAAGTCCTCCTGCAAAACCAACAAGTTTTCCGTTTGAACCAATAACCCGATGGCAGGGAATAAAAAGAGGAATTGGATTCCTGTTATTTGCCATGCCCACAGCTCTGGAGGCTTTTGGATTCCCTATAGCTTCTGCTACCTGCTTATAACTGAAAGTTTTGCCATATGGTATTTTCTTAAGTACATTCCAAACGCTCTTTTGAAATTCAGTTCCGGCCGGTGCTAAGGGAATATCAAAATTACTTCTTTTTCCTGAAAAATATTCATTAATCTCTTCTCCGGCTTTTTTAATAAGCTCCGTTTCCTTCTCATCCATACCTGTTGGAATAATTTCATTAGGGAAATAAACATTTGTGATCGCAGCATCAGTTTCCACTATTCCAATCCTGCCTATTCTGGTTTGATAAAAAAATATATATTTCATTATGGCTTCCTCCCATATTCTTATCTTTATAAACCATTTTACACTATATTACGTTAAAAATCTTTCAGAATATCACTTTGTGGTCACTTTGTAATTTTAATTAATATAATAAAAATAGCTGATCTTATATGATACAGCTATCTGAATAATATTATTTTACTGCTTTTAATTTTGCTATGTCTGCATAATTATTGGCGGTTACAATTTCAACAGTTGACAGATCTTTTCTGAGTAATGCTAAATCACCTTTTATAAAAGCAATATCATTCATCATTTTATCCAGCTCTGCTTTATCTACATTAGAATTATGCTCAAGATTTATTAATATCTGATGGTTTTCCTGCTGACTTATCTTTAATAGTTTTATATCATCTTTAACTAAGGACATATCTGCTTTTTTGAAGATATATCTCTTCCAATATTGTCTATTTTGTCATCCAGCTTCAATAAAATTTCGTAAATCTCTTTATCCAAAATCTCACCACCTATTTCCTGATT
>JAJBWD010000193.1:0-3710 GCA_032907345.1 Bacillota bacterium | reverse complement strand
ATGTCTCTTAAAATGAGTAAAGATGCTCCCATATCCTCAATAAAAACTTATTATTTAAGGATAAATGAGATAAATAAAATGATGAACCAGCTGGATTCAAAAAAACAAGAAACTGCTGCAGCGCTTAGAGAGCTTAAAGCAGAGCTTAAAGCTATATGTAAAACAGCAGGTGTTATCCTTGGAATATCTTTAAATGAGGATCTGGGCTCTTTGGATGGAATATTTAAGGAAACGGAAAGGCTGGCTGTCAGCATAGTCAGCTGCGAAAACTATAAAACATCTGAAAAAGAGCTGAGTGATTATGAAAAAATAATAAGGCAGGAACTTAAAATATCTGAAGGAGATATAGAGCCGGGAATAAACAATTATATAGAAAAGGCAGAAAAGTACAGAAAGTTTATGGAATATGAAAGTAAATGTTCTTTCATGCAGCAGAGATTAAAAAACAGTATGGAAAACGGCAGAGCCCAAAAGCTGATTTCAGGAAGTTACAAAAATTTATTTGAAGAATATGGCTCAGAAAATGAGATAGAAGAAAATCTTCAGCAGCTCCAGGAAGAACTTAATGAAAACAGTAAATCTTTTAATACTCTGAAGGATGAAAAGTCCAGGATTCTATATCAGATATCAGAGCTAAATTCATATGAAAAAATTGATCAGGCTAAGATAAATATAGCAGCTGAGAGAAAAAACTTAGAGCCTCTGGCAAAATCCTATGCTTCCTTAAGAGCAGCTGCCTTCATTCTGGAAAATATTCAGAAAAGCTTTATGGAGGAGACGAAGGATAAGCTTCTCAGCGGAGGCAGCAGGATATTTAATCATCTTACATCGGGAAAGTTTAATAAGATAATGCCTGATGACAATATTTTATCCTCTGACTTTAAGGTGGAAAAGGATGACGGAAGCAAAGTTGAAACTTCTAAATATTTAAGCCGGGCTACCTCAGAACAGCTTTTTTTATCTGTCAGGCTGAGCCGCTTAAGTGAACTTGAAAATAAGCTTCCTGTTATCTTAGATGACAGTTTTGTAAACTTTGACTCTGTTAATATGAGAAATGCGGTAAATGTACTAAATTATCTGTCTAAATATAATCAGATATTCATATTAACATGCCACGGAGAGCTAGTTAATTATGTATCTGAAGTATGCAAAGGAGCAGGCTTTTACTGTTTAGAGGAAGGGAAATTCAGAAAAAGCGAAAGCAGAGAACTGAAAGATTATCTTACAAATATTTAGTTGCATTAGCCTACGTTTATAAAAATGTTTATGCCATTAAATAATAGAATAAGACAGGCTTCTCCTGGCAATAATATAAATATTAATTGCCAGGAGGTTTTTTATGGATATTTCCTTAAAAAAAGATATACAGTCAAGATTTAGGGAAGGTGCTGTTTGCCCACATTGCGGCAGCAGGTCTGTTGTTAAATACGGATTTTTTAAAGGGAAACAGAGGTATAGGTGTAAGGATTGCAGCAGAACTTTTAATATTTATACCAAAACACTTCTTAGCTGGTCTCACTATAAAGATAAATGGGGAAGTTTTATAGAAACTATGAAAAAGGATATGTCGTTAAGACAGGCTGAAAAGGAGATAAATGTTGACTACGTTACCCTTTTTTATTGGAGACATAAAATAATGAATATTCTCAATGAAGCTAATGATACAGTACTTCATGGGACTATTGAAATGATGAGTGCTAAACTTCCATATCTGGATAAAAGCTATCATAAAAAAGATGATCCGGAGGAAATGGAGGAGAATGAAGAAAATTTATGCAGAGATATATATTTTACATTTTTATACCAAAGAGATAATAGACTGAAGTCTTATATTTATAAGGACAGCAGGGGTGTACGTAATTTTATAGAAGATATATCCTATGATATTGATAACAAAAGCATAATATGTCTTAATTCCAGTATACCTTTCAGGTACTCTCTTCTTTATAAAAAGTTTAAGGTAGCAGATAACGGATCTAAAAGATATAAAAGAAGATTTTATTTTAATGCAGATAATGTAAGAAAGTATTTAGCACAATTTAAGAAATGGATGACTCCTTTCCGAGGCGTTTCATCTAAAAATCTAATAAAATATTCTGCATTTTTCAAGACCCATATCCTGTTTGATAATATGGAATATATTATTTTAGATGCATTAAAAAGCAGCTTTGATCTAAAAAATCAAGCTGCAATAATGGGAGAATATGGATTTTAAAAATAAAACCTTATCAACATTATTATAAACAAATCCCTATCCCCCAAAAACCTTCTGCCCCAGGTTATTTATTAATAAGCAGTGACGCCGTTACTATCTGCCCTAAAGCAATCCCTCCGTCATTTGAAGGAAATAAGCTTTGGGTGAAAACTTCAAAACCTGCTTCTTCCAGTTTATCTATGGAATTGCATAGAAGGTAAGCATTCTGGAACACTCCTCCGCTTAAGGCAATTTTATTTAGACCATATTTTTCACGAAGGAGACAGCTTACTTTTAAAACAATATCAATCATTGTGTTATGAAATTTTGCAGATATTATGCCAGTATCAAGAAGATTTTCCCTGTCCCTCAGGATACCTTTTATTATATCAGCTGTTTTAATAATATCTCCTTCTATTTTATAAGGATAAAGCCCCTCTATGCCGGGCTTAATTTTAGCTTCCAGCTCAATGGCCGCCTGCCCTTCATAATTTATAACATCTCTTATTCCAATAAGGCTGGCTGCAGCATCAAAAAGCCTTCCCATACTGCAGTTATCAGAACAATTTATCCTGTTTTTTATGATGTTTAAGAGAGCAGAGCCTTTTTCCCCGTATAACTCTTTAACTTTTTCACGGGCTTCATCATTAGGCAGGGAATTTATTATATAAGAAATTGCCATTCTGTATGGTTCTATTACGCTTCTGTCTCCTCCCTGAAGAGGCAGGTATTCTAAGTGAGCAGCCCTTTCAAAGCTTTTTCTTCCGCAGATTAAAAATTCACTGCCCCATATCTTTCCGTCAGATCCATAACCTGTTCCATCAAAAGAAATTCCAATAACATTTTCATCTATGCCATTTTCAACCATGCAGCTTACAATATGGGCATGGTGGTGATATATTTTAACAGGAGAATTGCTCAGTTCTTCTCCATATTTTGTGGATTCGTAATTTGGATGACAATCCACGGCTATGTATTTCGGAGTGAAGGAAAATATAGATGACAGATGCTTTATGTTTCTTTTATAGTGATTGATTGTTTCTAAATTTTCCAAATCACCATTAAACTGGCTGATAAATATATATCCTTCTTTATTTATGGCAAAGGTATTTTTCATATTTGGTCCCATAGCCAGAATTGGCTCTTTTATTTCAAAATTATATGGATCAGGTACATATCCTCTTGCTCTTCTTATAAGCCTTATCTTTCCATGAAGATACCTGGCAACAGAATCGTCTATTGATATATGTATATCCCTGTCATGGAAAAGAAAGTAATCTACTATTCCATTCAGGTTTTCAAAGGCCTTGTCATTATCATATTCAAGAGGAAGGGAGCTTATATTTGCTGATGTCATAACAAGAATGTCCAGGCCATCTTTAAATAATAAATAGTGAAGGGGAGTATAAGGCAGCATGGCACCTAATGTAGTCTGCTTAGGAGCTAAATCCTCCGGAAGGGAATATCCCTTTTTCCTTCTGAGAATTAAAATAGGTTTTCTTATCCCTTCTAAGGT
>JAJBWD010000192.1:0-4857 GCA_032907345.1 Bacillota bacterium | reverse complement strand
TCTTTAGCATACTCAATATTTTTCCCTTTTATATTTATATTGCAGCTGTTAACAAGCACAGATATGACAGGAATTTCTCAGGGTAAATCATACTTGTATATATATTTATGTGGTATGATGCTGCCAACTGTTTTGATAATGCTGAGATACTCCGAAGGTTATAAAGGAGCATGGATATATAAGGCTTTACCGATTAATAATGCTGCACCTGTATTTAAAGGCACCATAAAAGCCTTTATTGTCAAGCTGTTTTTGCCTGTTTTTTTATTTCAATCAATTATATTCACTGCTGTTTTTGGTATCAGGATAGTGCCGGATTTATTATTGGTATTTCTAAATATGATGATATTTAATATATTGAGTTTTCTGGCTATAGAAAAACATCTGCCCTTTTCAGAAGCTTTTCAATCTTCACAGCAGGGAAATGGAGGTATTACACTGATTTTATTTATGTTGTTAGGTGTTTTGGCAGGAATTCATTTTGTATTAACCAGGGTAAGCTACGGTGTTTATATATATTTAGTTTTATCTTTTATAGTAAATCTAGTTCTGTGGAAATTATCATTCAATATTTCTCCTTATAAAATTAATAGAAATTTTCATTGAAACTTACCATTTCCCCGGGATGACAATTTCATCATATATTTAAAGTCAGCAATAGCTATTCATCTCCAATGGGCATCGCAGCAACCATTAATATAAATATTAATGGTACTACAAATATTAATGAAAGCAAATCCCTGTTTACCCCAATGGATTTCAAATATTCCTCTGATAAAAATGCTATTAATAGTTCTATTACACAAGATAATGTACCAGTGATAAATATGAAAAACCTAAAGCGTTTATTCAAATGATTATGATATTTTAAACACAGTTTATGTTTTTTATCAATTGGATAAAATATAATTGCTGCTGCAATTACTGATATGAAAAATTTCATTTCTATTTATCCTCCAAAATTATCGATTTATCAGCTTACTCGCTTACGCTAAAGCTGTACATGGAAGCTTCAGGCGGAGATTTAACGTAACCTGAAATAAAAATCGGAACCTCCACTTATAGAAGCGGAGGTTTTATAATTTATAAACATTACTCAATCTTATAGTTCTCTTTCAAATCCTTTATACCTGGTACCCTGAAAAGTAAGTTTACCGGTATCTCCTTCAGACAGCATACCAAATTCTTCTCCATTAACATTAAGCTCCATTCTGTCTTTGCTTTCCACTTCAAATGTAACATAATACCTTGTGGAACTGCTGTAATTGCTCATATTATTGTTATTATTACTATAGTGTGTTACATCCGTCCTCTTGCTTACTACTTTTGCCCAAACCGCAAGTACAGGCTGGGCATTATTATAACTGGAAGTTTTAATTCCTTTAACAATGCTAAAAATGAAAACACCAATTACTATAACAAAAATAACAATCATAAAGATAGGTATAAAGTAAAACAAACCAGGAGAAAATGGATCCATATCAATACCCCCTTACTACTCTTATTTGTAATATATTCTATATAATCAATATAATTCCTGCTAAAAATTTATCACCATTATAGAAATATTTATTATGGTATTTATCCCCTTGCATTTAAGTATAAAAATATATATAATTAGTGAATAATAACATAAACAGTGATTATAAAAGCTATGATTTATGAATTTCTTCAGAGAGCCGGTGGTTGGTGAAAACCGGTGAAAGGTTAAATCTTTCCACTTTTGGAGCTGTCGGTGATGAATCGAAAGGTTAGTATCCTTTATATTACTATTGTCGAGTGGCTGGTTCTTTATTTTGGATCAGCAATTTGGGTGGCAACGCGGATTACTTCCGTCCCATTTATTTTGGGATGGAAGTTTTTATTTTTGTAAAATAATATATTATATATTTACTCAGGAGGGAAAACATATGTTAGATCTAAAATTTGTAAGGGAGAATCCTGAAATTGTTAAGCAAAACATAAGAAATAAGTTTCAGGATAAAAAACTGGGTTTAGTTGATGAGGTAATCACTTTGGATGCTGAGCTGAGAGGTGTAAAGCAGGAAGCGGAAACACTAAGAGCGGGCAGAAATAAGTTTTCAAAGCAGATCGGCGGATTAATGGCTCAGGGAAAAAAGGCAGAAGCAGAAGAAATGAAGAAAAAGGTTACTGCAGATTCTGAACGTTTAGCAGAGCTTAGCATAAAAGAAAGTGAACTGGAAGAAAAAGTTAAAAGTATTATGATGGTTATTCCAAACATAATTGATCCAAGTGTTCCTATTGGTAAAGATGATAGTGAAAATGTGGAAATCCAGCGTTATGGTGAGCCTACTATACCTGATTTTGAAATTCCATATCATACTGAAATCATGGAAAAATTTGATGGAATTGATTTGGACAGTGCCAGAAAGGTAGCAGGCAATGGCTTCTATTACCTGATGGGAGATATAGCAAGGCTTCACTCTGCAGTTATTTCCTATGCCAGAGACTTCATGATAGACCGCGGTTTTACATACTGCATTCCTCCATTCATGATTCGAAGCGAAGTTGTTACGGGAGTTATGAGCTTTGCAGAAATGGATGCCATGATGTATAAAATTGAAGGAGAAGATTTATATCTGATCGGAACCAGTGAACATTCCATGATAGGTAAATTTATAGATACCATACTTCCGGAAGAGACACTTCCTAAAACAATGACCAGCTATTCTCCCTGTTTCAGGAAGGAAAAAGGAGCTCACGGCATAGAAGAAAGAGGAGTTTACAGGATTCATCAGTTTGAAAAGCAGGAAATGATTGTTGTATGTAAGCCTGAAGACAGCATGATGTGGTATGATAAGTTATGGCAAAATACAGTAGATTTATTCCGCTCCCTGGATATACCGGTAAGAACCTTAGAGTGCTGTTCCGGTGACCTGGCAGATTTAAAAGTAAAATCAGTAGATGTTGAAGCTTGGTCTCCAAGACAGAAAAAATACTTTGAAGTTGGAAGCTGCTCCAATTTAGGTGATGCTCAGGCACGCCGTCTAAAAATCCGTATAAATGGTGAGGACGGCAGATACTTTGCACATACACTAAACAATACAGTAGTTGCACCTCCAAGAATGCTGATAGCTTTCTTAGAGAACAATTTAAATGCAGACGGTACTGTAAATATTCCAAAGGCTCTGCAGCCATATATGGGCGGAAAAGCTTTAATAAAATAGTATAATTATATTAATACTGGGTATTGATTAAAGATTGATACCCAGTATTTTTTAACTTTTTTTGCAAAGCACACTTGACAATTTATGCAAAGCATACTATACTAAAAATGCAAAGTATGCATTGCAAGGAGGCAATAATATTGAAAACACGAATTCAGGAATTGCGAAAGAAATATAAGCTTTCCCAGGAAGAACTGGCTCTGGCAGTAGGTGTAACGAGGCAGACTATTACATCACTGGAATGTGGAAAATATACAGCTTCCCTGGTTTTAGCTTATAAAATTGCTAAATATTTTGATCTGTCAATTGAGGAAGTTTTTGATTTTTCAGAAGTGGAGGAATTGTAAATGGAAAATTATAAAAAGGTTATAAAAAGAAGAATGCATCTTGCTGCCATCTTTAACTGTATTGTAGTTATTTTTATTGCACTTACAGCCTGGTATGGCAGTTATTTAGCCCAAAATGGAAGAAGTACCTTCAGTCAGGGCTTTATCCCCGGATTTCAGACCGGCGGCTTTATAGGACTGCAGTTAGTTGTACTTTATCACATTGCTAAATACAGAAAAGCCATAAAAAATGAAGAATCACTGAAAAGGCTTTATATAGAAGAAAATGATGAAAGAAAAAAACTCATCAGAGATAAAATCGGCGGAACCGGCCTTAATTTTATAATTGGCTCAGGTGCAGCTGCGGTAATTATTTCAGGCTTCTTCAATGAATCAGTTTTTATTACTTTGCTGGGAGCCTTAATATTTATTGTAATGGTGAAAGGTTTTTTAAAATTGTATTACAGGAATAAATTTTAGGAAGGTGATTTAAATGAAAAAGCTTAATAATTATCACAGAATTGGTTTACTGCTTATAGCAATTAATTTATCCTCAAGTGAGTTTAGTATTTTACCTGATGTTTTGAATGGCTTTTGCTTGGGAGCCGGTACTGCACTTACATTAATAGGTGTCTATGCTTATAATCATGATATGTCTAAAATCAGGAATTACAAAATAAAACTTTTAAAAAAGTGTTTTGGAAAATAAATTAAGGAGGAAGTGATATCCTCCTTTTTAATAATCTTTAAACGGCGAATTTTAATCTGTTTTGATATAAAGCATACTAAAGATAAATAGAGATATGCCGCTTATTATGGGAAGAAGGTATGCTGGTGTAATGTTAATCAGTACACCTGCCATAATAAGTGCAGCAGGAAGAACAATTTTAGCTGTGCTTATACCTATGCTGAGTACCCTCCCTCTGAATTCATCCGGAATAGTCTGCTGCAGCGTATTAAAAATTGGAATGTCGATTAAAGAAATAGCTATTCCTGTAAATATCATTGCAAAAATGAAATAAATTAAATAAACAGTCTGGCTGTATACACTAAAGTGAAGTATTACAGAAATTCCAATAGCCGCCATACAAACTGACAAAATTATACAGGCAGCTTTTATTATTTTCTGGTAGGAATACTTACTCATTATTACCTTAATCATAACAGCGCCTATTATCATTCCCATGGGTATTGCTGCTTCTATTATCCCAAAATATCTGGAATTAAGCTTCAAAACATTATTAATTATATAGGGCATGGGAATATTTATGGAAAGTCCGATAAAAAAATTCAGAACTATAAAAACTCCAAAGGAGCTTAAAATATATTTTTTATCCTTTATA
>JAJBWD010000191.1:0-9034 GCA_032907345.1 Bacillota bacterium | reverse complement strand
TTGTTAATTTTGCATAACCCTTCTTTGCAAGCACTGTTGTTATTGCTGCTGTAAGTGTTGTCTTACCGTGATCTACGTGTCCTATTGTTCCAATGTTTACATGAGGTTTTGTTCTCGAATATTTTTCCTTTGCCATTTTTTATATCTCCCTTCTAAATTACTTTGTTCCAATTATCTGTTCTTGAATACTCTTTGGTACTTCTTCAAAGTGATCAAATTCCATACTGTAAGTACCTCTTCCCTGAGTTCTTGATCTTAAGGAAGTAGCATATCCAAACATCTCAGACAGCGGAACAAATCCTCTTATAATCTGAGCTCCATTTCTTGGTTCCATTCCTTCTATTCTTCCTCTTCTTGAAGAAACGTCTCCCATTACATCTCCCATATATTCTTCAGGAACTGTAACTTCAACTTTCATCATTGGCTCAAGTATTACTGGGTCAGCTTTCTGCATAGCATTTTTAAATGCCATAGATCCGGCAATCTTGAAGGCCATTTCAGAGGAGTCAACTTCATGGTATGAACCATCAATTAATCTTACCTTGAAATCTATAACCGGATATCCCGCAAGAATACCGGACTGTGATGCTTCCCTGATACCATTGTCAATTGGTTGAACATATTCCTTAGGAACTGATCCTCCAACTGTAGCATTTTCAAAGGAGTACTCTCCCTGTACTGGTATCATTTCAATAACAGCATGACCGTACTGTCCTCTACCACCAGACTGTCTTACAAACTTACCTTCAGCTTTAACAGCCTTTCTGATAGTTTCTTTATATGCAACCTGTGGTTTACCAACGTTACACTCTACTTTAAATTCTCTCTGAAGTCTGTCAACAATTATCTCCAGGTGAAGTTCTCCCATACCTGCAATAATTGTCTGGCCTGTTTCCTGGTTTGTATATGTCCTGAAAGTTGGGTCCTCTTCAGCAAGCTTTGCTAAGGCAATTCCCATTTTTTCCTGACCTGCTTTTGTCTTAGGCTCTATAGCTACGTTTATAACTGGCTCTGGGAATTCCATGCTTTCAAGTATAATTGGGTGATTCTCATCACATAAAGTATTACCAGTTGTAGTTTCTTTTAAACCTACTATGGCACCTAAGTCTCCGGCTCTTAATTCTTCAACTTCTTCCCTGTGATTTGCATGCATCTTAACAAGTCTTCCTATTCTTTCTTTCTTTCCTTTATTGGAATTAAGAACATAAGATCCGCTTGTCATAACCCCGGAATATATCCTTGCAAATGCAAGTTTTCCTATAAATGGATCTGTAGCAATCTTAAATGCTAAAGCAGCCAGTGGTACATCATCAGATGCCGGTCTGTCTTCAACAGTATCTTCATCAGGAATTGTTCCTTTTATTGCAGCTATATCAAGGGGTGACGGCATATAATCAACAACGGCATTAAGCATCATCTGAACACCCTTGTTTTTGTATGATGATCCGCAAATAACAGGTACAAGCTCATTTGCGCAAACAGCTTTTCTAATTACACTTTTAAGCTCATCAACTGTTATTTCTTCACCTTCCAGATATTTCTCAGTAAGCTCTTCATCCAGTTCAACAATGGATTCAACCATGGCTGCTCTGTATTCATCTGCTTTATCTTTTAAATCAGCCGGAACTTCAGTCTCTTCAATTTCAGTTCCTAAATCATTTTCATATATTTCTGCTTTGTTTTTTATTAAATCTATTATTCCAATGAAACCATCTTCTGCACCAACTGGAATTTGTATTGGAACAGCGTTACAGTGAAGTCTTTCTCTCAGCATTTTTACGCAGTGATAAAAATCAGCTCCGATGGAATCCATTTTGTTAACATATACCATTCTTGGTACCTTATAGTTATCCGCCTGTCTCCATACTGTTTCTGTTTGTGGTTCTACACCACCCTTTGCATCTAATACAGTAACAGCACCATCAAGAACCCTTAAGCTTCTTTCAACTTCAACTGTGAAGTCCACATGTCCTGGTGTGTCAATAATGTTTATCTGATGTTCTTTCCAAAAACATGTTGTTGCAGCTGAGGTTATAGTTATACCTCTTTCCTGTTCCTGAACCATCCAGTCCATTGTGGCCTGACCCTCATGAACTTCTCCTATCTTATGAGTTTTACCTGTATAAAATAAAATACGTTCAGTTGTTGTGGTTTTTCCAGCATCTATATGTGCCATTATTCCTATATTTCTGTATTTACTAAGTGGAACATTTCTAGCCAAAACTTCTCCTCCTCTTTCTAAAACTTGAGAAAACTGCTTTGGCAAGGCCAAAACAGTTTAATATTAGTATCTGTAATGTGCAAAAGCCTTGTTAGCTTCAGCCATTTTATGAGTATCTTCTCTCTTTTTAACAGCAGCTCCGGAATTATTAGCAGCGTCTAAAAGCTCTCCTGCTAATCTTTCTCTCATGAACTTTTCTCCTCTTTTGTTAGCTGCATCTAAGAGCCATCTGATACCTAAAGTCTGTCTTCTTTCTGGTCTGACTTCCATTGGTACCTGATATGTCGCACCACCTATTCTTCTTGCTTTTACTTCAAGAAGAGGCATGATGTTATTCATGGCTGTTTCAAAAACCTCTAAAGGTTCTTTTCCTGTTTTTGCTGCCATTATATCAAAAGCATCATAGCAAATTTTCTCTGCTACGCCTTTTTTACCATCCTCCATTACGTTATTAACAAGCTTTGTTACAACCTTGCTGTCGTAAACTGGATCTGGCAATACATCTCTTTTTGCAATATGTCCTTTTCTTGGCACTTTTCTTCCCTCCTTAACATTTATTTATTTAAGTTCATCGGTACTCGACAGATTATCTGCCGCAAAGCGCTTGCATCCTATTTATATTATATATAAACCCGATACATAGCACTATTTAGGTTATTTTTTCTTAGGTCTCTTAGCACCATATTTACTTCTGCCCTGCATTCTGCCGTTAACTCCTGCAGTATCCAAAGCTCCTCTTATAATGTGGTATCTTACTCCTGGAAGGTCTTTTACTCTTCCTCCTCTTATAAGAACAACACTATGTTCCTGAAGATTATGTCCTACACCTGGAATGTAAGCTGTTACTTCAAATCCATTTGTAAGCCTTACTCTGGCAATTTTTCTTAAAGCTGAGTTTGGCTTCTTAGGTGTAGTAGTTTTAACAACTGTACATACTCCTCTTTTCTGTGGACATTCTTTTAATGCTGGTGCTGTTGACTTGCTAGATACGGTTTTTCTTCCTTTTCTAACTAGTTGGTTAATTGTTGGCATTTAGTGCACCTCCTTTTTAATATAATCTATATAAAAAGATTATAACAACTTTATAGGGTTATGGCTGTAGCTGCTCCTACATCTATACCACAGAGTCTGCCAAGTTCTTTTTTTGACTCAACATAAACTATTTCTACAGACTTTTCCTGAGCTAGTTTAACTACAGGCCCTACTAAATCCTTGTCTGCATTAAGAGCTATATAAACTCTATCACCTTCACCATTATTGAGGTGCTTTAAAGTCTGCTTTATACCTACAGCAAACTTACCTTCAAATCTTTGGATCAATGTGAACCCTCCCTGCAAATTACGTAGAGAAGGAAAATCCTCCTCTACATACAAAATGTATTTTATCATTTTAACCTGCGGATGTCAATAAACTTGATTTATATATTATTGTCTTCCATATCTACATCAGCAGTATTATCATTTTCCAGGCTTATTCTTCTGTATTTAGGCATTCCGGTTCCGGCTGGGATCAGTTTACCTATAATAACATTTTCCTTAAGTCCGATAAGCGGGTCTATCTTTCCTTTTATTGCTGCATCTGTAAGAACTCTTGTTGTCTCCTGGAAGGATGCTGCTGAAAGGAAGGAATCTGTGGCCAGTGCTGCTTTGGTTATACCAAGAAGTGCTATTCTTCCAACTGCCTCTTTGCCTCCCAGCTCAGATATCCTGTTGTTTTCTTCCGCAAAATCAAACATATCAATCATTGAACCTGGAAGCAGATTAGTGTCTCCGGCATCTTCAATTTTTATCTTTCTTGTCATCTGCCTTATTACAACTTCAAGATGTTTATCATTAATATCAACACCCTGGAGTCTATAAACCTTTTGAACTTCTGAAAGCAGATAATTTCTAACTCCGTTAACTCCCTTTATCTTTAACACATCATGAGGATTAACAGAACCTTCTGTAAGCTCATCTCCTGCTGATATCATTTCATCTTCGAAGTTCTTAAGTCTGGAGCCAAAAGGAAGATCATAGGTGTATTCTTCTCCGCCTTCTGTTGTTATTACTACAGATCTCTTTTTCTTTGTTTCCTCTACTCTTACCTTACCGGATACTTCTGATACTATAGCTAAACCCTTTGGTTTTCTGGCTTCAAAAAGTTCTTCAACTCTTGGAAGACCTTGAGTTATATCTGCTCCTGCAACACCGCCGGTATGGAATGTTCTCATTGTAAGCTGTGTACCTGGCTCTCCAATGGACTGAGCTGCAATAATACCAACTGCTTCTCCTATATTAATTTCCTGGGCTGTTGCCATATTCATGCCATAGCATTTAGCACAGACACCATGATTGGAATTGCATGTAAATACAGATCTTATTCTTGCCTTTCTTATTCCAGTCTTTACTACTTTTTTAGCAAGAACCGGGTCTATATAAGTATCTCTTGAAACTACTATTTCACCTGTCTTTGGATCCTTAATATCCTCAGCAATATATCTTCCTGTGATCCTTTCCTCTAAGGATTCTATTACCTGATCTCCTTCTTTGATTTCAGATACCAGGAAGCCCTCTTTAGTTCCGCAGTCATATGATCTTACTATAACATCCTGGGATACATCAACAAGTCTTCTTGTTAAATATCCGGAGTCTGCTGTCTTCAGCGCTGTATCTGCATTTCCCTTTCTGGCTCCGTGAGTTGAAATAAAATACTCTAATACATCAAGACCTTCTCTGAAAGAGGATCTGATAGGCAGCTCCAGTATCTTACCGGAAGGACTTGCCATAAGTCCTCTCATGCCTGCCAGCTGTTTAATCTGACTCTTGGAACCTCTGGCTCCGGAATCTGCCATCATATATATTGGATTAAATTTATCCAAGCTATCCATTAATGCATCTGCAACTTCTTCTGTAGTTTTTGTCCATTTATCAATTATCTTCTGATATCTTTCTTCATCTGATATAAATCCTCTTCTGAAGGACTTTTCAATAGTATCAACTACCTTATCCGCATCAGCTAAAAGTAATTTTTTAGCTTCCGGTACTGTCATATCAGAGGTGGAAACTGTTATAGCACTGATGGTGGAATAATGATATCCCTTAGCTTTGATATTATCCAGCATAATAGATGTCTTTGTTGGACCGTTTAACATATAACATTTGTCAATTATCTTACCAAGTGCTTTCTTATTTACTAAGAAATCAACCTCGAGTTTTACTTCATTGCCTGGAACTGTTCTGTCTACAAATTCCAAGTTTTGAGGAATTGACTCGTTAAATATTATTTTTCCAGGAGTAGTTTCTATTATATTTTCATATTCTTTGCCATCATATAAGGCTTTTCTCTTCACCTTAATTTTAGCATGTATATCAATTTTGCCCAGTTCATAAGCCATTATTACTTCATCAGGGTTGGAGAAATACAATCCTTCTCCCTTTGCATTATCCTTATCAATTGTAAGGTAATATGATCCCAGGACCATATCCTGTGTAGGAATAACAACCGGCTTACCATCTGATGGCTTTAATATGTTATGAGCTGCCAGCATTAAAAATCTTGCTTCAGCCTGCGCTTCAACAGACAAAGGAACATGAACTGCCATCTGGTCGCCATCAAAGTCAGCATTATAAGCAGTACATGCAAGAGGATGCAGCTTTATAGCCCTTCCTTCAACTAAAACCGGCTGGAATGCCTGAATTCCAAGTCTGTGAAGTGTGGGGGCACGGTTTAATAAAACCGGATGATCTGAAATAACTTCTTCAAGTATATCCCAAACCTGAGGCTGAATTCTTTCAACCATTCTCTTTGCACTTTTAATATTATGAGCTGCACCGCTTAAAACCAGCTTTTTCATAACAAAAGGTTTGAAAAGTTCCAGTGCCATTTCTTTAGGAAGTCCGCACTGATACATCTTAAGCTCAGGGCCTACGACTATAACGGAACGGCCTGAGTAATCAACTCTTTTTCCCAGTAAGTTTTGTCTGAATCTTCCCTGTTTACCCTTCAGCATATCCGATAAGGATTTAAGAGGTCTGTTTCCAGGTCCTGTTACAGGTCTTCCTCTTCTGCCATTATCTATTAAAGCATCAACTGCTTCCTGCAGCATTCTTTTTTCATTTCTTACTATAATATCAGGAGCTCCTAAATCAAGCAGCTTCTTAAGTCTATTATTTCTGTTGATAACTCTTCTGTATAAGTCATTTAAGTCTGATGTGGCAAATCTGCCTCCGTCTAATTGAACCATAGGTCTTAAGTCTGGAGGAATAACAGGAATTACATCTATTATCATCCACTCAGGCTTATTCTTAGAATTCCTGAAAGCTTCAACAACTTCAAGTCTTCTGATGACTCTGATTCTTTTTTGGCCTGTGCTTGTTTTTAAATCGTTTCTTAAGTCATTGCCCATCTTTTCTAAGTCTATCTCAGATAAAAGCCTTTTTATTGCTTCTGCTCCCATACCTACAGTAAAGGTAGTTCCATACTTCTCCAAAGCATCTCTATACTCTTTTTCAGATAAAATCTGCTTTTTAGAAAGAGGAGTCTCTTTAGGGTCTAATACAATGTAGGAAGCAAAATAAAGTACTTTTTCCAGGGATCTCGGCGACATATCAAGTATAAGACCCATTCTGGATGGTATACCCTTAAAATACCAGATATGAGAAACAGGGGCAGCAAGTTCTATATGCCCCATTCTCTCTCTTCTTACTTTAGATGTGGTTACTTCAACCCCGCATCTGTCACATACAATTCCCTTATAACGAATTCTCTTATATTTTCCACAGTGACATTCCCAGTCTTTTATAGGTCCGAATATTCTCTCACAAAACAGACCATCCTTTTCAGGCTTTAATGTTCTGTAATTTATGGTTTCAGGCTTTTTTACTTCTCCTCTTGACCATTCTCTAATCTGTTCTGGTGAAGCTAAGCCTATTTGAATAGCATCAAAATTATTTAGCTCAAACAAGGGTTAGTCCTCCCTTCAAATTAATGTTCTTCATCATAATCATCTATTTCAAGTCCTGACTCTAAATCCTCTAAAGATATCTGATTATCATCAAATTCTTCATCGGAATCATAACTTTGTCCTTCCAGGTAGTCGTCTCCGGCATGAGTCTCCATTAACTCTTCTGCACCTTCTAAGTTAATATCGCCTTCTACCGTTTCCTCCTCAGTCAGGTCCTTAATGCTTATCTCCTGATCCTCATATAATACCTTAACATTGAGGCATAATGCCTGAAGTTCTTTAATTAATACCTTAAAGGATTCTGGTACACCCGGTTCTGGTATGTTTTCACCTTTAACTATTGCTTCATAGGTTTTAACTCTTCCTACCACATCATCTGACTTAACAGTCAGGATTTCCTGAAGGGTATGAGCAGCACCATATGCTTCTAATGCCCAAACCTCCATCTCACCAAATCTCTGGCCGCCAAACTGTGCTTTACCGCCAAGTGGCTGCTGAGTTACCAGTGAGTATGGTCCGGTTGATCTGGCATGAATTTTATCATCTACCAGGTGAGCAAGTTTCAATATATACATATATCCAACGGTTACTCTGCTGTCAAAGGGGTCCCCTGTTCTTCCATCATAAAGAACTGTCTTACCGTCTTCATCATATCCTGCATCTTTAAGACATTCCCTTATTTCTTCTTCAGTGGCTCCGTCAAATACCGGTGTGGCAACATGCCATCCAAGTTCTGCGGCAGCCCAGCCTAAATGAACCTCAAGTACCTGCCCTATATTCATACGGGAAGGAACGCCCAGAGGATTTAAGCATATCTGAAGAGATCTGCCGTCTGGAAGGAATGGCATATCCTCAACTGGAAGTACTCTGGAAATAACACCCTTATTACCATGTCTTCCTGCCATTTTATCTCCAACTGAAATCTTTCTTTTCTGTGCTATATAACATCTTACCAGTTCATTTACTCCTGGCGGAAGTTCATCATTATTTTTTCTCTGGAATACCTTAACGTCAACTATGATACCTGCTTCTCCATGAGGAACCCTAAGAGATGTATCTCTTACTTCTCTTGCTTTTTCTCCAAATATGGCTCTTAAGAGTTTTTCCTCTGCAGTAAGCTCGGTTTCTCCCTTTGGTGTTACCTTTCCAACCAGTATATCACCGGATCTGACTTCAGCTCCGATTCTTATAATGCCTCTTTCATCCAGGTCTTTAAGAGCATCATCACCAACGTTTGGAATATCCCTTGTTATTTCTTCAGGTCCAAGCTTTGTATCTCTTGACTCTGCTTCATACTCTTCTATATGAATGGAAGTAAATACGTCATCTCTTACCAATTCCTCAGAAATCAGCATAGCATCCTCGTAGTTATAACCTTCCCAGGTAATAAATCCCATTCTTATATTTTTTCCTAAAGCTATTTCACCAAGATCTGTGGAAGGTCCGTCTGCTAAAACTTCTCCTTTAGCAACTACCTCTCCTTTGGAAACTATAGGTTTCTGGTTTATACAGGTTCCCTGGTTTGACCTTTTAAACTTAAGAAGATGATAAGTATCGTACCCTCCGTCGCTGTCTCTCTTAACCCTTATTTCATTTGCACTTACATATGAAATAACACCTGCATTTTTAGCTTTTGGAAGAACTCCTGAATCTACAGCTGCTTTATACTCAATGCCTGTTCCAACTACTGGAGCTGATGGCATTAGAAGAGGAACTGCCTGACGCTGCATGTTGGATCCCATAAGAGCACGGCTGGCATCGTCATTCTCAAGGAATGTAATCATAGCAGTAGCTACTGATACCAGTTCTCTTGCTGATACATCCACCAAATCAACATCATGCTTATTAACTACAAGAACGTCATCTTT
>JAJBWD010000190.1:0-6351 GCA_032907345.1 Bacillota bacterium | reverse complement strand
CCATGATTATGTATATCTATGAAGCCGGGAGATAAGTACTTCCCATTTCCATCTATAATATTTTCAAATTTCATCTCCTCTGAATTTCCAGTTACAATCTCTTTTATTTTTCCATTTTCTATAATTACAGAACCTTTAATTATTTCATTAGTTTTAATAATATTTACATTATTTATTAATGTTTTCATATCAATTCTCCTATTTCCCCATTAATGAAGCAGCTTTTTCGTCAACTATTATATCTGCATTATTATGCAAAAACAAGAAGGAAGCAGGTATATTTGTAGTTACAACCTGAGCTTTGAGCATCTTCTCTATTATCTCTGCCTTATCCTCACCGCTGGCTAAAAGAAGTATCCTTTTTGACTTCATGATAGTTCCTAGACCCATGGTTATTGCCTGTTTGGGTACCTGATCAATTGAATTAAAAAATCTGGAGTTTGCATTTATGGTATCTTCAGTTAAATCTGTCAGGTGTGTTGGCACATCCATATTATCATCCGGCTCATTAAAGCCAATATGGCCATTCTTTCCTATCCCTAAAATCTGAAGATCTATTCCGCCGGCCTTTGCTATACTTTCCTCATAATCTTTGCAGAATTTATCCACATCCTTAACCTCTCCATCCGGAATATGGACTTTCTTCTTGTTTACATTTATATGATCAAAGAGATTTTTATGCATAAAATAATGATAGCTGTTAACGTCCTTTGCCGGGAGACCATAGTACTCATCCAGGTTAAAGGTAGTTATATTTGAAAAGTCCAAGCCTTCCTTATGCATATTTATAAGTTCTTTGTAAGTACCAAGTGGAGTACTGCCGGTTGCAAATCCGATTACAGAATCATCTTTTAGAACTATCTGTGATTTTATAATTTCTGCTGCCTTTTTGCTTAATTCCTCATAATTTTTTAATATATGAATCCTCATTTTTTATTCCTCCTGCTTAATATATTTATTTTCTTATTTATTTAAATTAACAGTTATTTTAAAATAGTCTGATCTATAGTAAGAAATTTCATAGTAAACCAGCTTCGGAGAATAATAAAGGTTTTCCAGTTTTAAAAGAGGCATATCCTCTGTTATTTTAAGCTGCTCTTTTAACTCTTTTGAAGCCATTACAGCTGAAAAGCTGGTTTTAGAAGACAAAATAGTTATGCCATAATCCTCTGTCAGTATTTTATATAGGGATCCTGTCAAATCCTTAGTGTTAAAATCCTGTACCATTCTAACAGGAAGATATGCTTTTTCAACTGCCACTGGAATATTATCTGCATTTCTTATCCTGACCAGTTCATATATATCATCTTCCGGATTTAAGTTAAGTTTTTCTGCAATTTCTTCTATCTTTATGGAATCAAATGATACAATAATTGTGGATGGAACCATGTTTTTAATTTTTGCCATCTCAGTAAAACTCATTAAGCCTTCCTGTTCAATCTTAAGATGGGATACAAAGCTGCCTCTTCCTCTTTCTCTCAGGATAAGCCCATCATTTTCTAATTCCTTTAGTGCCTGTCTTACGGTCATCCTGCTGATTCCAAACTCTTCACAGTACTCCATCTCTGTTTTAATGGAATCCCCGGGTTTTAATTTACCGGATTTTATATCTTTCTCAATTATGCTTTTAAGCTGATAATATACAGGTATGGGGCTTTTCTTATCTATCATGGATCCTCCTTAATAATAATTTTCTTAATTCAAGTATATATGTATAGTTGTATATACAAATTTCTCAGTTTTATTGTATTACATATTTAGTCCTTATTCAATATATTTTGTTGAATTTTAATAAAATAGCATATAAAATAGTATCATTGGGGGTGAAAATATGAATAAAGACACTTCTTGCTGTCAGGTTATTAAAGTATTCAATAATAATGTACTTTGGGTCAAAGAAGATGATTCAGAAAAGGTATTATACGGGAACGGAATAGGCTTCGGCAAAAAAACAGGCGATAAAATATCTGATTTTTCTTCTATTACAAAAGTATTTTCATTAGAAGGACACTCAGATAAATACCGGCAGCTGGCTTCCTTTGTCGATGATGAGCTTATGGGCCTCTGTGAAGAAATAATATATTTTATTTTTAAAGAACTTAATGAGGAGCTGGATCAAAAAATTCATGTCTCTCTGACAGATCATATTGCATTTACAGTTAAGAGATTAAAAGCAAATGATGAGATATTTAATCCTTTTCTCATAGAAACAGAGACTCTTTATAAAGAGGAATTTGAAATAGCAGAAAAGGCAGTTAAAATCATCGAGGAAAGATTAAACCTGACAATTCCAAAAGGTGAAATTGGATTTATTACACTTCATATTCATTCAGCAAGAAAGAACGGAAAGCTGTCAAATACAATAAAATATGCCTTTATAACTAATAAAATCTCAGATTTTTTAGAGAAAAGATTGAATATTAAAATAGATAAAAAGTCTCTTGATTATGCCAGATTTATAACCCATGTAAGATTTGCCATGGAAAGACTTATGAAAAATTCACCAATCGGAAATGAATTTTATGATTTTATCATATCTCAGCATAAAGATGCTTATAAAGTAGCTGAAGAAGCTGCAAAGATTATCGAGAATGAGCTTCATATAAAAGTGGTTAAGGAAGAAATAGCCTATATCGCCATACATATCGAAAAATTAAAAAGTTCTCAATAAATAAGGAGCTGTAATTATATAAAAACAGCTCCTCTGATTGGTTTATTACAGCTTGTAGCTAAGCATTACATCTCCTGATTTAACTTCTTTTCCTGTTTTAACTTCCAATTTCTTTATTATATCCGCATTTGTAATTAATACAGGTGTTACCAGAGAATACCCTTTAGAAATTATAAATTCTCTGTCCAGTTTTATTATTGGATCACCTGCTTTAACATATGTACCTTCCTCAGCAATTCTTGTAAAGCCTTCTCCTTTTAGCTCCACAGTATCTACTCCTATATGGACCAGTATTTCTGCTCCATTATCCAATTTAAGCCCAAAGGCATGATTTGTCTTAAATATAAAAAATAATTTTCCGTCTGCCGGTGAAACTATAGTATCTCCTGTAGATAAAATTGCTGCTCCGTCTCCGGCCATTTTTTCTGCAAATACCTGGTCCGGTACTTCCTTTAAATCTATAACTTTTCCTGCTATCGGTGCCTTTAAAACATTAGCTTTTGATAAAAATCCAAACATCACTTTCCTCCTAATAGATTCCTTTATGTCTATAGAAAATAAAAAGACATAAGTATTAACTTATGCCTGATTTAACAGTAACACGTTAAAATAAGTATAATTCCTATTAAATTCTATGTCAATATAAATTCTTATTGACAAAAGAAAATTTACATTTTATACTGAAGAAAAGTAAACATTTAAAACAGCGTGTTACCGTAAGGGCATAAGCTGAAAAGGATAGTATCCTTTTCAGCTTTTTTTATTGAAATTTATGCATTTATTAAAATCGTTTTCAATCTGTATTAATTCTGTGCCAAAGGCATAAGATTTAATAAATAAAGGATTTATTCCTAATATTAATTTTAGGGGGTACATTTATGTCAAAAGGAAACAACAAAGTCTTAACTTCACTTCAAAGATTAGGAAAATCGTTAATGACACCAGTTGCCGCTCTGCCTGCTGCAGCACTTCTTCTTAGAATTGGCCAAGCAGATGTATGGAAACCATTTGGAATCCTGCCTAACGGAATTCCATGGATGGCAGCTGCCGGTAATGCAATTTTTGGTAACTTAGCACTTATTTTTGCTGTTGGTATCGCTGTTGGTCTGGCAGATGAAAATAACGGTGTTGCAGGATTAGCCGCTGTTATTGGCTACTACGTGTTAACAACTGTTGCAACAACCTTCAACAAAGACATAAACATGGGAGTTTTAGCAGGTATCTTTGTAGGTATTTTAGCAGCTTATTTATATAATAAATACAAAGCTAAAAGACTTCCAGATTTTCTTGGATTCTTCGGAGGAAGACGTTTCGTTCCAATAGTAACTTCATTCTGGACATTAGTCATCGGAGTTATTATGGGATATGTATGGCCACTCATTCAGGATGGAATAAATGCATTTGGTAATGCAGTAGCTAATGCAGGTGCTATTGGAGCATTTATATTCGGTGTTTTAAACAGGCTTCTTATTCCATTTGGACTTCACCACGTATTAAATTCTCTTTTCTGGTTCCAGTTTGGATCATTTACAAATGCAGCCGGAAAGGTAATTACAGGAGATTTAAACAGATTCTTTGCACTAGATCCTAATGCAGGAACTTACATGACAGGTTTCTTCCCAATAATGATGTTTGGTTTACCAGCAGCCTGCCTTGCTATGATTACTGCTGCTAAGAAGGAAAACAAAAAAGCAGTTACAGGAATGTTTCTCGGAATCGCTTTAACATCCTTCTTAACTGGTATTACAGAACCTATAGAATTCTCATTCATGTTCTTAGCACCAGGTTTATATGCAATCCATGCATTACTGTCAGGAACAGCTTTAGCAGTTACATCACTATTAGGAATTAAAGCAGGATTTGGATTCTCAGCAGGACTATTCGATATGGCTCTAAACTGGGGAATTTCAACAAAGCCAGTTCTGCTTTTAATAGTTTGTTTAGTATATGCTGTAATTTACTATTTTGTATTCTTATTCTTCATCAAAAAATTCAACATTCCTACACCAGGAAGAGCTGAAGACGAAGAATCAGCTACACTTTCCGGACTTAATGATTCAGAGCTTTCTGAAAGAGCAGCTTTAATATTAGAAGCTTTAGGAAATAAGGCTAATATAGATTCTATAGATGCCTGCGTTACAAGAATTAGAACTACAGTTAAAGACGGTGCACTTGTTGATGAAAAGAAACTTAAGGAATTAGGTGCTACCGGAGTTATGAAGATGGGTGAAAAGAACTATCAGGTTATAGTAGGAACTGTAGCAGATCCACTTGTAACTCACATTAAAGATGTAATGAAAAGAAAGTAATTAATTAGCAGGAAAGTAATCTTTCCTGCTTTTTTATAGAGGTGACAAAATGAAAAGAATTTTAGACTGCTCATCCTCTGATTTTGAAGAGATGAGTAAAAGGGAAATCTTAGAATCCATAGAGGCCAGTGAAGGCAGGGTTTTGGTTTCAGAAATGATAGGAATTCTTCAGCCAATACTGGTTAACATAAGCAATGCAGAGCTTTCCTCAGCTTTTGGATCTGATATTCTCCTTCTTAATATGTTTGATATAGATAATCCTGTATTTCACGGAATCCCATCTGTACCTAAAGAAGATATCCCAAAGGAAATAAAAAAACTTACCGGCAGGCTGCTTGGAGTTAACCTGGAACCGGTAGATGAAAATCAGGAAACTATAGGTGAAATACTCAGCATCCCTGATGGAAGGAAGGCTTCCGTAAAAAATGCGGGAAAAGCAATAGATATGGGATTTAACATGATAGTTCTCACAGGAAATCCAGGCACAGGCGTATCAAATAAGGAAATAATAAGCTCCCTTAAGGCAATTAGTACTAAATTTAAGGATAAAGTAATCCTGACAGCAGGGAAAATGCATGCAGCAGGCTCACTGAAGGAAAGCGGAGAGAACATAATAACTAAGGATGATATTAAGGATTTTGTATCTTCCGGTGCAGATATTATACTTCTTCCGGCTCCAGGAACTGTACCTGGAATTACACTGGAATACGTTAAGGAATTGGTATCATACTCCCACAGTCTGGGGGCACTTACTATGACATCCATAGGAACTTCTCAGGAAGGATCTGACGAAGATACAATAAAGAGAATTGCACTTATGTGCAAAATGACAGGAACTGACTTACATCACATTGGAGATGCAGGCTACCCCGGAATGGCAATACCAGAAAATATTATGGCTTATTCAATTGCAATAAGGGGAAAGAGACATACCTATACAAGAATGGCCAGATCAATTAACAGATAAGAAAAAGACCTATCAAATGATAGGTCTTTTTTGGTGGCCAATCCAGGAATCGAACCAGGGACACGAGGATTTTCAGTCCTCTGCTCTACCGACTGAGCTAACTGGCCGTATAATAATAGCTGGCGATGACCCGCTCTCCCACAGAGCCTCCTCTGCAGTACCATAGGCGCTTTGAAGCTTAACCTGCGTGTTCGGAATGGGAACGAGTGTTACCTTCAAGCCATAATCACCAGCTTAGCTTCTAGCAATGCTAGAAGTTGAACACAGATACTAATCTTAAAGTCTTACACTAAGAGAATAGTCTCTGATTGTTCTCTGAAAACTGCACATAGAATATAAGGTCAAGCCCTCGATCTATTAGTATTAGTCAGCTGAACGTATTGCTACGCTTACACCTCTAACCT
>JAJBWD010000189.1:0-4633 GCA_032907345.1 Bacillota bacterium | reverse complement strand
TAATCTTTCAGTAGATATATTTATTTCGTTTATTTTCATTATCCCTGCCTCCAGGTTAGCTAATTCTTTATAGTTCATTTTTGCTGATACGGAATTTTCGTTTAAACAGATATTTACCAGTTGTAACGGTTATAAAATCCTTATCCACTGATAAAAAGTTATTTTTATCTTATCCGAGTCATTACCGGCAGCAAAAATTAAAACAGGTCCATTATACTCATTTAATAAAGTCTTTACTGGTTTTAAACTTTCAATTATTTCTTTCCTGTATCCATTTAAGCAATCTCCTGGTTATTAGTGTTTATCTTTTGGCAGAGTACAATTAACCATTAATCTATTTTTTAAGTTCAATACTAATTGCTTTCAAATACTTACCATCATGCTCTAAAGCAATGGCCTCTGTTATTTTTTCATTCTTTATTCTATAAAGTTTTGTTCCAACATCCAGATTACTGTTGGCTTCACAATTTTCTTTAGGAAACTTTTTTACAACTTTCTTTATTGTATTTATCTGTTCTCCTATATCTTCTTTTCCAACAACTATATCAGGCATTATAGTATAATTTGTATCATTCCATCTTACAGTTGGAGCATCTTTAACATATACGCCCTTACTACATCCCGTAAACTGAAATAAGGTTACCGATAGAACAATAAATATTAGAATCTTTTTCAATAAAATTCCTCCTGTTTTACTAATTGATTCATCATAGAAGAAAAAGAGAAACAACTCAACTAAACATTATACTAATAATTTCAATTACAAATTGTAATTTGTCTATGTTTTATATGATAATTAGCCTGAACAACTCTGTGAGACCTCCAGTCATTACACCAATTACAGGACATAACAGGAATATAGTTTGCAGAATATGTTCAATAAGCAGATGCCTTTCCCAACATTTGAATGGGCGAAAGTCCTTAACATTCATATCAAGTTTTTCGGCAAAATTCTTAGCACTGATGTTGAACAATATCATATCCATAATGACAAAATCAGCGATGCTCATCATCAGCATGACCAGATATCCTTCGATAAAGAGCGTTAAAAAGCTGACATCCATATTTCTGTAGCACAGATACATACTCGCGGATACATAAAGGGCAAGAAATAAAGCTGTGGCACCCATGAATTTCATATAGGTATTCCATTCACTCTTTGTTGTAGTTTCCAGGTGCGGAGCGAAGTCCTTAGGCAGCATCCGAAGCATATATCTTGGATAATGGTATAATAAGGTAAAGGCTGACAAAACGAAAACAAATGAAGAAACAAGTCCTGTAAGAATTAGATTCTGAATATCCATAATATTCTCCTTTACATCGAATGTTATTTTCTGTTTTCAAATCCCTTTTCCGGAGACCATTCACATTTTCCGGGATATTGATACCAGCAGTTGCAGCAGCTGCATCCATCCCCCAGCGTGCTTGTACGTTTAAATGAATTATCGAAGTAATAAGAAAATAAATAGTCCATTCTGCATATTCCGGGAAACATTTCCCTGAAACCAAACTTATCAGCCAGCTTCAGCATAGCGCATTCGTAAATATTTATGGCAAAGGTATTTTTATCTATGTCTTTATACTCAATACGCCAGTCAAAGGGATGCAGGGTTCCTTCCTTTCCCTTTTTTTCTGCTTCTGCAGCTTTTTTTCTAAAACCACCCAGATAAATATTCCTGGCAAATACATGTAAAACTGGCTTTGGAATTGTTTTAACATAAGCCTCATTGATCTGCCATATTATTTTTATTGCTTCTTCTTTACTGATATCCTGCTCCATTAAAGCCTTATACCAGGAAAAATAGCACGGACCATAATTATAGTTTAAAGAAAATATACTTTTACCGATATCAGGAACATCCTTCAGTATATCATCAAGAAAGCTTCTGCTCTTTTTCTTAAATTTCTTATAGAATTCAGCACCATATGATTTACACAAACTTTTTTTAGCTTTATGAGTCATTATGGTAAAAATGATTTTAATTTTCCATCTCATTGCTTACACCTCATTTTCTGCGTTTTAAATTAACGGATACAGTTTATTGAATTTCATAGTCCTTATTTATTCCAAAACTGCATAGGCGTCTGCCGCTTCTTTCTGAATGATTTATTTCCCTGTAGGCACGCTCCCTGATTTATATATCTCATTCTGATAAATTATTTCCAAATTTTATAAGTCTGCAGCTATATACACATCCATATAACTGTTGCCGTCTTTTTCATATACTTTCTCAAAACAGGATAAGACTTCTTTAGTCTGCTTATGCCTTATTCCGTTTACTTCCATATATAGCATAAGTGTTTTATACGCATTGGGAATCAAAGTGAAGGGTGCATTAAAAGGTTCTTTAATTGTAATAGCTGCATATTTTTGATTTTTTTGAAGGATAACCTCCAGGCTGCCGGATGTTAATTCCAGGTCTGATGGCAAAATACAGGCAGCCGCATATCCATGCATATGATACACATTTATTTGTTCCTGGGATACAAACGGGAAATCCCACCCTATAATTTCAGGCTGTACTATCCCGCAGCTGACTGCCCAGTCTTTAACATGCTTTATAGCATCATCTTCAGGCTCTCCGCTGATTACTGCATACCTGACATATCGAAATGAAGCAATTTCCTCCACCCGAATATCTGAGCATGCTTCATTACACATATTTATATTTTCCCGTACCAGCTGATCCATAGAGCATGAAAACAACTGGCATAGTTCTATTACCTTCCCCATCTCCGGGCAGGCAGCGTCCAGTTCCCATTTTGAAACAGTCTGTCTGGATACTCCCATTCTTTCAGCTAATTCTTCCTGGGTCATGCCATGATACATTTTTCTTAGAAATTGTAAATTTTGTCCAAAGCTCATATTATCATTTCTCCTTTATATTAGATTGAGCTTATTATAACGGTAAAGTGAGCACCTGTACACCAACCTGAATTTTCTTTTATCTGATTTTAGGCAACTTAAAGTTGCGCACTTTTGAAGGCTTAATTATATTATTATTTTACCGGCAAGTAGGATCATATAAATAAAATTTACTTCACGCAATTGAATGCTTTCTTATTTATATCTCTTGGTAATTCTTAACTAATAATTTCCTTATATATACTGACTATTCTCTAACCATAGAGACATACTAAGGTTGAAGGAGAGAGATACCATGAAAAAAAAGTGTTTTTACTTATTACTATTGCTCTTTTTTATGTTATTTCAATGTAACAGCACAGTATATGCTGCACCATTGACATGTGAGGAAAAGTTAAATTTATTAGAACCATCAAAACCAAAAACTATTTACGGTTATGAATTGCTGCCTGATAGGAACTTAAGTGCATTTAAAGAGAATGTTTTACCTATTTCGTCAGTACAAAAGCATGGAATTAAGATTCCTTTTGTTACAGTTTACAAAAATTTGGATTGGCAGCGGCCTGCTTATGACCCTGCCTGGCATAGTTCCTCCTGGCGATGGAGCTATATTCCATTGAATATGGCTTATCAGCAGCACATAGTTTATAGCTATCAGGGAGGCCTTTCCTGGTGGTATGACCTTTCAAACTATTTAGCACTGCCTGATGGTGCTGGAGGTAATTCTCCTATCAATGAATTTGCTTTTTCAATAAAATACCCTTATGTTGTGAGGCTTATTGTTTTTAAATTCAATATTACATCTATAAAGTATTATAAAAATCAGATTCTTGTTTCTGGAGAACCATTGAGAAATGGATTAACTGTAGTTGATTTTGATACAAGAAATTTACCCAATTCCAGAAAATTATTGCAGCTTGCAACACTTGATGGCTATGAGTTAGATTATTTAATATTAAGTAAACAATAATTTCAAAAACAAAAATTTGTCTTATCTTATAAAACTTTCTCAGATGAATATTGAACATTAATTTTACTGTAACGATACTTATATATTTATTTCCCTGATAATGAAATAATAATATCAGATAAAACATATCCTAAAGGAAATAATATAAATAAAATCCCTAAAATTATAGAGCTTATATTAAATAAAGGTTTTGATACATTATTATTTGTTTTCATCTGTTTCGAGTATAATTTATTCATTGCTATGCCTGTTCCGCCGATAATTATCAGACATATTCCCATAAAACAAGTAATAGCAATAATAATTCCAATTATAGCCGCAATAACCGGCAGTAAAATTAAGAACATCAGATCACATCCCTTACAATTTATTCAAAATCAATACTCCTGCAATCAGATAACACAAAGTTATTAAAATGCCCGTCCACATATGTATGGCCGAAAGCAGCCAATAACCAAATTTCATTTTTTTAGCAGATGCATCAAAACCTTTGCTCATTTTCATACCTTTATAGCCTCGAATAATTGCAATAATGGCCAAAAACAGAGCCAAAACAAGTGCTAAAAGAATTAGTGCGTTTCCCAGCTGTATCATCTTTTTTTCCCCCCTTTCCTTAAAGATTACTTTTCCTAAGCTTATACTGCAGCTGCTGCCTGCAAATTTCTCACAGGCAGCAGAAGCCTTATTTTGTTCCCAGCAATGACCTTCCGATTTCACTGTCTGTTGGTATTTCCAAGGTAATCTGCTGGTCTTTTGCATTATCAGCAAGTACTTCTAAGGCTTTTAAATTTTTATAT
>JAJBWD010000188.1:0-2621 GCA_032907345.1 Bacillota bacterium | reverse complement strand
CTCTAAATTTTTTCACATTTCTTATTTATAAATTTATCAATATTAACAATTGTTTGACTGCCGTTTTTCGGGTAAATCTAAAAAGTACTGGCGTAATATCATCATAACCAAATCTTATTATTATATCTATATCTCTATCTGATGAATAAAACAAATATATGCAATTAAATCCCTTAACATTATTTTATAATAAGTTGTTAACTATTGTAATACTATATCTATACAGATTTTCGTCTTCTTCTTCATCAAAAACAGTTCCTAACAGCTTTCCATTGTTCTTTTCTATAATTTTTTTTGAAGCTAAGTTATCAGTATTACAGGTTACGATTACTTCTTTAATTCCTAATTTTAGAGCTTCATCTAAAGCCAGTCTTAAAATGTTTGTGCCATAACCTTTACTTCTATATTTTGGTGATATGTCATAACCTATATGGCCTGCAGTCCCTGCTTCCTGATGTCTTACTCTGGTAACTCCAACAACTTCATTATTATCAATCAGCCAGAAGGTTGAAGTGGCAGCCCAATCCTCAGGTATATTAATCCCATTGGAACTATCTTTTAAGTCCTGTATGTATTCATCAAAATTTTCCAGTGCATTTTTGTATTTTTCATAATAATAGCTGTCCCCGGAATCTTTATAAAGCTTAACATATTTTTTAAAACTATCTTCATATTCTTTTCCCGGCTTTGCTAAAAAATATTCCATCATTTGCTCACCCCGTCTTCATCAGATTAAATAATTGAATTTATATTTTATAGCAATTCCCTTAATTGTAAGGCAAATTCCAGTATAATATTGAAAGACCAATAGACAGGAGAGCCAGAATGATGTAAAAGGCACTGACCGCAGCCTTATTGCCTTTATTCCGGGATATTATTCCTGTAATAATTCCAGCAGGAAGCCAAGGAAGAGCAACCATTACCGGAATAATTATAACTGCAAAGGCTACTTCCGAATCAAATACAAAGGGTATATGAAGCACTGCCATTCTTCTGAATACCGCAAACCAGAAGAAGAAAAAACTGCTGAATAAATAACCCAGTATGCCAAGACTAAATCCATACAAGAAGCTGTTAACGGAATTTTTCTTTCTTCTTAGCATAACCACCGAAAAGAAAACAGCTACGATCAGCAGTATAAGCAATATTGCCATGTCTCTCATTTTAATTCCTCCTTAATTATTAATCAGGTTACTTTTTCTTATTATATCTTATTCCTTTATGGTAAAATATGATTTTTATTAAATATCTTCCTTACTAATAATTTTTTATCCTCCTGCAAGCCTGTGAGCTGAGCTTATTTAATTCATTTATGGATGTAGAGCCTTATTAATAAGGTATTCTGCTTCCTCTTTGTCTTTCTTATTAACGGATACTGTATACTGAATTTCATAATCCTTATTTATTCCAAAACTACCAAAGCGTCTTCTGCTTCTTTCTGAATGATTTATTTCCCTGTGGGTATATTTAATTTTATTTTCTTTTAATATATTAATTACCTTTGATAAATCTTCAATTGAATATCCAATATAAACTTCTTCCTTATTAAATAAAAGCATGATATCATCCTTTCCGCATAAATTTCCCATACTTTAATGTTAATTATCTTTGCCATTCTGCTCTTTATTTTTATATTTGTCATACTGTATTAACGCATCATAAACACCATCATGAACTGCTCCGCGAACTAAAAAATATATAATTCCCGGCAGTACAAGCAGTCCAATAACAATAATTGCAGGAGCCAAAGCATCTCCCCCTTTTTTGTCACCTGTTAACCCATTCCTCATTTAAAATGGCATAAACCATGTCATCCGCCCATTCATTATTAAACCAAAGGCTTTTTATAAAATGTGCCTCTTTTCTCATTCCGATTCTTTCCAGAAGTTTAATAGACCTCGTATTCCCCGGGTCAACTGATGCAGTTATTCTATGTTTATGCAAATTATTAAACAAGTAATCTATTACCCCTGTAACTGCTTCAGATGCATATCCTTTAGACTGATGTTCCAAAGATAAGGTGTATCCTATTTCTGCCTGCAGATTATCAGGGTCTATAAAATGAATTCCTATATCCCCTGCCAGTTCACCGGTTTCTTTAATGAAAATTCCAAGCTGATACCAGGTATCCGGTACATTGGGGATTTTTGCAATTTTCTCACTGATAAATTCTTCTACATCTTCAAGAGTTTGTGGTTTAAAGCTTTGGTATTTGTATATCTTCGGATTGGAACGGTAAGTGAACATAGACTCCGCATCAGAAACAGTAATTCCTTTTAATATTAATCTTTCAGTAGATATATTTATTTCGTTTATTTTCATTATCCCTGCCTCCAGGTTAGCTAATTCTTTATAGTTCATTTTTGCTGATACGGAATTTTCGTTTAAACAGATATTTACCTGTGGTAACAGTAATAAAATCCTTATCCACTGATAAAGAAGTTATTTTTATCTTATCAGAGTCATTACCGGCAGCAAAAATTGAAACTGGTCCGTTATTCTCAAGTAATAAAGATTTCATTGGTTTTAAAATTTCTATTATTTCTTTCCTTGTATTCATATTAGTAATCCCCCGGTTATTAGTGTTTATCTTTTGGCAGAGTACAATTAACCATTAATCT
>JAJBWD010000187.1:0-8247 GCA_032907345.1 Bacillota bacterium | reverse complement strand
GAATTGTTTTTATAAATATAACGTAAGAGGAGGATGAACTATGAAAAAAATAGCAACAGTAGATGCAGTAGGTCATGTTATATGTCATGATATAACAAGAATTATTAAGGATGTGGTTAAAGATACAGCTTTCCACAAGGGGCATATTGTAACTGAAGAGGATATTCCTGTTTTATTATCCATTGGAAAGGACCATCTTTATGTATGGGAAAAAAATGATAACATGCTTCATGAAGACGAAGCAGCAGAAATACTATTTAATATATGCAGAAATGAAAATATGACTGGCACTCCTGTAAAGGAAGGAAAAATTGAACTGATTGCGGAGATAGATGGACTTTTTCGTGTAGATGTTAAACGTTTAGATGAAGTAAATGAAATAGAAGATATAATGATTGCCACCCGCCATACTAATTATCCTGTAAAAAAGGGTGATAAACTGGCAGGAACACGAATTATTCCATTAGTAATTGATAAAAATAAAATGGAAAATGTTAAAGAGACAGCAGGAAATAAGCCGCTTATGGAGCTTTTACCCTATAAAAAAATGAAGACCGGTATTGTTACAACAGGAAGTGAAGTATTTTATGGAAGAATTAAGGATACGTTTACACCGGTTATAGAAAACAAAATAAAAGCTTATGGCGGGGAAATTTGCGGACACATTACCGTAAATGATGACCTTCAAAAAATAACTACAGCCATACAGCAATTGAAAAATGAGGGCGCAGATATGATTGTCTGTACTGGTGGAATGAGCGTAGATCCGGATGATTTAACTCCAGGTGCAATTCGTAATACCGGAGCAGATATTGTTTCTTATGGTGCACCTATTTTGCCGGGAGCTATGTTCCTTCTTGCTTATTTTGAAGATGGAACTCCAATTATGGGACTCCCCGGATGTGTAATGTATGCTAAAGCCACCGTATTTGACTTGATTTTGCCTCGTATTTGTGCAGGAGTTAAAGTAACAAAGAAGGATATGGCTAAAATGGGAAATGGCGGACTTTGTTTAGGCTGCAGCCCATGCCACTATCCAAACTGTGGATTTGGTAAAGGGGTATAATCATATTAAAGTTTATAAGGGAATTATTTATTTCCTTAAATATATATTAAAGAAAAAGGAGAGGTTTTTATTATGAAAAAAATCACATCAATGCTGCTGACTTTATTTATTACAATGTCATTATTTGCAGGATGCAGCAAAAAACAGGCAGAGGTAACACCAAAAGCACAACAGGTTAATTTAACTGTATTAGCAGCAGCCAGTATGACAGATGTACTGAAGGATTTACAAAAAGATTATGAAACTGCAAATCCAAATGTAAAATTAACTTTTTCATTTGCAAGTTCAGGTGCCCTTCAGACACAAATAGAGCAGGGAGCTCCGGCAGATGTATTTGTTTCAGCAGCTACAAAACAAATGACAGCTCTGAAAGACAAAAATTTAATGGTTAATGATTCTATCATTAAGTTATTAAAAAACAAAGTAGTCCTTGTTGTTCCGGCAAATGGAACTTCAGCAGTTGCAAACTTTGAAGATGCAGCTACAGATAAAGTAAAGAAGATTGCTCTTGGAGAACCAAAGAGTGTTCCAGCAGGACAATATGCAGAAGATGTATTTACATCCTTAAAAGTTTTAGATAAAGTAAAAGCTAAAGCAGTATATGGAGATAACGTAAGGACTGTACTTACCTATGTTGAAAGCGGTAATGCTGACTGCGGTGTTGTATATGCTACTGATGCAGCAACTACAACAAAAGTAAAAGTTGTCTGCGAAGCTCCAAAAGGAAGCTGTAAAGATATAATTTATCCTGCAGGTATTGTAAAAGCAAGTAAAAATCAAGAAGCCAGCCAGGCTTTCCTGAAATTTTTACAGTCAGATACAGCTGCAGCGAAATTTGAAAAGTATGGGTTTGTAATGGTTAAATAGAAATTGATTATCTTATAGAAAGGGGAAAATATGGATACAGCACCGTTTATAATATCACTGAAAACAGCTATTGTTTCAACTTTTCTTACATTTTTTTTAGGCATATATGCCGCTAAATTTGTGGTAAATTTAAAAAGAGGAAAAGGCCTGCTGGATGCCATATTTACCCTTCCCATGGTTTTACCTCCAACCGTTACCGGATTCTTTCTGCTGCTGGTTTTTGGCAATAACAGTTTTATAGGCAAATTTTTAAATTTAATTGGCAGGCCTGTTGTTTTCTCTTGGGAAGGTACAGTTGTGGCATCTACAGTAGTTGCATTCCCTTTAATGTACCGTACTGCCAGAGGTGCTTTTGACCAGATGGACCATAATATCATATTTGCTGCAAGGACTCTGGGGCTTAAAGAGCACCATATATTTTATAATATTATACTGCCAAACTGCTGGCCTGGAATTATTGCAGGAACCATATTGTCATTTGCCAGAGCCTTAGGTGAATTTGGAGCTACAATCATGATTGCAGGAAACATTCCAAATAAGACCCAGACTATATCTATTGCAGTTTATACTGCAGTTCAGGCCGGAGATTATGATTTAGCATACAAATGGGTAATAGTAATTGTTTTAATTTCTTTCGTTTCAATTGCTGCCATGAATATGTGGAATACAAAGCAAAGCAATATTATATCAAACAAAGGAGGTATCTGAATGTCTCTTTATGTGGATATAAAAAAGAAAATGAAAAATTTTTATTTAGATGTAAAATTTGAAGCAGGGAATGAAGTATTTGCTGTTCTTGGAAGATCAGGCTGCGGAAAAAGCATGACACTTAAATGCATTGCAGGAATTGAAACTCCTGACAGCGGGAAAATTATTCTGGATGGCCGTACATTATTTGACTCGGAAAAGAAAATAAATCTTATTCCTCAAAAGAGGAAAGTAGGATTCTTATTTCAAAGTTATGCATTATTTCCCAATATGACTGTGGAAGAAAATATTGCCGCTTCTATTAAAAAGGGACATGATAAAGAGATTGTTAAGGATAAGATTAAAGCGTTTTATCTGGAGGGATTAGAAAAAAAATATCCATGCCAGTTATCCGGGGGCCAGCAGCAGAGGGTTGCTCTGGCAAGGATTCTTGTATCTAACCCTGATATTATTTTGCTGGATGAACCCTTTTCTGCTTTGGACAGCTTTTTAAAATGGCAGATGGAACAGGAAATTATTGAAACAATAGAGAGCTTTGGTAAAACAGTGCTGTTCGTATCCCATGACAGGGATGAGGTATACCACATTTGTAATAAAATTGGTGTAATTGAAAATGGACATATGGAAGATATAAGGGATAAAAAAAGTCTTTTTTCAGACCCTAAAACGCTTTCTGCAGCACTGCTCACAGGTTGTAAAAATATATCTAAAGTCAAAAGAATAAATGAAAATACAGTAGAAGCTTCTGACTGGAATATATCCTTTCATTTGTCCAGAAAAATTCCGGATAACATTCAATATTTAGGTATCCGTGCTAATGACATTGAGATAATTCCAGATGAGGAAGCTGATTTAAAACAAAATGACAGTGGAATTATAATTAAATATAATGTAATAAGAATGATTGAATCACCCTTTTCTAATATTTTTGTATTGGATACAGGAATTGGTGACTCTGAAAAGCTTCGTGTGGAAGTAAAAAAGAAAGAATCTCAGGATTTAGTCAATAAAAGGTTCCTGAATATAAGGATGAAGGAAGAAGATCTGCTTCTGCTGGCCTGATTTATAGTTATGATAAAAATAAGAACATATGTTTGCATTTGTCTCTGAATAGTATTATAATGATATTATAGAGGTGATAAAATGTTTGATTATGTTTTGAAAGCTTCTTTATCAGGTAAAAGGGCTGTTACCATCATTTATCAAAAAGGAAATGAAATTACTGAGAGAAAGGTCAGGGTAACCAGCATTAAGGAAAATGAGATAACTGCTTATTGTTATCTGAGACACCAGTACAGACATTTTAAAAAAGAAAATATTCTTGCAGCCACATGCACCCATTAGGGTGTATTTATTTTATAAAAGAGCAGAAAAGTGGCTATAATTAATTATAAAGTCTGAAATTAACCACTAGATAGGTGGACCGGATTAATATGGAAACAGCTTTATAGAATTTATGTAAAAGGAGATACTATATATTGGCTGAGATAAATGAGAATAAACCAAACTTATATATTCTTGTGGGAATTCCATGTTCAGGTAAATCCTATTATTCTGAAAAATTTTTTAAACCCAGAAGTATAAAAGTTGTTTCTACTGATGAAATCAGGATAGAAATTACCGGAACGAGAAGGTTTAATCTCCAGATGAATAATGAAATATTTGATCTGTCATTCTCCAGGCTTAAAGAGGAACTTATAAGCGGCAGAGATGTGGCATTTGATGCAACAAATACAAACAAAAAGTATAGAAAAAATGTAATAAAACTAGGGAAATCGTGTAACAGCAGAATTATTGCAATAGTTATGAAAACTCCTTTGGATGTTTGCATAAAGCGAAACAGAGAAAGAACTAAAGAAAGCAGACTTCCGGAAGAAAAGCTCTATTATTTCAGCAAGTCAAACCTGGATTTAGATTATTCTGAAGGTTTTGATGAAATTATCGAAGTTAAATATACCGAGGTGATATAATTGGTTGATTTAGCGCTTTTAGGCTGCGGTGGGGGAATGCCTATACCTCAGCGATATTTGTCTTCTCTTCTGATAAATTATAAAGGCAGAAAGATGCTTATCGACTGCGGAGAAGGAACTCAGGTATCTATGAGATTACTTGGCTGGGGCTTTAAGTCAATAGATATAATCTGCATAACCCATGGGCATGGTGATCATATTGTAGGACTTCCTGGTCTTCTTGCCACTATAGGGAACAGCGGAAGAACCGAACCAATTATAATAATAGGGCCTGAAGGAATAAGAGATATAGTAAATGGCCTGAGAACTGCTGCACCTTACCTTCCTTATGCTGTTAATATTATAGAAGCCTCCCGGGAACCATTGAAAATGAAAATTAAAAATGGTATTAAATTTTCCGAAGCAGAATACAGCGATTTGATAATTTCAGTATTGGAACTTGAGCATTCAGCCAGCTGTTTGGGCTATAGCTTTTATTTTAACAGAAAGCCTAAGTTTGATGCAGAAAAAGCTGAAGCAAAAGAAATTCCCAAGATTTATTGGAGCAGGCTTCAAAATAATGAAACTATAGTGAATGAAGAAAAAACTTATTTACCAGGCATGGTAATGGGAGAAAAAAGGAAAGGAATAAAACTGAGCTTTATAACAGACACCAGGCCAAAAGCTGAAATCCCACCTTTTATTAAAGAAAGTGACTTACTGATATGTGAAGGCACCTATGGTAATGAAGAAGATAAGCAAAAAGCAATAAACTATAAACATATGACATTTTCTGAGGCAGCACAGCTTGCTTTAGATGGTAAGGTACAAGAGCTTTTGCTGACTCATTTCAGTCCCTCAATGCTTGAACCTGAAATTTATAAAGACAGTGCTGAGAGGATTTTTAAAAATACCATAGTTGGTTTTGACAGATTAATTAAAACCTTATCCTTTAAAGATTAGAAAAGGAAGCTGCAAGATAAGCAGCTTCCTGAGGTATAACTTTAATTATTCAACATAGAACTGCATTGGATAGGACATATATTCTACGTCATCCATCTTTTCAACTGTATAGTATCCTGCCGGAGCATTCAGTACTGTGGGGATACGGTTAACTATGGTAGCACAGGTATGCTCAACTGTGGCAGGCTTCTTGACAGAGAATTCTGTATTAGGCTCCCCAACTATCCTCCAATCACACATATCTCCTTCATCAGGACCATAAACTTTGCCTATGCACTGAGTTTCAATGACAGGTCCCTGGAATGTTTCAGTGGTGACTACAGCACTCATACCTATACATTTCCCTTTTGGTATAGTTTTCCCCATGGTGGAAGAGTATAAATCCGTATCATAGAAATATGGAACACATTTTTGGCTTTGGGATTTTATTGTCCACCCCATCTTGGAGCAGATTGCTTCGTTAGAGTTCCAAACATAAGAAGGCTCCAATTTTGCCGGATGAGCTATTTGCTCTTCAAATTCTTCCGGTGTTAACCCGACACCATGAGCTTTAGCTAAAGCCAGACCATAATCTTCTACATTATAGCTGGTGGCACCTTCTATTCTGTCTATTCTATGAACACCGCCGGCTACGCAGCCAATCATATTTACCCAGTAAATATCCTGCATGCCTGAGCCTGCTATAGTGCAGTTATTTTCTTTTGCAAGAGCATCCAACTTGTTTGTAAGAGCAGCGGAAGTTGTCCAAGGATAAATTGCTTCTTCACAGGTGGTAATTACATTTATTCCTCTGCTTAGAATCTTCTCAAAATGAGGATATACATCTTTCACAAAACTGAATAAAGTAACTACAGCTATATCTGCATCACATTCATCTAAAACAGCATCAGCATCGCTTCTGATATAAACCCCCAGCTTTACGCCAAGTCCTGCAAAGTCGCCTACATCCATGCCAACTACAGCAGGGTTTATATCTATTGCACCTACGATTTCAGCACCATTTTCATACAAATAGCGGAGGGTGTACTTAGACATCTTTCCACAGCCATATTGAACCACACGAATTTTTTCTTTAAACATATGAATACCTCTTTCCTGAAAAATTATAGGATATACCTATAATTATATTGTATAGGTTATAGCTGCTATAAGGTAAAGAGATATCGTTATATAATTGTTAAAAAATTATTTAATTATAATAGGTACTTGTAAACGTAAAAACATTCCTCTTTCGTGCTGCTCAAAAACAGGCAGGTCCGCCAGAACTTCGCAAATATAATCTCCTGAAATGGCATACCCTTTTTCCTCAGCATAATCCAATAATCTGTTTATATAATCTTTTTCCTTATCAAATTTATTACAGTAAATGCAAAGATACATTCCTGATGGAAGAGCTGATATAAGCTCTTCTTCTGCATAATCCTTGTCTACAAACACGAAAACCTCACTGGAAACAAATTCCCGCATTATTAATTTATCTTTTCTTAAAATGGTTCCTGCATTACAAAAATAAACTTGCGGAAGATTGTCAGAAATTAAACTTAATTTTAGCTTTCTTAATATTTCTTCATAAACTGAAAGATCATAATCGTAAAAGTTTATTCCTGAATCCATTAAATACATAAACCTTTTGCCGATGTATTCAATGGAAATTATACCATCTGGAGGCGATGTTTCATATCTGTCATAGCTTTCTATAGTTCTCTCTAAAGCTCTCTTCTGAAATTTCAGCTCTTTTATTTCATTATCTATTCCTTCGCTTTTCTGCTGCAGTATACTTTTGATAAGGGATACATCTTTCTTATCCAAAAGCTTTTTAATATCATTTAAAGTCATACCCATTGATTTCATATGCTGAATCATGTCAAGCCTTGCACACTGCTTTATGCTGTAGCAGCGATATCCGTTTTCTTCATTGACGCTGCTTGGCTTTAAAAGACCCAGCTTATCATAAAGCCGCAGAGTTTGCTCTGATATGCGATTTAGCTTGGCCATTTTACCTATGGTTAATTTGTCCATGGGAACACCTCCATTAGGACAATTATAACATTTAAACATTATAGCAACAATAAGGTTTGAATTAAGAAATATGTAAAGAAAATATAGAATTTTATTTGATTCTCATTTAGAAAAAAAAGGTAATTAAACAAGATTATAGAATAGGTATATGGTATAATTATTATATATAGTGCAAGCTGCGAAACACGAATTAGAGAGATCACATGGTAAGTATGCGGAGGCTAAATTTAAATTGGGCCTTATGAAATCTTTAAAATAATAATGAAGGTGATTTTATGTCTATTAAATATTGCAATGATAAAATAGCAGTAGTAAAGGGCGACATTACAAAAGAGAATACTGATGCCATTGTGAATGCGGCAAACAGCAGACTGATGGGCGGCGGCGGAGTAGATGGAGCCATTCACAGCATAGGAGGCAGCAGAATTTCAGATGAGTGCAGGGTAATCATAAGCAGGATCGGGAAGCTGGAAACCGGGGAGGCAGTAATGACTTCAGGAGGGAAACTTAAAGCAAAATATGTTATCCATACGGTAGGACCTGTCTGGAAGACCGGAGATGAAAATGAAGAAGCACTGCTGTCAAACTGTTATGTAAACTGCTTGAAGCTGGCAGCTGAAAACGGCATTAGAACAATCGCCTTCCCGAATATCAGTACAGGAGTTTATGGATTTC
>JAJBWD010000186.1:0-5239 GCA_032907345.1 Bacillota bacterium | reverse complement strand
TTATATAAGCATACTCGTATTCTAAAAAAAATTTACTTTTTAAAAAAAATAAAACAATTCCAAATATAAGTAAAACTGCAAATAATAATAAATTTAAACTACCAAGAAAAATAGCAGCTAAAACAAAAAAAATATAGGATAAAAGCTTTATAGTGCTGTATACAGGCGATTTTTCTGTCTTGTTTAATTGCTCATAAAAATCATCCATTTTACGCCTCCTAATAAAAACTATAATTATTATATCACATTAATAAGCTGAATTTAATTAACCCTTAATTAAATTTAAATGGTTTTTTCATTTAAGTTTAAATGGTTTAAATGGTTTTTCTAGATAAAAAGCTTGACAGTCTGATAATATTTGATATAATAAATACTGTTGATGCCCAATCGCCAAACGGTAAGGCACCTGTCTCTGGAACAGGTATGTGTTGGTTCGAATCCAGCTTGGGCAGCCATACCCTTGATTTTTCAAGGGTTTTTTATTTTATCTTGACAAATAAATTCACATATATTATATTAATCCTATGCTATGATTAGGAGTATTAATATGAGATTATCCTTCAGAGAGCTGTTGTATGGTGAAAAACAGCGGATGTTGATTATGAACTCGCCTAGGAGCTTGCCTGAAGAAAAGCAGGTACGTCAGCACCCGTTAAGTGCAGGAGTGGGGTTTAACCTAATTAGAGTGGTACCGCGGAACTTAAGCTTTCGTCTCTTTCGAGATGAAGGCTTTTTTATTTCAGTAAAACTGAAATTTACTTTGGACTATAAATAGAAATTATTCAATTTCATTATAAATAAAAAAGGAGAGATACTATGGGAAATTATGGTACAGACATCGATGACAAATGGCAAAAAAAATGGGAAGAGAAAAAAATTTATAAATTTGATGAAACAAATTTAGATAAAAAGCTGTACGTATTAGAAATGTTTTCATATCCAAGCGGCAGCAAGCTTCATGCAGGTCACTGGTTTAATTACGGTCCTGTAGATTCCTGGGCAAGGATGAAAAAAATGCAGGGTTATAATGTATTTCAGCCAATGGGATTTGATGCCTTTGGACTGCCAGCAGAAAATTATGCCATAAAAACTGGAATCCATCCAAAAGATTCAACCTATAAAAATATAGAAACTATGGAAAAACAGCTTAAGGCTATGGGAGCCATGTTTGACTGGGATCATGAGGTTGTAACCTGCAGAGAAGATTATTACAAATGGACTCAATGGGTTTTCCTGAAATTATATGAAAAGGGCTTAGCCTATAAGAAAAAGGCTCCTGTTAACTGGTGTCCATCCTGTAACACAGTTCTTGCAAACGAGCAGGTGGTAGATGGTGCCTGTGAAAGATGCGGAACTTTAGTTACTAAAAAAGATTTGACTCAGTGGTTCTTTAAGATTACAGACTATGCAGATGAGCTTTTAGATAAACTGGATACATTAGACTGGCCTGAAAAAACAAAGGCAATGCAGAGGCACTGGATAGGAAAATCAGTGGGAGCCCAGGTTACATTTAATGTTTGTGACAGTGATTTATCTTTTGATGTATTCACAACCAGAGTAGATACACTATTTGGTGTAACCTACGTGGTTTTAGCTCCGGAAAATGAATTAGTAGACAAATTAACAAAACCAGAATGCCTGGATGCTGTCTTAAAGTATAAAGAAGAGGCTAAGCTGCAGACTGAAATAGAAAGACAGTCAAACACAAAAGAAAAGACAGGAGTATTTACAGGCTCCTATGCAATAAATCCAATTAACGGCAGAAAAGTTCCTGTCTGGATAGCAGATTATGTTCTTGTAACATATGGAACTGGTGCTGTCATGGCTGTTCCTGCTCATGATGAAAGAGACTTTGAGTTTGCTGAAAAATTCAATCTTCCTATAGAGAGAGTTATTGAAGGAGGTAACAGTCTTCCTTATACAGAACACGGAAAAATGATAAATTCTGAAGAATTTAACGGTTTAACAACTGATGAAGGTAAAGTAAAGGTAGTTGAAAAGCTGCAGTTAAAAGGCCTTGGCTCTTTTAAAGTAAATTACAGGTTAAGAGACTGGCTGGTTTCCCGTCAGAGATACTGGGGAGCCCCTATTCCAATAGTATATTGTGAGAAATGCGGAACAGTTCCTGTTCCAGAAAAGGATTTACCGGTAAAGCTTCCTTATAACGTGGAATTTTCACCAGACGGTAAATCTCCTCTTCTAAAATCTGAAGAATTTATGAATGCAACATGTCCAATATGCGGAGGCAAAGCAAGAAGAGAGGCAGATACCTTAGACACCTTTGTATGCTCATCCTGGTACTACTTAAGATATGTAGACAATAAAAACAGTGAAAATGCTTTTGACAAAGAAAAAGTTGATAAAATGCTGCCGGTGGATATGTATGTAGGCGGGCCTGAGCATGCCTGTATGCATCTTCTCTATGCCAGGTTTATAAACAAGGCTTTAAGAGATATGGGATACCTGAACTTTGATGAGCCATTTAAATCATTAAGACATCAGGGGCTGATCTTAGGTCCGGATGGCCTGAAGATGAGTAAATCAAAGGGGAATACCATATCACCGGATGAATATATCACCCTGTACGGTGCTGATGTATTTAGAATGTACCTGATGTTTGGCTTTGGGTATTCCGAGGGCGGAGCCTGGAGTGATGATGGAATAAAAGGAGTTAACAGGTATATGGAAAGAATCGAAAGAATTCTTGACATATCCTTAGAGAAAATAAAATCAGAAAAACCTGGTAAAAACACTGTGGATAAAGAAGAAAAGGAATTAAACTACTGGAGGCATAATTCAATAAAGTCAGTCACCAATGATACTGAAATCATGCAGTTTAATACAGCTATAGCAAGGCTTATGGAATTTACAAATGCAATATCAAAATATACATCAGAAGAAAACATTAATAAGTCTTTTCTTAAAACAGCAGTTAAGGATTTCATCCTGCTTTTAGCTCCCTTTGCTCCTCATTTTGGAGAGGAAATGTGGGAAAAATCGGGTATGGAGTTTTCAGTATTTAATAATCCTTGGCCTGTCTTTGATGAGAAAGCCCTTATAAAAGATGAAGTTGAAATTGCGGTTCAGATAAACGGTAAAATTAAAGACAGAATAAATATTCCGCAGGGCATGCCTGACGAAGAAATAAAGGAAATTTCTCTTCAGTCTGAAGAAGTTAAAAAAGCTCTTGGCAATATGGATATAAAAAAGGTTATTGTAATTAAAGGAAGACTTGTTAATATAGTAGCAAAATAAAAAATGCCGGCACTCACAAAAAGTGCCGGTACTTTAATTTAAAATTTTAAGCCTTGCAAATAATATTTTTAACGGAAAATATAAAATAAGCATTACAATTAAAACTGTCATTCCATTTATAAGTATATATATAAGCCCAAACAGTATGCAAAATAGGCCATCAAATAAAGCTACTTTTTTCTCATTTACTTCTTTATATTTTTTCTGTAAACTTTCATAGGATTCAATCTTTCCAGGATATTTATTTGTAAATATCGCATAAATTCCAAGAACTATTATTACAATTCCCAAGATTCTGTCAGTAGTAAGCATCGATAATTCTCCTTTACTTAAGAAAACTTAATTGTATAATTTTATGACAATTAATTATTATAAAAAGATTTAACATTACTTGCGGTAATAATATTAACTCCGGTATCCACAAAGGGAGGCAGTGGATTTATATCCTTACTCTTCCAATCATTAACAGGATTTATCAGTTCATGCTTAAGCTGGTAAAGAAAATTCATTGACTGAAAACCCATAACGTATGTACCCTGCGCAATAGAAGCTGATATAACTCCTGATTTAATAGCGTCTAATGTACCTTTATCCGTATCAAAGCTGACTATTTTTATCTTACCAACTTTATTTGCTTCTTTTACAGCTGCTGCTGCGCCAACTCCACTGGTTGCTTCTGTACAAAAAACACCCTTGATATTGGGAAAAGTCTGCAGGCAACCGGATAAAACCTTAGCAGCCTCTGTCTGGTCGCTGTTGCCATTCCCTATTTGAACTATTTTTAGGTTTCCATATTGTTCTTTAATTGCATTTTTAAATCCTTCAACTCTTTGCTCATTATTTAACTGAGCAGGGTTTGTAATAATAACAACTTCTCCTCCATCAGCTCCCAGCTGCTCTGACAATGCCTTTGCTGCAACTTCACCTGCATATTCATTACCAGTCCCTAAAAACGAATATCGGCCGCTGTCAGGAGAATCAGAATCAAAGGTTACTACAGGTATTCCAGCTTCCATTGCTTTCTTGATGGGAGCCTTCAAGGCATCCGGATTCATGCATGATATAGCAATGCCAGCAGGTTTTTTAGCAATTATCTGTTCCAGAGCTGTAACTTCCTGATTTACATCATATTGAATTCCACCGGTAAATATGGTTTTTATTCCATATAATTTACCCGCATCCTGGAAGCCCTTATAGCATCCCTTCCAATATTCCATCCCGGAAAGGAAGGTTACCATATAGTACTCCTCATCACTATTTCCAATTAAACTGCTGTTTGCTTTATCATTATTAGTCACATTATTTCCTGAACATCCGGTAAAAATTATTGAAATAATACTTATAATTATTAAATACAGTCTAAGCCTCTTTAATTTCATATGCTGCCTCCTTTTTCAAATTACTTTGTGTTAGCTTTTCTAGTCCTTTTTTTATGGCTTAAAAAATCTATGGTAACAGCAATAATAAGTATTACACCATTAATTAAATCCTGCCAGTATATAGGTATATTTAAAAGAATCAGTCCATTATTTATTAAGTTAAGAAGTATTACACCTAAGACAGCTCCCAAAACAGTCCCTTCCCCACCGCTTAAGCTTACTCCTCCAATTATTGCAGCAGAAATACTTTTCATGCTCACATCTGCTCCAAGACCTGCAGCCGGAGTTGCAACTCCAAACCTGGCTATGCTTAAAAGTCCTGCTATACCAGCTAAACATGAAACAAAAACATATACAAATACTTTAGTTTTAACGGTATTTATTCCTGATAAAACAGCTGCTTTTTCATTGCTACCAATGTAAAACACTTTTCTGAGGGGTTCAGATCTTCTCATTATAAAATCACTTATAACTGCAATAACTAAAAATACTAGCACAAGAAATGGAATTCCCAGTATTTTACCTTGTCCTAAAAATGTAAATGAATTTGGTACATTAAGAAGTGAAATTGGTGAACCTTGAGTCAGCACATATGAAGCTCCTCT
>JAJBWD010000185.1:0-15953 GCA_032907345.1 Bacillota bacterium | reverse complement strand
TTTTGTTAATATAAAATTAAGAAAATAAGTTATTATAAAATATAGGGACATAGTTTTAGAATGTTTTAAACTATCCTGAAATTGAAGGCGTTTAAATGAATACTTTGTTAATCAGCAGTATTATGAATAATTATACAGATATTATTGCTTAGAGGTTGACAGATATAATATTATATTGTAAACTGTAAGAAATAATTTAATAAGACCTCACTTTTTATAGTGAGGTAGAGGCGCGGTGTTTAACAGTCTTTAGAGAAGTTTGAGAAGCATTGATTCTAAAGAGAAGGAAATATCGCCGAAGCTTATAATATTCTCGGTATTATTTGCTGGGTCTGCAGTTAAGAACTGCAGGACTGTCTCAATAGACTTCCCGGTTTATTGAGTTGTGCTATCTCATTTGGGAAAAGATGGGGATTAGGAAAGCTATAAATAGCGGCCTGAGTCTATCTCAGGTCTTTTTTGTTTGGTAATATACTAAAAACCAGACATTGCCATCCCATATGAGAGGTATCCTATATAAAAAATTTAAAAAAAGAGGAGAGAAATCAATATGAGAAAAAAATTATTATTTCTAGCAGCAATGTCTTTATCAGTGGTTTTACTAATATCAGGTTGTGGTAAAAAATCATCGAAATCAACTGAACAGGAAACATTTAAAGTAGGTATGGAATGTGGATATGCTCCATTTAACTGGACCCAGACAGATTCTTCAAACGGAGCGATTAAAATCGAAGGAACTTCCGAATATGCAGGCGGATACGATGTGGAAATAGCAAAGAAAATTGCAGAGGGACTGGGAAAGAAGCTTGTGATTGTTAAAACTGAATGGGATGGTCTTGTTCCGGCATTAACTTCCGGAAAAATTGATGCAATAATTGCAGGCATGTCACCAACAGCTAAAAGAAAAGAAACTATAGATTTTACAGATAACTATTATAAATCAAATTTGGTTATGGTTGTTAAAAAAGGCGGCAAATATGATACTGCTTCTCTCCTGAATGACTTCAGCGGAGCAAAAATAACAGCACAATTAAATACATTTCATTATTCGGTAATTGATCAGATTCCAAGTGTTAAAAAACAGCCGGCTATGGACAATTTCCCTGCAATGAGAGTTGCTCTTGAGTCTGGAATGATTGATGGCTATATTTCAGAACGTCCGGAAGGAGTCAGTGCTGAAACTGCTAATTCTAATTTCAAGATGGTAGAATTTAAAGATGGATTTAAAACATCTGATGATGATACTTCAATTGCTGTAGGTATTGCAAAAGGAAGTGCTTATACTTCCAAAATCAATACTATACTAAAAGGCATATCATTAGATCAGCAAAAAACCATTATGGACACTGCCATTAAAAATCAGCCGGCAGCTAAATAGCTTTTATTGAGACCGAATGCATAATGGCATTCGGTTTAATATTTAAAGGAGGAAAAGGATGAGTCTTCATTGGATAATAAAAATTGTTACAGAAAACTTACCAATGTTCCTTAGAGGAGCTGGCATGACACTGCTAATCTCTATGACCGGAACTATCATAGGTTTTTTAATCGGGCTATTAGTAGGGGTAGTACGTACTATTCCAATGGGGGAACGGGGAGTAAAAAAATATCTGCTTAAACTAATAAATATTATACTTTCTGTTTATATAGAAGTATTTAGAGGAACGCCAATGATTGTACAGGCTATGGTTATATATTACGGCTCTGCACTGGCTTTTGGAATGGACATGAACCGTTTGTTTGCTGCCATATTTATTGTATCAATAAATACAGGTGCTTACATGTCAGAAATTATCAGGGGCGGTATTGTTTCTATTGATAAGGGGCAGTTTGAGGCAGCTGAAGCTATAGGCATGAACCATTTTCAAACCATGTATAATGTAGTGCTTCCTCAGGCAATCCGAAATATACTGCCTGCCACAGGTAATGAATTTGTAATAAATATTAAAGATACCTCAGTGCTTAACGTAATTTCTGTATCAGAATTATTTTTCCAGACTAAATCAGTTGCGGGAAATAACTTCAGATATTTTGAATCTTTTTTTGTTGCATGTATATTATACTTTGTAATGACATTTACAGTTACCAGAATTTTACGATATATTGAAAAGAAAATAGACGGACCTGAAAATTACATCATGTATGCTAATCAGATGCAGGTAGAAACACCGGAAAATATGATTACCAGAACTAAAAATGGCGGCACTGGCAGTTTCTTTTAAGGAGGAAAGTATGGAAAATATAATTGATATAGAGCATTTAAGCAAATCCTTTGGAACTCATGAAGTACTGAAAGACATTGATTTTTCTGTAAATAAAGGAGAAGTAGTCTGCATCATCGGTTCATCCGGATCCGGAAAATCAACTCTTCTTCGCTGTGTTAATCTTCTGGAAAAGCCAAGCGGAGGCAAAATCATCTATAAAGGAGAAGATATTTTAGATGATAAGCATGATATTTACTCATATCGTACAAAGCTGGGCATGGTATTTCAGCAGTTTAATCTGTTTAATAATCATAATGTTTTAAGCAACTGTATAGTAGGGCAGATAAAAGTTTTAAAGCGTTCCAGAGAAGAAGCAGAAAAGGTTGCAATGAAGTACCTTAAAGTAGTTGGAATGGAAGAATATATTAATGCTAAACCAAAGCAGCTGTCTGGGGGTCAGAAACAGCGTGTGGCAATTGCCAGGGCACTTTCCATGGAACCGGATGTTCTGCTCTTTGATGAACCTACCTCAGCCCTTGACCCTGAAATGGTAGGAGAAGTTCTTAAAGTTATGAAGACACTTGCTGAAACCGGTCTTACTATGCTGGTAGTAACTCACGAAATGGGCTTTGCAAAAGAAGTATCTGACAGAGTGGTATTTATGGACAAGGGAGTTATTGCAGAAGAGGGAAGCCCGGAGCAAATATTTAATAATCCAATTCAGGAGCGTACAAGAGAATTTTTAAAACGAACTTTAAAATAAATGTAATAATTTTATTGAAGTGTTTCACCAAAAAAGTGATTTTAGGGATGAAACACTTCATTTTTATAAACTGGAAGGGTTTTTGATTAATGTAAATATTTTCATAGATATCTATTGCAAATTAAAAAACAGTGTGCTATTATAATAATTGTAAACGGTACCGATAACGTTACCGATTATAGGACAAAGTCTCTCACATATAATGAGACAGGTCCTTAACATATCTATATAGGGAGAGGGGATTTTTATGAACAAAAAGTTATTAAGCGCAGTATTAGCTGCAGCTATGGTTTCAACTATGTTAGTTGGATGCGGCAGCAAGAAGGCTGACACAAGCAAAACTACAGCAGCTAAAGAAATCTATTTCTTGAATTTTAAACCTGAAATTGCAGACCAATACAAGGAAATAGCAGATGAGTATAAGAAGGAAACTGGTGTTACAGTAAAAGTTGTAACAGCAGCCAGCGGTACTTACGAAACAACATTAAAGTCAGAAATTGCCAAAACTGATGCTCCAACAATCTTTCAGATTAATGGACCAGTTGGTTATGCATCCTGGAAAGATTATTGCGCAGATTTAAGCAAAACAAAACTTTACAGCTATTTAACAGATAAGACTTTAGCAGTTAAAGACGGAGACGGCGTTTATGGTGTTCCATATGCAATAGAAGGATATGGTATCATATACAATAACGCTATAATGAAGAAATACTTCGCACTTAGCAATAAAGCAGTTTCCATAACTTCTACAGATCAGATAACAAACTATGATACATTGAAAAAAGTAGTTGAAGACATGACAAAACACAAATCAGAACTTGGAATAAAGGGTGTATTTGGATCAACATCTCTAAAATCAGGTGAACAGTGGAGATGGCAGACTCACTTAGCTAATTTGCCTTTCTATTATGAATTCAAAGAAAATACCCAGTTTAACAATACAATTTCAGCCGGCTTAGCAGCAAATACTATTGAATTCAAATATGCAAATAACTATAAAAATATATTTGATTTATATATCAATAATTCCTGCACAGACAAAAAACTTTTAGGAAGTAAATCTGTAGATGATTCTATGGGAGAATTTGCACTTGGTAACGTAGCTATGGTTCAGAATGGTAACTGGGCTTGGTCACAAATTGCTAAAGTCAGTGGAAATAAAGTAAACCAGGACGATGTTAAATTTATGCCGATATACACAGGTGTACAGGGCGAAGAAAAGCAGGGTCTATGTGTTGGTACAGAGAATTTCTTTGCAATAAACAGTAAAGCTTCAAAAGAAAAACAAGATGCATCTGTAGCATTCTTAGAGTGGCTATATTCAAGCGCAAAAGGTAAAGATTTTGTAACTAACAAACTAGGATTTATCGCTCCATTTAATACATTTACTGACAGCGAAAAGCCAACAGATCCATTAGCAAAAGAAGTTTTAGCATGGATGGCAAAGGGTGATACTAATGTAGCATGGACATTTGCATCATTCCCAAGTGAAGAGTTTAAAAATCAATTCGGAGATGCATTATTACAATATGCTCAGGGCAACAAATCCTGGAACGATGTTGTAAAGACAGTTAAAGATACTTGGGCATCTGAGAAATCAAAATAATTAATATTTAACAAACTAAAATAAATGGTGGGTTAAGAGTCTCTCTGACTCACCATTTTAAATTAAATTAAGGAGAAGATAATATGGAAAAAAAGCTTAAGAAATATTTTCCTATTTTTACCTTCCCAACGCTGATAGCATTTTTGATAGCCTTTCTAATACCATTTATTTTAGGAATATATCTATCTTTTACGAAATTTACTACAGTAGTAGATGCTAGGTGGGTAGGTTTAGATAATTACATTAAAGCATTTAAAAACAAAGATTTTTTAAATGCACTTTTATTTACTGTTAAATTTACTGTAATTTCTGTTATAACAATCAACGTATTTGCTTTTGCATTTGCAGCATTATTAACCAGAGGCAAAAAGGGTACTAATGCATTCAGAACAGTGTTCTTCATGCCTAACTTAATTGGTGGTATTGTGTTAGGTTATATATGGCAGCTTATTATAAATGGTGTTTTATATAAATTTGGAGTAACTTTGACATACAGTGCTAAATACGGCTTCTGGGGTTTGGTTATACTAATGAACTGGCAGCTGATAGGATATATGATGATTATTTATATTGCAGGAATTCAAAATGTACCTACAGATTTATATGAAGCAGCCAAAATCGACGGAGCAGGTTCCTTTAAGATACTTAAAAGCATCACTATACCACTTGTTATGCCCTCAATTACAATATGCTTATTTTTAACACTATCCAATTCATTTAAATTATTTGATCAAAACTTAGCACTGACTGCAGGTGCACCATCCAGACAGACAGCTATGCTGGCACTGGATATTTACAATACTTTCTATGGCAGAATGGGTTGGGAAGGCGTTGGACAGGCCAAGGCAGTTATATTCTTTATAATTGTAGCAATAATAGCATTTGTGCAGCTTGCCATTACCAGAAGCAGGGAGGTAGAAAACTAATGAAAAATTCAAAATTAAAAGAAACTATAATATTTATTGTATTACTTATATTATCAATTTTATTTTTAGCACCTATTTTCATAGTTTTAATGAACTCCTTTAAGGGCAAATTCTTTATCAGTGATACTCCATTTGTATTGCCTAACAGCAAAACATTTTCTGGTTTAGGCAATTATATAAATGGCGTAAGTAAAACAGGTTTTATGCAGGCTTTTGGCTGGTCACTGTTTATAACTGTATGCTCTGTTGCAGTTATAATTTTATTTACTTCTATGACAGCCTGGTACATTACAAGGGTTAAATCTAAATTTACCAGTGGATTATATTACTTATTTGCATTTTCTATGATAGTACCATTCCAAATGGTTATGTTTACTATGGTTAAAGTAGCTAATGTTCTGCATCTGGATAATCCATTTGGTATTATTATAATTTACTTGGGCTTTGCCGCCGGATTATCAGTATTTATATTTTCCGGCTTTGTAAAATCTATTCCACTGGAGATAGAAGAATCATCTGTAATTGATGGATGTAATCCGCTGCAGACATTTTTTCTGGTAGTATTTCCTATACTGAAGCCTACTGCAATAACAGTTGCAATATTAAATACCATGTGGATATGGAATGACTATCTGCTGCCATACCTGCTTATCGGCAGTGAGTATAAAACAATTCCTATTGCCATACAGTATCTGAGGGGCGGGTATGGCTCTATAGACATGGGAGCCATGATGGCAGTTTTGGTACTGGCAATTATTCCTATTATTACTTTCTATTTTGTATGCCAAAAGTACATTATTGAAGGTGTAGTATCCGGAGCTGTTAAAGGCTAATATAAATCCGGCAGATATTTTTGAAAAGATTATTGCAATTAACTACTATAATCGCTATAATTGTATAAACTAAAGGGTAAGATTTTTGGCTTATATGTTTAGAGCGTAGTTAAAAATGAAAAGGATGTATGATTATGGAAATAACCACAATTAAAGATATTGCAAAATTATGTGGTGTAGGTGTAAGCACTGTATCAAGGGCTATAAATAATCATCCTGATATTAATAAAGAAACAAAAGAAATGATTATGCAGGTTATTAAAGAACATAATTATATTCCTAATAATAGTGCACGTAATTTAAAAAGATCAAACTCAGACACCATAGCAGTATTAATAAAAGGTATAAGTAACCCTTTCTTTTCCAGTATGATTAAAACCTTTGAAAGAGAAATTAAGAAAAAGAAATATTCTTTCATTCTTCAGCGTGTAGATAGCAAGGAAGATGAAATTGATGTTGCCAATCAGCTGGTTAAAGAGAAAAAATTAAAAGGCATTGTGTTTTTAGGAGGATATTTTTCTCATTCTGATGAAAAATTAGGTCAGCTGAAAGTTCCTTTTGTACTCAGTACTATCGGAACTACACAAAAACTTGATAAAACTATTTGTTCGTCAGTTTCAGTTGATGACTTTAAAGAAAGTTATAAGATAGTTGACTATTTATGTAAGCTGGGACATAAGAAAATTGCAATACTTACACCATTGAGGGATGAAAGTATCGGTGATTTAAGATTCAATGGATATATAAGTGCTCTTAAGGATAATGGTATTGCTTATGACAAAAATCTGATAAAGTATATGAAAGATGAAATTGACAGTTATTCTATGGAAAATGGTTATGCTGTTACAAAAGAACTGCTTCAGTCAGAGGAAGAATTTACTGCAATATATGCAATATGTGACAGTATTGCAATAGGTGCCTGTAAGGCGATTTTTGATACAGGCAAAAAGGTACCTGAGGATTATTCCGTAGCTGGATTTGACGGTCTGGATATAGCTCATTATTATAATCCATCAATCACTACAATAAGACAGCCTGTAGAAGAAATGGCAGAAGCAACAATTAAAATTCTATTTGATGTTATACGTAAGAAAACATCAGCACAGCATAAGACATTTCCTGGTGAATTTGTAATAGGACAATCAACAAAATCAATTTAACAGTATATGCAGGATAAGGTAAATATTTATTAACTTATCCTTTTTTTCTTTATTCTATAATGATACTCTTCAGTTAAATTTGAAATGGGCTCAAAGTTATTGCTTTCAGATTTATATTTCTCTATAATCTCGGGCAAAGCTTTAACTGTATTTTTATTATTATAATTACAGTGCATTAAAATAATAACCTTATTCCTATCACCTTTTATTTTCAATGCATTTTTAACAAGCATAACTTCATTTAAATTGGGGTTCAAACCATCCTCCAGGCTTGCATTCCAGTCAAATACCTTAAAATTATTTTTGTGAAGCTTCTCAAGCAGTGATTCAGTGAGCTTAAAGCAGCTTCCTCCCGGAAACCTTAATACTCCTGGGTAAAAACCCGTTACTTCCTTTATCTTTTCAGCAGCTAAAATGTTCTCGGCTATAAAATGCTCTTCACTTCTGTAAATAAGTCTGTTGTTATGGGAATATGTATGGACTCCTATTCCGTGTCCTTCATCATAAATTCTGTTCAATATTTTTTCTTTTCCGTCTATTTCTTTTCCAACAATAAAAAATGTTCCTTTCACCTTATATCGCTGCAGGATATCTAAAATTTTATTTGTTATTACATAAGTAGGTCCGTCATCAAAGGTCAGATAGACTTTTTTCGGACTCTCATCAGCATAAGCTTTATTAACATTATTAATTAAATCAGCTGTGTTTAAAAAAAGAAATATTACCATAACATTGATTAATATTTTTATATATTTATTCAAATAATCACCTTCAATATAATATTAAAATTATTATGCCCAATTTTAAATTTTAGTATTATAAATGAAAAAAGTTAAAATAAAAATAGAGAGAATCTCTCTATTTTTTATACAAAAAATTTTGCTTTATGTTCATCAGGCAGATGGCTTAAATCATTTAAAAATATCAGCATAGGGTTAAATTTTTCATCAAACACAAGCTTTGAAACTGAAGTATTTCCCAAAATCATTTTATGGTACATTGTCATTTTCCAGTCGAAAACTCCTATTAAACCGGCTTTTATAATTCCGCCGTGAGCAACAATTATAACTCTCTTCCCTGTATTTTCTTTTGCTATCCTTAAGATTTCATCTCTGGCTCTCTGGCTGGCATTTCTAATACTTAAGTCTCCGCCTACAAGGTTCCCATTTATTTCGTCATTTCTCCATAATTTAAACTCTTCTTTATAATCTGCTTCTATTTGATTTAATGTTAATCCTTCCCACTTTCCAAAGTTTATCTCTCTTAATTCATTTGAAATGATTGGTGTCATTTCTGTATTTTTTGTAATTACTTCCGCGGTTTTAAGGGCTCTTTTTAAAGGGCTGGCATAGATGCAGTCAAAATCTCCATTAAATCTTTCCTTAATATAATGTGCCTGAATTATTCCTTCCTCTGATAAACTTATATCTGTACATCCTTGAAATCTTCCGCTGGTATTCCACTCAGTTTCTCCATGTCTAACTAATAATATTTGTGTTTTCATTGGTATCTCCTAATAAAATCTTATAGTTTGTATATGAACAATTATAACTGGTTGGACAATGATGTCAAATATTTTATCCTGAAATTAGAAAGGTCAAAACTTATTTAATTGTGCAATTTTACGAATTATATGATAGAATAATAACTCAGAAGTTTAATTGATAAGAGGTTTTGTATGGAAAAATATCAGGAAGCAGAAAGAAGTATATTTAAGAATTTCAGAAAAGAAATATGGGTAAAGTTTATTGCAGGAATTAAGGAGTATCAGCTGATTCAGGAAAATGATAAAATAGCTGTTTGTATATCAGGGGGCAAGGACTCCATGCTGCTGGCAAAATGTATGCAGCAGCTGCAAAAGTACAGTGATTTTCCCTTTGATTTAGAATTTCTTGTAATGGATCCCGGGTATAACAAAGAAAACAGGCAGCTTATAACTTACAACGCTGAAATTTTAAATATACCGGTTAAAATATTTGAAACAGATATTTTTAACATTGTTGATAATATTGATGAATCTCCCTGTTATTTATGTGCAAAGATGAGAAGAGGATATTTATATAAAAATGCACAAAAGCTGGGCTGTAATAAAATAGCCCTAGGTCACCATTTTGATGATGCTATTGAGACCATACTTATGAGTATGCTCTATGGTGCTGAAGTAAAAACTATGATGCCAAAGCTTCACAGCTTAAATTATCCAGGCATGGAGCTTATAAGGCCTCTTTATCTGGTAAAAGAAAAAGACATAATAGAATGGAAAGATTTTAATGAGCTGAAGTTTTTGCAGTGTGCCTGCCGTTTTACGGAAAAATGTGCTATAGATGATCATAAAGATTCAAAGCGACTTGAAATGAAGAAACTAATTAAGAAATTCAGAAAAGTAAATTCCAATATTGATATGAATATATTCAGAAGTATACATAATGTAAATCTTGATACAATAATCGGGTATCACAAAGGTGAAAATAAGCATAGTTTTTTAGATGATTATGAATAAGTAACCCCCAAAAAGCATCTGCTGATATTTTGGCAGATGCTTCTTAATTATAAAAAAATAAGAGAAGGTTTACAAAATTTTATGAAAGTTATATTATAATAAAAAAATTACAAATTACTTATAGCAGAAGGGGTTGTAACATTTGGAGGAATTAAATGGTAATAAATGCTGGCCTTTTTTATGTTGATATTATGGATTTAAATCCATATTGTTTGCTAGATAAATAACAAACTTTTTCTAAAAATAAAGAGGAATGAAAGGTATTGCATATAAATATATGTAAATTCTATCATCTAAAGGAAATATTCTTCTGCTCAAACAAAGTTAATGTTAAAAATATAACAATATTACTTGTACATTATTAACCCTAGTGTTAAAATAATAACAAGGAGATGATTTTATGTTAAAACTAATGAGAGCACCATCAAAATATGTACAGGGGAAAAATGCACTTTTAGAAGCATATGAAAACACAAAGGATCTAGGAAAATCATTTTTGTTTGTCTGCAGCAACAGCGGATATAAGGCAGCAAAGCCAAAAATTGATAAGAGTTTTGAAAACACTGGAATAAAGGTTCTATATGAAGTATTCAGCGGAATCAGTTCTACTGGAGAAATCGAAAGAATGAGAAAGATTGTAAAGGAAAATAATATAGAGGTTGTTGGAGGAATAGGCGGCGGAAGTGCAATAGATACTGCTAAGGCAACTGCTTATTATGAAAAGCTTCCGGTTGTCATCATGCCTACAGTAGCAGCAACTGATGCACCATGTACCGGACTTTCAGTTATATATAACGATGACGGAACATTTTCAAATTATATATTCTACCCTAAGAATCCGGATACAGTAATTGTAGATACTGAAATTATAGCAAAGGCTCCGGTTAAATTTTTAGTAGCTGGTATGGGAGATGCACTGGGAACGTACTTTGAAGCAAGGGCCTGCGTTAAAACAAATTCCCCCAGCTTGGAAAATGGCGGAATAACAAAATCAGCCATGGCTCTGTGTAAGCTATGCTATGAAACATTATTAGCTGACGGATTCAAAGCAAAATTAGCAGCAGAACAGGGAATAGTAACACCAGCTGTTGAAAACATAATAGAGGCAAACACATATTTAAGCGGTGTTGGTGCAGATAACGGCGGCCTGGCTGTAGCACATTCTGTATATAATGGATTCACAGCTTTAGAAGAATGTGAAAAGACAATGCACGGAAGTTTGGTTGCATTTGGAACTATAGCTCAGCTTGTTATAGAAAACGCTCCAAATGAAGAAATTGATGAAGTAATAGATTTCTGCATTTCTGTAGGACTTCCTGTAACCTTAGAAGAGGTTGGCGTAACAGACGTGGAAAGAGTTCATATAGCAGCTGAAAAGGCATGTGCTCCCGGAGAATCAATCCATAATATGCTGGGTGATGTTACTCCGGAAGAATTATATAATGCATTATTAGCAGCTGATACAATTGGAAAGACATATTTAGATTAGTAATAACTGATTAAGCGCCTGCAGTTCAACTTTGCAGGTGCTTTTATTATGCAGTCTCTTTTATTGAAAATATTTCCCTATGAAAAGAAGGTGTTTTTCTTTTTATAGGGAAATTTTATATTAAGAGAAAAGTATAATTATCAAAATGATAAAATTTAATCATATTAATACAATTTTGATAACAGTTATATAGGAATTTATCAGAAAAATATCAAATATAAACTGGCATGGTTATTGCTTTAATAAAATCAGAATGATTAATAAATGAAATTTGGAGGAATTAATATGGCAAATATAAACAAGAAAGAAATATTGAAAGCTGCAGAAAGGTACAAGCAGGATATGTCTGATTTCTTAAGAGATATGATTGCCATTCCCAGTGAAAGCTGTAATGAAAAAGATGTGGTGCTTAGAATAAAAAATGAAATGGAAAAGGTAGGCTTTGATAAAACAGAAATAGATCCAATGGGAAATGTGTTCGGATATATTGGACATGGGAAACATATCATTGCTATGGATGCACATATCGATACAGTTGGTATTGGGGACATGAATTTATGGAATTTCGACCCATATAAAGGACTGGAGGATGATAATACCATATTCGGAAGAGGAGGCTCAGACCAGGAGGGCGGAATGGCTTCCATGGTATATGCGGGGAAAATAATTAAGGATTTGGGCCTGGAGGATGACTACACCCTGATTGTTACAGGAACTGTCCAGGAAGAAGATTGTGATGGGCTCTGCTGGCAGTATATCATAAATGAGGATAAAATTAAGCCTGAATTTGTTGTTCTTACTGAACCAACTTCCTGCAATGTTTACAGAGGCCATAGAGGAAGAATGGAGATAAAGGTTACAACTCACGGACTCAGCTGCCATGGTTCAGCTCCGGAGAGAGGAGATAATGCAATATTTAAGATGGCTCCCATACTAAAGGAGCTGGAGGAACTTAATGATAAATTAATATATGATGAATTTTTAGGCAAGGGAACACTTACGGTATCTGAAATATTTTTCTCATCACCATCCAGGTGCGCCGTAGCAGATGGCTGCACTGTTTCAATAGACAGAAGGCTGACTTATGGTGAAACCTATGATTATGCACTGCAGCAGATCAGGGATCTTCCTTCGGTTAAGAAAGCCAAGGCTGAGGTTGCCATGTACACCTATGAGAGGCCTTCCTATACTGATCTTATATATAAAACGGACTGCTTCTTCCCAACCTGGGTTATTCCGGAGGACCATATTGCCTGCAAAACACTAAAAGACTGCTATGAATCTTTATTTGATAAGGAACCTCTGGTTGATAAATGGACTTTTTCAACTAATGGCGTATCCATAATGGGAAGATTCGGAATTCCCTGTGTAGGTTTTGGACCGGGACATGAGGATCAGGCTCATGCTCCTAATGAAAGAACCTGGAAGGATGAACTGGTAACATGTGCTGCCATGTATGCTTTAGTTCCAATCACCTATATAGAAGAGGTGAAAAAATGAAAAAAATAAAATACCTTAAATGCTCAAAATGTGGTGCCCTATTTAGTGAAGATGTTATGTATCATTGTCCTCACTGTGGTACAGAAGGAACACTTTATGTCGTATATGACATGGATCAGATAAAAAAGGAATTAAACAGAGATTATTTAGATAACAATAATGATTTTAGTTTATGGAGATATATGCCAATACTTCCGCTGGAGGGGGAACAGGGCAGAACTCCTCTTCAGGTAGGCTGGACTCCGATTTATAAATCAAAGAGATTAGAAGAACTTTTAAATATTAAGGATATCTATATTAAAGATGATGGAAGAAATCCAACAGCTTCCTTTAAAGACAGGGCAACAGCAGTAGGAATTGCTAAAGCCCATGAGCTTAAAAAGGACATAATATGTGCTGCATCTACAGGAAATGCTGCTTCCTCCCTGTCTGGTTTTGCAGCCTGCATGGGAATAAAAAACTATATATTTGTACCAAAAACAATCCCGGAAGGAAAGCTTGCCCAGCTTTTAGTATTTGGAAGTAAGGTTATACTAGTTGACGGAGACTATGACACTGCCTTTGACTTCTGCCTTAAAGCAGCAGAACATTTTGGCTGGTATAACAGGAGTTGTGCCATTAACCCATATCTGGTAGAAGGAAAGAAGACAGCTGCCTTTGAGATATGTGAGCAGCTTGGGTTTAAGGTCCCGGATAAGGTCATTATGTCAGTAGGTGATGGCTGTTCAATTTCAGGAGTATGGAAAGGCTTTAAGGAATTTTATGAATTAGGTATTATAGATAAGCTGCCCCAAATGGTATCTGTACAGGCAGAGGGCTCCAATCCTGTAAACAGAGCACACAGAGGAAATAAAAATGAATTTGAATACATTAAGCCTAAAACCATAGCAGACAGTATTTCAGTGGGAATACCAAGAAATGGGTATAAAGCTCTAAGTACTCTCAGGGAAAGCAATGGAATAGCAGTTGATGTAAGTGATTATGAAATATTAAAAGCCATGACAGTGCTTGCAAGAAACACCGGAGTATTTGGAGAACCTGCAGGCGTAACAGGTTTTGCAGGACTTTTAAAGCTATCTGAGGAGGGAAAAATAGGTAAAGATGAAAGTGTATCATTGATAGTCTCAGGCAGCGGACTTAAGGATGTAAAATCAGCTCAGATGGCAGTAAAAAAACCAGAGATTATTAAACCGGATATGGACGTTTTAATAAAATATTTAGAAGAAATATAATAAAACTCAAAGGAGGAGTTTAATTGAATAAGTTAATAGATTTAACAATAAATGAGGAGCAGCTTAAAAAAACTGCCAGGATAGCTAAGGAAAGAAATATTCTTATCCCTACTTTTGCCCAAATGAAAGACCCTAAAAAGGTTCCTGAAAAGGTAAAGGAAAAATTAAAAGAAACCGGGCTTTGGGATGTAAATCCTATAAATTTATTTAGAATTTCATGGAAAAATCAGCCGGTTAAAAAAGGCGGTCTATATAATGATTTGCCAAATTATATAGAAATTCCACCTGAAATTTCCGGAGTTAAAGCAAGAATTATTGCCATGAGCGGTAAATTTTTTCCAACAGGAGCTCATAAAGTTGGAGCCAGCTTTGCCTGCTTAGTTCCCCGCCTGGTTACAGGTCAATTTGATCCTGCTTACCATGAAGCTGTTTGGCCTTCAACAGGAAACTACTGCAGAGGAGGAGCTTATAACTCTGCACTTTTAGGCTGTAAGTCAATTGCAATACTTCCTGAAAATATGAGTAAGGAAAGATTTGACTGGCTTAAAAAGGTGGCTGGTGAAGTTATAGCAACACCAGGCTGTGAAAGCAATGTAAAAGAAATTTATGACAAGACCTGGGAACTTAGAAAAACAAGAAAAAATGTTGTCATATTCAACCAGTTTGGTGAACTGGGAAATCATCTTTGGCATTATGAAGTTACCGGAAGTGCCATGGATGAAATAATTCAGAAAGAAAAAGGAGAAAAAGGAAGGCTGGCAGGAGTCTGCTTAACATCAGGATCTGCAGGAACCCTTGGAAGCGGAGACTACTTAAAGGATAAATATCCAAAGGCAAAGATTGCTGTAGGAGAAGCGCTCCAGTGTCCAACACTTCTTAAAAACGGCTTTGGAGATCATAGAATTGAAGGAATAGGAGATAAACACGTTCCATGGATTCATAACGTTAAAAACACAGATATGGTAATTGATATAGATGATAGTGACAGCTTAGGCTTATTCAGATTATTTAACGAAGAAGCAGGACAAAATTATCTAAAGAGTATTGGAGTGTCTGAAGAATTATTGTCAAAGCTCAGCTTAGTTGGAATTTCGGGAGCTGCCAATATATTATGCTGCATTAAGTTTGCAAAATATTATGAGCTTACTGAAAATGATATAGTAATGACAGTTCTTACAGATTCTGCCGAAATGTATCAGTCCAGACTCACAGAAATGGAAGAAGAAAGAGGAGAAAAATACAGCAGAGAAAATGCTGCAGTTGATCATAACAGAAATATTCTGGGAGTAAGGACAGATAATATGGAAGAACTAACCTATGAAAGCAGGAAGAGGATTCATAATCTGAAATACTATACCTGGATTGAGCAGCAGATGTATCCTCTTGAAGAGCTTAATGATCAGTGGTATGACTATGACAATTACTGGGGAGGTCTTCACAAGATGGCACCAGAACTGGATAAGCTTATTATGGAATTTAATAAAATGACTGGTTTGGATAAATAGTAGAAGGACAGCCTTGCAAATAAGGCTGTCCATTCTTTTTTATAAAATAATATGCTCTTTGACAGCAAAGCTATATTTTCTTCTATTTTTTTAAATTTTCAAAAAACTTTTATTACAAATTAATCCATTATATAAATAATCTGCTATAATAAAAGTATCAAAATGATAAAGGGTGATAATTTTGGCAGAATCAAAGTTAAAACTGGTTCAGGATGAAGTAATGAAATATGCAAAG
>JAJBWD010000184.1:0-8347 GCA_032907345.1 Bacillota bacterium | reverse complement strand
TCATACTGAGCAAGTTCATTTAAGGTAAATTCCCTGATTTGCCTGGGATTTTTCAGTTCTTTTTGAAGGTAGTCTTCGCGGTGCTCTTCAGCAGCTTCTGCATCTGCTTTAGTTACATGAACTGTACCGCGCGGATGTTGAGGAGGTGCATGAATAGAATACAATTTAAGCGGCATATTACCTGTATTGATCAGATTGTGCCATTTACCAGCAGGAATAACGAAGGCGAAGTCATCATAGACTCTTTCTTGAAAATTCAACTTATCTTTTCTATCGCCCATTTTAACAATTCCCTGACCTTGTTCAATACGTATGAATTGATCAAGATTGGGATGAACCTCTAAACCTATGTCTTCCCCAACCTTAAGGCTCATCAAGGTAACCTGCAAATGGTTTCCTGTCCATAAGGCGGTACGATAAGTATCATTTTGTTTAGCAGCCTCATTAATATTAATTACAAAGGGTTCCGGCCCATAATCCTTCAATTCAATAAAATCATCAGCACCTGATGAATTTGAAAAGTCAAATCTTGAATCATAGTCCATTTCATCGATAAAAGGGGTATACTGATTTGAAAAGTCTGAGTTATATATTGGCATATTTTCGAAGTAAGGACATGAACAAGCTTTATAAGACTTAAACATATTATTTGAATTATTTCTTGATGTGTTAAGGAAATTATAGAATGGACATGCCATATAAGGATAATAAATACGCATATTTCTTTTCCTTTCATAGATCTATAACATCAGAATATTCTCTATGTCTGAAGAATGTGATTGATTCACATGAATGCTGTGCCCATAAGTCATAACTAAGAATGGCAAAGGAGATTTAGCTGTTTTGAGTATTAAAACATATGAAGAGCCTATACGAAAATTGAAATTTCATACAATGTTTTAATTAATTGTTGAAAATATATGATTGCAGGGTACCTGTCATTTGTCTTGTTATATACATTATATAGAATATAATGTTATAATTAACAAATGGTATATTAATTAATACACACCAGTATTTATGTTTTATACTTAAATATGTAAAGTGATAAATTTGATATATTAAGGAGCTCTTATGTCTGATTTTGAAGAATACCTATACATTGATTATGAAAATGTTCAGGATGTAAAAGTAAATATATTAAAGAATACAGTAAAAGTTATGATTATTGTTGGCGAAGATCAAACAAAGGTGCCCATTGACCTGGTTCAGAAGACTCAGCCTTTCGGAAATGCAGTTGAATGGATTAGAGTAAATGGAAAAGGCAGAAACGCATTAGACTTTTTCATAGCTTTCTTTTTAGGAAAAGACGTTGCTTCAGATAGAAAGAAAACATTTATAATCTATTCCAAGGATACCGGATATGATCCATTAATAAACTATTTAAAGAAGAGCGGAATAAAAGCAAAGAGAATTGTGAGCTTTCAGGAATTATATCAAAATAAAGTAATAAATATAGATGAAGCCGGGATAAAAAAGGTTAAAGAGAATTTATTAAAAGTAGCAGCTATCAGACGACCTAAAAAGAGGAGCAGTTTATCAAAATATATAATTTCACTGATGAATAGTAAACCTAAGCAGGATATTGATAATATTATTGAAGATCTATTTATTGAAAAAATAGTTTATGAAGAAAACGGGATAATAAAGTACTCATTAGATAAATAATTCAGATTCGAATTTGAAAGTAAAACGCAATGATTTTATCTTTTTAAAGTAATAGCCTATTATAATCAGGAAAATTGATTATAACAGGCTATTTTAAATAGACTATTCTGGAGATTTAATAAAGCCGTTGGATAATTAAATAAATCCCAGATATCAGAAAGCAAAATGAATTAGATGAGAAGTTGAGTAGGTCCTGAAGCCAATTATTACTGATCTTCAATATCATATTCTATATTTTTTATAGTATTAAAAACCTTTCATTTGTAAAAGATAATAACAAATTAATATAAAGGGAGGTAAATTAATATGCGTGAAGGATTAATTCCAACTATTTTAGGTACAGTTGTAACTGCAACTGGAGCAACATTTTCAAGAAATAATATGAAAAAGAAATATATGGTTCCTATGGTTGAAGCGGCAGTTATCGGCTTTGGACTCGCTCACGTTGTACTTGGAGCCATTGACCTTGTAGAACACAGAAGATAAGTTACATTTTATGATAAAAAATGCACCCCTTCAGAGTGATATGAAGAATGAATAATTAAATTGTATCAAAGACGCTAATTTGAGGCATCAGGTGAAGAAGCGTAAAGTATTACACTCAGTTAAATTTTTTAAGTGGTTATCTGCATTTTATCTTAATAATAGCCTGTTATAATCAGGAAAATTGATTATGACAGGCTATTTAACTAAAGTCTTATAAAACTATAACAAAGCCTGGATTGCTGCCTTTGTAAACAAAATTAAGTGATAAAAATTATAAATCACGCTTTTACAGCCCAGCGTAATTTAGCAGGACGGGCACGGCCATTAGTATTACATTCTTCTGATGATGGCCGAATAGGACCGGGAGTTATTTCACTATAAACGCCTTCACGGAAAAAGCGCTGAAATGATTTTTTAACCCGGCGGTCTTCTCCTGAATGAAATGTAAGTATGGCAACCCTCCCGCCCTTTGCAAGAGCATCAGGAAGTTTTTCCAAAAATTCATCTAACACTTCAAACTCCTTATTGATATCAATTCGTAAAGCCTGAAAGCATCGCTGACAGGATTTTTTAACATCATCGTCTTTAATTTGCGGAACGTGTTTCAGAGCATTTTTAATGATCTTTTGGAGTCCAGATGTTGTTGATATATCAGTTCCCTTGTTTCTGTTGGAAATGATATTCCGGGCGATTATTGCAGCATAAGGCTCATCTGCATTATCTATTAATATGTTTTCTAATTCATTTAGTGAGATAGTTTCTAAACGGCTTGCTGCAGATTCACCCGCTTTCTGATTAAGCCGTAAGTCTAATGGCCCTTCAGCTTTAAATGAAAATCCTCTATCAGGATTGTCTATTTGCATTGAAGAAACACCTAAGTCTGCCAATATAAAATTAAATGGCCCTGATTCGGGAACTATTTGATCTATTTTTGAAAAATTTATTTGTTTGATCTCTAAAATTTCTGGCCCATAGCCTAAATGTTCTAAACGCTCTTTGGTGCGCGGTAATTCTAAAGAATCTACATCAATTGCATATAAGCGTCCCTTTGAATTTAAACATTTAAGCATCTCTAAAGTATGACCGCCATAACCCAGTGTTGCATCTAATCCGGTTTGCCCCGGAGTAATCTGCAGGAATTCTAAAATTTCATTAACACAAATTGGACGATGCATACCAGCAGGAGTACTGCCCTTTTGAATAACTTTTGCTACAGTATCTGCATATTTCTCCGGCTGCAGTTCTTTATATTTTTCTTTATAAGTTTTAGGGTGTGTCCCTTTATACCGAACACGCCTCTGATGTTTTTGCTCTTGATTATCCATTCTATAACCATAATGACTCATCGTTTATCAATTTCAGATTTGAAATTGTATTTATAAAACGTTAAGCTCATTTTTTCCTCCATTTTTTTAATAGCCTTTTGTAATGTTATTACAAATCATATAATACCAAATACAATTCATTAAAGCAAACTCTCAGTAGGTGCCACCCAGTTCACATTTCACATTTTACTCCGGAGATGAAATAAATTACCAAATAGTCCCTGCATAACAGAAAAAACCTGATAGAAAAATCAAAACCAATAAACTTCTGCTTAAATGAGCAACCTAGATATACTATTCTGTAAATAAAAAGATATAGACAGACAAGTATTATAAACAAAAATTAATTCAATAATAGAACTTGATAATCATATCGAAATTATGATATGATATTGATATGATAAATAGGAGGTGTACTTATGCCAACAATAAGACCCAGCTCAGATTTAAGAAATAATTATATTGAAATATCACAATTTTGCCATAAATATAAAGAACCAGTTTATATAACTAAGAATGGTAAAGGAGATTTAGCTGTTATGAGTATTGAAACCTATGAAGAGCTTGTAGGTAAATTTGAATTGTATAAGCTGCTTGAGGAAGGTATTGATGCAATGGAAAAGAAAAATGTCAGATCTTTTAAAGAAGCTTTAACTGATATAGAGAAAGAATTATAAAATGAGTACTTATGACATTCAGATTACAAAACCTGCAGAAGAAGATCTGCATGAAATTGTTTTTTATATATCAAAAGAATTGCTGGAACCTGATACTGCAAAAAAGGTAATTTCTAAAATTGCCAAAGTAATTAATTCTTTAGAAGATATGCCGCTCAGGAATCCATTAGTATTAGATAAAAGATTAGCTAAGATGGGCATAAGAAGAATTATGGCAAATAATTTTATTGTATTTTTTATTGTATCAGAGAAGAGCAGGACAGTTACAATCATTAGAATTTTATACAACAGGCGAAACTGGCTTAATTTAATATAAAAAAATTATCAACAGGGATGCGAGTCTCTGTTTTTTTGTAGGTGCCACCCAGTTCACTGTTCACTTCCTAAAATTATTTTAGCCTAAAAAGTGAAATGTGACCTGGGTGGCATCAACGTTTACCCTTAAATGTGAAATGTGACCTGGGTGGCACCAAAGGTGGCATCAAAAATGAACTCTGTGCCTTTGCTTTTTTCACTTCTCACGGAAATCTTTATGTTATGTCTTAATGCTATTTCATTTGCAATTGCCAGGCCAAGACCCGTACCGTTTTTGTTTTTTTCTGAATTAACCTTATAAAATCTGTCAAAAATATATGGCAGGTCCTCCTTAGAAATTCCTATTCCACTGTCCTTAATTGATACTATACTTCCTTTATTGGAAACAGTAACAATGCTGCCATTGGGAGAAAATTTAACAGCATTATGGAGAATAATCAGAAACATCTGGCGCAGACGGCCGTAATCTCCTAAAATGCTGCACTGATTTACATCCTGTTCCATCTTTATTTCAATATTTTTGGAAAGGGCCATCTGCCTTGCACTTCTTATTGCGTCAGAAAGCACATCGCAAAGACTAATTTCCTGCATTTCCATTTTAAAATCAGTATTTTGAAGCCGGGATAAATCAAGCAGGTCATTAACAAGTCTCTCAAGGAATTTGCTTTCACTGAGCATCTGTTCATGATATGTTTTTATTTGATCCGGATCCGTTACTACTCTGTCACACAGTGCTTCCAGAGAGCCGCGGATAACAGTGACCGGTGTCCTGAGTTCATGGGAAATATTCGCAACAAAATCCCGTCTTAATTTATTCAGCTTATTACTTTCCTTTTGAGCAGCGTCAAGTCTGTTACTTAAATCATCGAAGGCAGAAGCCAGCTCACCAATTTCATCATCCTGATAAATACCGGTTTTAACGCTGTAATTTCCTGAGGATAGCTCCATGGCAGTATTTTTCATCTTTTTTAAAGGTCTGGTGAAACCAACTGCAAGAACTACAGATAAAAGCATAGATAAAGCAAGAGCTGACAGGATACTGACTGCCAGTATGCCCAAGCCCTGGGTAACAGCTTCATTCATGCCATTAATGGGAGAATGAAGAAGAAGTGCACCAATAACCTTATCACCTGATTTAATTGGAGTACCGACAGTTAAAGCAGGCGATGCAAGAATATTGCTGAAACTCTGGCTGAAGGTGGTTTTCCCCTGAAAAACTTCCTTTACAACTTTTTCTGCATCCGGCGGCAGATTAGAATAGTTATACTGAGCAGCACCTGCCATATGCCCGGCAGTTATAATCTGCAGGTTTTCATCCACAATCCATACATCACTCATTGCAATCTGGTCTAAAAACCGAAGATATGCTCCAAATCCCTGCCTGCTGCCCATTCCGTTATCAGGGACTGTACTGCTCATGAAATCTGACAGAGTATCAGCCATATTCACAGCACGTTTTTGAAGGTCAGATTTATTAAGCTCCAGGGTGTGCTTTTTAAACAGTGCCATAAAAACACTGCCTATTATAATAGAAAACAAAAGAAGTATAACAGAAAAATACATGGTAAGTTTAAACGCAATTTTATTTTTCATCATCTTTTCCCTCAAATTTATATCCTACACCCCATATGGTTTTTATTTCCCAGGCATTATGCTTATATGCATCCAGCTTTGCCCGCAGACGCTTAATATGGGAATCTACAGTGCGGGTATCTCCATAATAATCATAACCCCATAAACTGTTCAGCAGATTATCCCGGGAATAAACTTTATTTCTATTTTGGACAAGAGTCCATAAAATTTCTATTTCCTTTTTCGTTAAAGAAACAGGATGCTCATCTACCGTAACAGTGTAATCCTCCAGATTAATGCTTAAATTATCATAAGAAAAAACCTGCTGCTTCTGTTCTTCTGTATGAGATAATCTTCTAAGTACTGCCCGTACTCTTGCCATCACTTCATTTGGTGAAAAAGGCTTTACAATATAATCATCCGCACCGATATCAAGCCCCATGATTTTTTCAAAATCTTCTCCTCTTGCTGTAATCATTATAACTGGTGTATTTGAGGTTTTCCTTATTTCACGGCAGACCTCAAAGCCATCCATTTTTGGCATCATAACGTCAAGAAGCACCATGTCCGGGTGAAATTTATTAAACATTTCAATTGCCTCATATCCATCCAGGGCTGTCTTAGGAATAAATCCTTCTTTTTTCGCATACTCCTCCAAAATAGAGGTAATCTGTTTATTATCATCAGCAATTAATATTACAGGCATAGTATCACCTCCTGAATTTTAACTTTATTATAGCATAATCTGTAAATTAATTGTGGCAAAAGTGTGTCTTTCAACTGAATCCATATCTATAACTGAGATTATTGAAATGTCATAGATTTTATAAAAATAAAACATATTTTCGCCATACTTTTTAAGTATCATAAAGTTACAGCAAACAAATTGCTGAAAATATAAAATAACAGGAGGTCCTTTTAATGTTAAAATTTAAAAAAACAATAATTCTTGGAGCAATGGTACTTACAATTGGTGCAACATCACTTACGGTTGTTGCTGCTTCTAAATACAAAACGCCTGCTGAAGCTGCAGCCGGATTAACAGGGAAAACAGTTGAAAGTGTTATTCAAGAAAAGGCTGAAACAGGCAAGACTTATGGCACTATAGCTAATGAGGCAGGAAAACTTACAGAGTTTAAAAAGGAAACACTGGAAATAAAGAAAGATATTTTAGCTGAAAGAGTTAAGGATGGGAAAATTACTCAGGAAAGGGCAGATGAAATCATTACAGCTCTCGAAGCAAATCAGGCAGACTGCGACGGAACAGGAACTGGAAGGATTGGACAGAAAATGGGCGCAGGCTTCGGCGGAAACGGTGGAAATGGTGGAAATGGTGGAAATGGTGGAAATGGCGGCGGAATGGGCAGAGGTTTAGGGCTTTCAGCAAACTGCCAGGTAAGCAAATAAGATAAATTCTAAAGATAGGTTTATTCTAAATAATTAGGTAAAGCGGGATAAATATATTTCGGCTTTGCCTTTTTAAAAATTTAATATTTTTTTAATATGAAAAGAAATAAAGCAATTTTTTTAGATATAGTCGGTGTATTAAATTCTCAAATATCTTTTAAATCAGATTATTATAACGAACGAAGAAAATGGGCATTAGATACTTTTGGAAAAGATTCTGATGGAATGGCTTCTATAATTGATGATAGAAAATTTCCTATGCTTAAAAAAATAAATGATGAAATCCCTAATATTCGTTGGGTTATGAGTTCTAGTTGGAAAGCATTTTATTTTATGCGAAAAGGAACTTTACACGAAGCATGTTGTAAATGGATGAAAGAAGAATTCAAGAAATGTGGAATAATATTTCAAGATAAAATAAGAAATGTTTATAACCAAGAATATATAGATACTGACCCTAGAAATCATATTGTAAATGGTGTTAGAGTTTGGGGTTGTGAAGATACTGATGAATTTAGAAAAAAAGAAAAAGCATTTAATGATTATTGGTTTGATAAATTTCATAGTAGAGGATATGCAATTAATGATTGGTTAGAACGACACAAAGAAATAACTGATTTTGTGGTCATAGATGATGATGACTGTGATTTACATAATTTTGGCGATAGATTTATACAGACTTCTTATTACAAAGTAAATGGTTTACAATGGGAAGATGTAAATAAAGTTATAAAAATATTAAAATAAATTAATTGAAAAGAAGACCTAGAATATTTCTAGGTCTTCTTCATTTATTCTGTCTTATGACTTTCCTTAATTTTCTTTAAACGTTCAAGTTGTTCAACAGACAGATTCTTTTCATAAAATCCATTTTCCACAATTTCTGAAATTACTTCC
>JAJBWD010000183.1:0-10250 GCA_032907345.1 Bacillota bacterium | reverse complement strand
TACAGCAAATGAAGAAAATATAGAAAAAAATTAATATTAGTGTATAATTATATTATAAATGCGATAAGAGGTGCAGAACAAATGAAGTGTCCATACTGTGGTTATAATGAAAGTAAGGTTGTTGATTCCCGTTCAACAGATGAAGATATCAATATAAGAAGAAGAAGGGAATGCTTAAAATGCGGGAAAAGGTATACCACCTATGAAAAGATAGAAGATATACCAATACTTGTTATTAAAAGGAATGAAAACCGGGAGTATTTTGATAAATCGAAAATTATAAATGGTATTATTAAAGCATGCCAGAAAAGGCCGGTTTCAAGAGCTCAGATCGAGGAAATCGCAGATAATATTGAAAAAAAACTCAGCAATGACATGGTAACTGAAGTCAGCTACAGGGAGATCGGAGAGCTGATAATGGAAGCATTAAAAAAAATAGATGAGGTATCCTATGTAAGGTTTGCATCAGTTTACAGACAGTTTAAAGATGTAAATACATTTATAGATGAAATAAAAAATTTAATGTCTAACAAAAACCAGTAAGGAGAAAAATATGGCTAATGAGAAGATATTAATTGTAGATGATGAAGAACATATCAGAGAACTTATTTCCTTTAATCTTAAAAATAACGGTTATGAAACCATAACAGCAGATAATGGTAATTCAGCAGTTAAAATAATTGATGATGAACCCATTAAACTTGTTATACTTGACCTTATGCTGCCAGGTATGGATGGCTATGAAGTCTGCAAAAAGATAAGATATAATCCGAAAACCACTGATATTCCAATAATAATGCTGACAGCAAAATCAGAAGAAATAGATAAGGTTTTGGGTTTAGAGCTGGGTGCTGATGATTACATGACAAAACCATTTTCTATAAGAGAGCTTCTTGCAAGAGTAAAAGCACTTCTCAGAAGAACTACAGTACAGGCAGTTACTCAAAAATATTCATTTGGCAATGTGACAATTGATTTTGAAAAACATAAAGCAACGAAGGATGGTAAAATAATTGAATTAACATTAAAAGAATTCGAGCTTTTAGTTATCCTGATTAAAAATAAAGGAAGGGTTATGACCCGGGACTTTTTACTGGACAAAATATGGGGTTATGAATATATCGGAGAAACAAGAACAGTTGATGTACATATAAGGCATCTTAGGCAAAAGATAGAAGATGATGATAGTTCTCCGGAATTTATTGAGACAATAAGAGGAATAGGATACAGATTTAATTCAGGAGATTAATTATGAAAAAGAAACTAATGCTGTCAATTATAACTATTTTGACCTTTAATATAATCGTTATAACAATTTTATTTATAGCTATAGAAAATTATCAGATAGAAAAGGATATGAAGGTAAATTTAGAAATAAATAATAATGTTATATCAGTACTTATTAATAATAAAGCTGATATTAACAAATTTCTAAACGAAAATTATAAGGACAGTGTGATAAGAGTTACATACATAAGCAGAGATGGAAAAGTCTTAGGAGATACAAATAAGGATTATAAAGATTTGGACAGTCATTATAATAGAGAAGAGATAGCAGAGGCAAGAGAAAGAGGATCTGGAATAAGCATTCGGCATTCTGATTCTACCGGAGAAAATATGCTCTATTATGCTACAAAGCTAACCAATGGTGATTTTATCAGAAGCTCTGTATCAATTCGAAATGGTATTTTTAATACTGGAAATTATATAAAGTATTATTTTATAATTATAGCTTTTGTTATTTTTGTTTCAATTATTTTATCCTATAGAGTATCCTACATACTTATAAAACCAATAAAAGAGCTTCAGTTTGTAACCTCAAGAGTAGCAAAGGGAGATTTGGACAGAAGGGTTCACATAATAACTGATGATGAAATAGGACAGCTGGGAGAAACTTTTAATTATATGGCAGATCAGCTTAAGGCAACAATTAATGATGCTTTAGGTAAGCAGAACAGAGTTGAAGCTATACTTAAAAGTATGGAAAGCGGTGTAATTGCTGTTGATAAAAATTATAATGTACTCCTTATTAATCCCTATGCTCAGAAGATATTTAATATAAAAAGAGATGTTATAGGTGAAAATGTACTTTACATTTTAAAGGATGAAGAACTTGTTAATATAATTAAAGAAAGATCAGAGGATTATGTAGAAAAAGAAATATTTAATCCAAATGAAAGAATAATAAGAATAAGGACTGCAGATATTATAAACGGCTCTGAAATAATCGGAATAGTTGCTGTTATTCAGGATATTACAGATATCAGAAAACTTGAAAATATGAGATCTCAGTTTGTTGCTAACGTATCTCATGAGCTGAAAACGCCGCTTACATCAATTAAGGGGTTTGCAGAAACTTTAAAAGATGTAGATGATGCTCCTACAAGAGAAAAATTTCTGGATATTATTAACGAAGAAGCAGAAAGATTGACCAGATTAATAAACGATATATTGATATTATCTGATTTGGAGAATATAAAAGAAGGTGTATTTGAACCTATAAATGTTAAAACTTCACTTGAAAACATTACCGCCCTGATGAAAAAATCCGCAGATGATAAAAATATAAATTTGGAATGCAGCATAGATAAAAATATATTTGTTTATGGTAATAAAGACAGATTTAAACAGATGCTGCTTAACTTAGTAGATAATGCTGTTAAATATACAGATAACGGAGGAAATGTATGGGCTTCTGCCAAAGAGGCCGGCAGCAGCTGCTTTATTGAAGTAACCGATAATGGTATCGGTATAGATAAAAAGCACCTTGGCAGGTTATTTGAAAGGTTCTACAGGGTTGATAAGGCCAGATCCAGAGATAGTGGGGGAACAGGTTTGGGATTAGCAATAGTAAAGCATATAGTGCTTTCTATGGAAGGCTCAATTAAGGTAGAAAGTGAAATTTCAAAAGGAAGTAAATTTATTGTTAAGCTGCCTTTATATAAAACAGACTAATGTTTGATTAGTCTGTTTTTTTTGCTTAACAATAGAAATAGCGTAGTTAAACTAAACATAATACTAATTAACATAATTGAAACAGCAAGTTAATATTAATACTTTATTATATAAGTGTAGTAAATAAAAGAAATTTTGGAGGTATAATATGATCAGTAAAAAAATTGGGGTTTTAATTACATCCTTATCTCTTGTGTTAACAACGGCTTTATTTGCAGGCTGCGGAAAAAGCTCAGCAGGAACAAATCCCGCCGGGACAAAAACTGAAATTTCAGGAAGCATTATAGCTTTAGGTTCAACTGCACTCCAGCCGCTGGCTGAACAGGCAGGAAAAGATTTTACATCAAAATATCCAAAGGTTCAAATTAATGTTCAGGGCGGCGGAAGCGGTGCAGGATTAAATCAGGTATCTGCAGGAACTGCTCAGATAGGAATGTCTGATGTAACAGCAGAAGAAAAAATAAAAGATTCAGCTAAAGCAAAAGAATTAACAGATCATAAGGTATGTGTCATAGGCTTTGCAATTGTTGCCAGTAAAGATGTAAAAGTAGATTCTTTAACTAAGAAACAGATTCAGGATATATTTACAGGCAAAATCACTAACTGGAAAGATGTTGGAGGAGCGGATCAGCCAATTGTAGTTATAAACAGAACAGCATCCTCCGGAACAAGGGCTACATTTTTTAATACAGTAATGGATAAGACAGCTGAAAAGGAAGGTTTGGGAATAGTTCAGGATTCATCAGGTCAGGTGAGAACTGCAATTTCAGCTAACAAGGGCTCAATAAGTTACCTGGCATTATCATATCTGACGGCAGAAGTTAAAGGTGATTTCAGCATTATTAAAATTGATGGAATAGAAGCAAACAAAGAAAATATAACATCAAAGATATATCCTTTCTGGTCTTACGAGCACATGTATACAAAAGGAGAAGCCCAGGGTGCTGCTAAATCATTCATAGATTATATGGTAAGTGATGAAAATAAAACGGCGGTTGAAAAACTTGGATATATTCCAATGAATGATATGAAATAAAGAAAATATGCATTATGGAGGTAAAGCACAGCTTTGCCTCTTTTTAATTAAATGAGGAAATTGTATAATTCAAAAATTAACTTTTTCAGCTTCAAAAACGCTCTGAATTCGTTATTTTTAAACTGAAAAATCAGCCAAAATGTTATTATGCAATTTCCTTTAATAAATAATTTACCTCCTGTTAATAAAAGTTAACATTACGGAAATAATAAGTTAATAAATAAAGTATAAATTATAAGTATAGAATAAATGAAATCCGGAGGCAAATAAGGCTATGAAAAAAGCTTTTATTAATATAGCAGCATATTTCCTGATAATAACAGCAGCAGTATTATCCGGCTGTGGAAAAAATTCAGGTTATAATACTTCCAGTATTATTATATTAGGCTCAACAGCTCTTCAGCCCTTGGCAGAGCAGACAGCAAAGACTTTTTTAGAAAAGAATCCAAAGAAAACTATAAGTGTTCAGGGCGGAGGCAGCGGTGCCGGCATTAATCAGGTATATTCAGGTTCTGCCCAGATAGGAATGTCTGATGTTACTGCCATGGAAAAATTAAAAAATGAAAAAAGAGCTAGTGAATTATCTGATCATAAAGTTTGTGTCATAGGCTTTGCAATAGTTACCAGTAAAGACGTTAAGATAAATAATTTAACTAAAAAGCAGATTCAGGACATTTTTACAGGAAAATTAACCAACTGGAAAGAGCTGGGGGGAGATGACCAGCCCATTAATGTGATTAACAGAACCAGATCTTCTGGAACAAGAGCTGCATTTTTTAACAGTATTATGGATAAAAAGAATGAAAAAGAAGATTTAGGAACTGTTCAGGATTCCTCCGGTGCAGTGAGAACAGCAGTAAATGCAAATAAAGGGTCCATCAGTTACTTAGCTTTATCATATTTAACAAAGGAAGTAAAAAGTGAATTTAATGTTATGAAAATAGATGGAACAGAAGCTTCAAAAACTAACATAATATCAAAGAAATATCCTTTCTGGGCCTATGAACATATGTATACAAAGGGTGAAGCCCAGGGACTTGCAAAAGAATTCATTGACTATATGATAAGTGATGAAAATAAATCAACTGTAGAAAAACTTGGATATATTCCTATTTCAGATATGAAAGATTTTAAATAAAGGAATGATGATATGAAAGCTAAAACATTAAATAACATTAAAAATGAATATTTAGGCAGGAGCTTTGCAGTATTCTGCGGTGTTTTGATAGTTTGTTTAACAATATCAATATTAGTATTTCTAAGTTATAAAGGCATAAAGTTATTTACAGCAGATAAATATCCTTTATATAAATTTTTATTCTCTTCAAATTGGAAACCTGATGCAGATACTCCAGGGTTTGGAGCTCTTATATTTATCCTGGGTTCAGTATTTGTTTCATCAGGTGCCATACTGATAGCAGCACCTGTAAGCGTAGCTCTGGCGGTTTTTATTAATTTTATATCACCTAAGCTGGGTAAAAAAGTAATACTGCCCTCATTGGAACTATTTGTAGGAATACCTTCAGTAGTTTACGGCTGGATTGGAATTTCCGTTTTAGTTCCCATACTTAAAAATTTATATGGAGGAATAGGCTTCAGCCTTTTGGCAGGCATAATTGTTTTAAGTATAATGATACTTCCTACTGTAGCTTCAATTTCGTCGGATGCCCTTAAAAGCGTCCCCAGAGATTATCTGGAAGCTTCCTATGGGCTTGGTGCTACCAGATGGCAGACTATTAAAAATGTTATTGTGCCTGCAAGCAGCAGCGGAATTTTAACAGGCATAGTTTTAGGCCTGGCCAGAGCTTTTGGGGAAGCTTTAGCAGTTCAGATGGTTATAGGAAATACATTAAAGATGCCATTTAACTTGTTGAAACCCACAACTACCCTGACTTCCATATTGACAATGGACATGGCAAATACCATAGAAGGAACTCCTTATAATGATGCGCTGTGGTCCCTGGCATTTCTTCTGCTCATAATATCATTTATTTTTATTTTAATAGTAAGAAAAATAGGAAAAAGAGGTGAAATAAATGAATAATAAATTAGCTGATAAAATTTGGACAGTAATATTTTATATAATATCAGGGCTGGTAGTTTTACTTCTTTTATCATTATTATCCATAATAATATACAGGGGCAGAACTTCATTAAATTTAACATTTATAACAACAGGAGCAAAATTTGGAGAAGCAGGGGGAGGTATAGGGCCTCAGCTTTTCAACTCATTTTATATGCTTTTTATATCCCTTTTAATTTCAATTCCAATAGGTGTAGGAGCAGGAATATATCTGGCTGAGTATGCTAAAGAAGGTATACTTATAAGGGCCGTAAGGTTATGTATTGAAACTATGGCTTCACTGCCATCTATTGTAGTAGGTCTTTTTGGACTTTTAATATTTGTAAATTTAACAGGACTTGGCTTTACTCTTCTCTCAGGAGCCTTGGCCATAACAATTATAAATCTTCCGTCTCTTACAAGAGTTTCTGAAAATGCAATAAAAGATGCGGGAAGATATGTAAAAGAAGCAAGCCTTGGTCTTGGAGCCACCAGATTTCAAACCATCCGGAAAGTTATACTTCCTGCTGCCATGCCTCAGATATTAACCGGAGTAATACTGGCTGCGGGAAGAATATTTGGAGAGGCTGCAGCTCTTTTGTACACATCCGGAATGAGTGCACCTGTTCTTGATTTTAGTTTAAATAATATATTTACCCAAAACAGCCCCTTCAGCCTTTTAAGACCTGCAGAAACCCTGGCAGTTTACATTTGGAAGCTTAATTCTGAAGGATTGGCAGTGGATGCTGCTAAAATCGCAAATGGAGCATCTGCAGTACTTGTAATTATGGTGTTATTATTTAATTTATTTGCCAGATTGATTGGTAATAAAATTCATGAATCATACAGTGGAAAATAAAATTTAAAAAGGAAAAATGCATTTTCGCATAGGAGGTAAAATGAGCATAATAGAATCAAAAAATTTAAATTTGTATTACGGCGAAGTTCAGGCACTTAAAAATATTAATATAGAAATTGATAAAAATACAGTTACTGCACTGATAGGGCCCTCTGGCTGCGGTAAGTCTACATTTTTAAGAACGCTGAACAGGATGAATGATTTAATTTCCAGTGTAAAAATAACAGGCAGAGTTTATTATGATGGACAAAATATTTATGATGCAGATTATGATATTATAGAATTAAGGAAAAAAGCCGGGATGGTATTTCAAAAGCCAAACCCCTTTCCTATGTCTATATATGATAACATTGCTTACGGACCAAGAATCCATGGAATTAAAAATAAGAAAACTCTGGATGAAATTGTAGAAAAAAGTCTAAAAGGCGCTGCTTTATGGGATGAAGTAAAGGATAGGCTGAAGAAAAGTGCATTGGGACTCTCCGGCGGTCAGCAGCAAAGACTTTGCATAGCAAGAACTCTGTCTGTGGAACCGGAAGTTCTTTTAATGGATGAGCCTACCTCTGCTTTAGACCCGGTATCAACTTTAAAGATCGAAGAACTTATGGATCAGCTTAAGAAAAATTATACTGTTGTAATTGTAACTCATAATATGCAGCAGGCAGGAAGAATATCTGATTACACTACATTCTTTCTAAATGGAGAAATAGTTGAAAAGGGAAAAACTGAAGACATATTTTATAAACCCAGGGATAAGAGGACAGAGGATTATATAACTGGAAGATTTGGTTAGGAGGTATATTATGACAAGAAGAACAATAGATACAAGCATCGAAAAATTAAGAAATGACCTAATTGAAATGGCAGATAACACAAAGGAACAAATAGAAAACAGTATAGATGCTTTAGCTAATAAGGATGGAGAACTAGCTGAGCAGGTTATGGAGAAAGACGATATATTAGACAGAAGCCAAAGAGAAATAGAGGATAAATGTATAAAACTAATAGCAACAGAACAGCCTATGGCCATTGACCTCCGAACAGTGTTTACCATAGCTAAAGTCACAGCAGACTTGGAGAGAATGGCAGATTATGCTGTGGATATTGCAAAAATAACATTAAGGCTTAAAGATGAGGATTATATTAAACCTCTTATTGATATTCCTAAAATGTCAAAGATAGTAGCAAAGATGATAAAAGAATCAGTTGATGCATTTACTAAGAAAGATGTAATAAAATCCTATAAAATATGCAAAATGGATGATGAAGTGGACGAGATTTACAGAAAAGTTTTCTCAGAGCTGTTAATTATGATGTCAAAAGATTTAGCAATACAAAACAGGGCAACTCAGCTGTTGTTTGTAATAAAATATTTAGAAAGAGTAGCAGATCATGCTACAAATATTTGTGAAGGAACTATATACCTGGTAACAGGTGAATATGAAGCTTTAAATGATTAAACCTCTTCGGAGGTTTATTTTATTGACGAAAATAATTAATTAATGTTAATATACATAGGTACAATAGAATAAATATGCCAAAATTTCCTGTAAAGGAGGCAAATTATGAAAAATAGAATATCCAGAATTTATAATGGAAGCATAGCAGAGGAAGTTGACATAAAACCAGGTGATTAGCTGATAAAAATAAATGATAAAGATATAAATGATATTTTAGATTATAAATTTTTATCTTCAGATGAAAATGTTTTGCTGGAAATAGAAAAAGAAAATGGTGATACTTGGGAGATACCTGTTGAGAAGGAATTTGGAGAAGATCTTGGCATGGAGTTTGATGAATTTCTTTTAGATAAAGCTAAATCCTGCAGCAACAAATGTATATTTTGTTTTGTAGATCAGCTGCCAAAAGGAATGAGAAAAAGCTTATATTTTAAAGATGATGATTCCAGGCTTAGTTTTCTTCAGGGAAATTTCATAACACTGACTAATCTTTCAGATCATGATCTGGAAAGAATAATAGAATATAAGATAAGCCCTATAAATGTATCAGTGCATACTACAAACAGTCAGCTTAGAATAAAAATGCTTAATAACAGATTTGCAGGCAATATATTAGAAAAAATTAAAAAACTGGTTAATGGAGGCATTAAAGTAAACTGTCAGATAGTAAGCTGCTTAGGGTATAATAATGGTTCTGAACTGATAAAAACCATAGAGGATCTATATATTCTATATCCTGGTGTAATGAATCTGGCAGTAGTTCCCTTTGGAGCTTCAAAACACAGGGAAAATCTAACCCAGATTCCCATCTATGATAAGAGAAGCAGTCAGGCTGAAATAGAAAATGTAAAGTTTCTTCAGAAAAAATATTTAAAAGAAACAGGGACTCCTTTTGTAAGACTTTCTGATGAATTTTATATAACAGCTGAAGTAAAATTCCCAGACAAAGATTTTTATGGAGAATATGAGCAGATTGAAGATGGAATAGGCATGATTTCTTTCTTCAGAGAAAATATAGAAAACAGTATAGAGAATCTGAAAAAAGGAAAGGGAAATTTCACAATAGTTACAGGACTTTTAGCCTATAATGAGATGGTGGATTTAAAGCATAAAATTCAAAATAAAAACCCTGAAATTTTAATAAATGTAGTCAAAATCACTAATAATATATTCGGAGAAAATATTACAGTTTCCGGACTTCTTACAGGCAGGGATATTATAGAACAGTTAAAGAGAACTGAAATTAATGAATATATTATAATGCCAAGTAATTTGGTAAGAAGAGACTATGAAGTAAAGGACTATAAAGAATTAGTTTTATTGGATGACTGTAAAGTAATAGACATAGAAAATAAATTAAAAAGGCAGGTAATACTTGCAAATTACAATGGAGAGGACCTTATTGAATTAATAAACGAAAAGCTTAGGAGGAATAAAAATGAGTAAACCAATAGTAGCCATAGTAGGAAGACCAAATGTTGGCAAATCTACATTATTTAATAAATTAGCAGGATCCAGAATTTCAATAGTTCAGGATACACCGGGAGTTACCAGAGACAGAATTTATGCTGAGGCGGAATGGCTTAACAATAAATTTACAATAATTGATACCGGCGGAATAGAGCTGAATACCGAGGATGTATTATTAAAGCAAATGAGGCTTCAGGCAGAAATCGCAATAGATACAGCAGATGTCATACTGTTTTTAGTTGATGGCAAAGAAGGACTTACACCGGCTGACAAAGAAGTTGCAGAAATGCTCAGAAAGAGCAAAAAGCCAATAGTTCTTGTGGTTAACAAGATAGATAAATTAAAAGATGAAATGAACATATATGAATTTTATAATTTAGGAATAGGAGAACCCATAAGCATATCTTC
>JAJBWD010000182.1:0-4688 GCA_032907345.1 Bacillota bacterium | reverse complement strand
GGGTGTTCATTTAAATGATCAGAATGGAATTAAATATGACCAGGATAAATCCTTTGGAGTTGAGAATCTCCGTCAGGCTTTTAATCAGGTAAAAGTTTTAATGGAAAATAATTATGGTTCTGATGGTGAGTATATTGGTCTTGATGTAAAAGCAATGAGGACAACCACAGACAAGGACAGCTATAAACATCTGGAGAACAGCATGAATATAATTAAAGCATTAGAGAAAAAAGCAGAAAAGTTTGATTATGAATACCAGAAGAAATGTGTTGAGACAAGAGATTTTGAAGGCCTTGAAATGTATGTAATGAATCTGCTTATGGGAATAGAGTAGTATTTATAAACTTCGGAAACTGCATGATTTAAAAAATTATCTGTTTTATTAATCGGAATAAAATCATGTAATTTCCTAAACTCATAGTTAGGAGGAAGCAAATTGCCTAAAGTTAAGAAAAAGATTGTCGCAGCAGGACATATATGTCTTGATATTACTCCGGTTTTTTCAATTAAGGAAGTAAAAAAAATAAATCAGGTGCTGATACCGGGAAAGCTGGTACAGATGAAGGAAGCAGATGTGCATACAGGCGGGTCAGTTGCAAATACAGGGCTGGCAATGAAGATTTTTGGTGCTGATACAAAGCTTATTGGGAAAATAGGCAAAGATCCCTTTGGAGAACTTATTTTAAATATTCTAAAGAAATATGATGCTTCAGAAGGGATAATCATATCAGAAGACACAAGCACTTCCTATTCAATCGTGCTGTCTCCTCCTGGAATTGACAGGATTTTTCTGCATAATCCGGGAGCAAATGATTCTTTCTCTTATGAAGATTTAGACTTTGATGCCATTAAAGATTACTCATTGTTTCATTTCGGTTATCCTCCTATTATGAAGAACATGTATAAGGAAAATGGGAAGGAATTAGTACAGATATTTAAGAAAGCAGATGAACTGGGGATGGCGACATCTTTAGATATGGCAGCAGTAGATGAATCATCAGAGTCAGGGAAAGCAGATTGGGAAGCTATTATTAAAAATGTGATTCCCTATGTTGATTTTTTTATGCCAAGCATAGAAGAACTGGGATATATGCTGGATCGCCCCAGGTATGAAGAGTGGCTGGAGAGGGCACAGGGTGTAGATATTACAACAGTTCTGTCAATAAGTAAAGATGTAAAGCCCTTAGCTGATAAATTAATCAGCTTGGGAGCTAAAGTAATTGTTATTAAATGCGGTGCCACGGGAATCTACTATAAAACAGCAGATAAAGAGAAAATAAATATAATTGAAAGTAAATTAAAATTTTCCTTTGAAAACTGGGAAGATAAAGAAGGATTTGAAGAAAGCTATAAGCCAAAGGAAGTATTATCAGCAACCGGAGCAGGTGATACAAGCATTGCTGCATTTCTGACAGCAATGCTTGATGGGTATTCTTTAGAAAAATGTCTTCAGCTGGCAGCTGCAGCAGGAGCATCCTGCGTATCTGCTTATGATGCGCTCAGCGGATTAGAACCTTTTGATAAGCTGCTGGGGAAAATTGAAAATGGATGGGAAAAACAGCATATTTATATTAAATAAGGGAATTGCATTATAACATTTTGGCTGTTAGTTATAGCTTTTGCAATTTCCCCAAATAAGAAGGAGGAAAACTATGAAACGGGTATTAAGCTATGGAATGGTTGGCGGCGGACCGGATGCATTTATTGGTGAAGCCCATCGGCTGGCTGTTAATCTTGACGGCAAGGCAAAGCTTACTTCAGGCTGCTTCTCAAGAAGCTATGAAAAAACTTTAGTTACCAGTGAGTCATTAGGAATTGCAAAAGACAGGTGTTATAAAGATTATCAGGAAATGGCAAAGGCTGAGGCAGCAAGAGATGACGGAATTGACTTTGTTGTAGTGGTAACACCTAATAAATCACATTATAGTATCTGTAAAGCTTTTTTAGAGGCCGGCATTAATGTTTCCTGTGATAAGCCTGTGACGGTTGAATCCTGGCAGGCAGAGGAATTAGAGAAAATTGCCGGAGAAAAAGGGCTGCTGTTTATGGTTACTTATACTTATATGGGACATGTAACTGCAAAACACGTCAGAGAAATCATTAAAGCGGGTGAAATTGGAGAAATTCGTACTGTTATGGCAGAATACCCTCAGGGATGGTTGGCTTTTGAAGGCAGTTACGGCGGCAAACAGGGTTCCTGGAGATGTGATCCGGCTCAGTCAGGCAAAACAAATGCTCTTGGGGATATTGGAACTCACGTAGAAAATACAGTGTCTTCAATGACGGGACTTAAAATCAAGAAAGTATTAGCTAAAATGGATATAGTTGTTCCAGGCCGTATTCTTGATGATAATGATTTTGTAATGGTGGAATATGAAAACGGGGCCTCAGGCATGTATTGGGCTTCCCAGATTGCTATTGGACATGACAACAGCCTCAGAGTACGCATTTTTGGTTCAAAGGGTACAATAGAATGGTTCCAGGAAACTCCTGAAAAAGTAAAGGTTATTAAAGAAGATGGAACCATTAATGAAATCCATAGAGGGTATTCTTCTATTGCTCCAAAAGCTGCAAAATATACAAGAATGCCAAGTGGTCATACGGAAGGCTGGCTTGAAGCAATGTCTAACCTATATTCAAGTTTTATTGATTGTATTCAAGCTAAAATTAAAGGAAGCTTTACTGATGATATGATAGATTATCCTACCATCAAGGATGGAACAGAGGGTATTAAATTTATAGAAGCATGCTTAAAGAGCAGCAAAGAAGGAAATGTATGGGTCGATATGTAATATAAGGAGGTTTTTTATATGACAAGACCAATAACTTTATTTACCGGACAATGGGCTGATTTATCTTTAGAAGAGATATGCAAACAAGCTAAAGAAATGGGCTATGAGGGCCTGGAAATAGCCACCTGGGGACAGCTTAACGTAAGAAAAGCAGCAACAGATTCCGCATATGCAGAAGAAATTAAATCTACACTAAAAAAATACAATCTGGGATGCTGGGCAATTGGAGCACACTTAGCCGGACAGTGTGTAGGTGATGTATGGGACTCCCGCCTTGATGGATTTGCACCTTCCTCCTTGGCAGGTAAACCAGAAGAAATTCGTGCCTGGGGAATTGAGGAAATGAAATTAACAGCCAAAGCTGCACAGGCACTTGGTGTTAAAGTAGTTACGGGATTTATGGGCTCTCCAATTTGGAAATATTGGTATTCTTTCCCTCAGACCACAGAAGAAATGGTGGAAACCGGGTATCAACAGATTAAGGATTTATGGTCTCCAATATTTGATGTATTTGATGAATGCGGTGTAAAATTTGCCTTAGAAGTTCATCCTACTGAAATTGCTTTTGATTATTACAGCACTAAAAAATTATTGGAGGTTTTTAATTACCGGGAAACACTGGGAATTAATTTTGACCCAAGCCACTTAATCTGGCAGGGTATTAATCCCGCAGTCTTTTTATATGATTTTGCAGATAGAATTTATCATGTGCATGTAAAAGATGCAGCTGTTAACCTAGACGGAAGAAATGGAATTCTAGGTTCACATATTACCTTTGGAGATCCAAGAAGAGGCTGGAATTTTGTATCCCCGGGACATGGAGATGTAGATTTTGATAAGATTATCCGGGTACTCAATTATAAAGGGTATGACGGACCGCTTTCAGTTGAATGGGAAGACAGCGGCATGGAAAGAAGGTTTGGAGCTGCTGAGGCATGTGCATATATTAAGAAACTAAATTTCTCACCATCTGACACAGCTTTTGATGATGCGATGAAAAACAGCTGATTGGGGACGGTTCTTAACAAAATTATTTAATGCATAATTTATATTGATCCTGCACATAATATCAACTGCTAAGTAAAAAAACAAAGGAGTTGATATTATGTGCAGGACTTTTCGCATTAAGGATGATGATTTTATATATCATGTAATGGGTAGGAGTATTAGCGATATCCCCCTGTTTAGAGATGATAAAGACAAGGATAGATACTTGTTTTACATTAAAAAGTACCAGAAGAAATTTGACTTTAAGGTATATGCTTATTGCCTTATGAAAACCCATGCCCACATTTTGGTGGACGCAAACGGAGCCGACATTTCAAAGTTCATGCATGGAATTAACCAGAGTTATGCGCAGTACTTTAATAATAGGTATGACCGCCATGGGCATGTATTTCAGGACAGATTTAAAAGCAAGGTAGTTGGCGATGAAAATTATTTATTTACTGTATCAGCGTATATACACAATAATCCCACGGACATTGAAGGTTATGAAAATTGCCCGGAAGAATACAAATACTCAACTTTTGGTGTGTATCTGGGATTAAAGGAAGATATATATGGAATAGTGGACGAAGAGTTTATTATGGGATTTTTTAACAAAGATATTAAAAAAGCCAGAGAAAAATACTATAAATTTGTAATGAAATGTGATGATGAATATATGAAGATGCAGCATGAGTTTAAAAATGAAAAAGGTGAGTATAGAAGTGAAAGATCAGTGCTGGTAAGAGAGTTTAAAGCTGAGGAAGTAAGGAATTTTATAGTAAAGTACACTGATGTGGATGAAAAGATGCTGAAATGGAAGTATAAAAGGAAAGCTAAAGAATGCAGAGCTTTATGTATTTTTCTGATAAGGTATTATTGTAATTTTACATATAAAGAAATATGCGC
>JAJBWD010000181.1:0-7566 GCA_032907345.1 Bacillota bacterium | reverse complement strand
GACCTTGGTAATGAAGAATTAAATCCAATACAAAACATTGAAAGAGGATATAATATACGAATAAAAATATGATATATGATGGAACTTATATTGTTCTTTATCACAGAATTCCCCTCCAAATCATAAAAACTATTTAGAATTCAGATACTTTTACTCCATTAATATTCTTTTATACTTGATAGTATTAATTTATTTTAGAACAAAATGCTTTATGTTTTTTTCACTCCGCTCTTCTTCCAAAACCGCAATAATTTTCATAGTCGGATCTTCATACGTGTAAAGATATAGAAGATCTCTATTCGTATGATTATACATTTATTACCATTATTATATATCATATGCAAATACAATACCAGGACAGCCCAGGTATTATTGTAATATTGAAAAATTAAAGTAAGCCCATTAGCATAGTAAAATCTTTATTTATTAACCTGAATAATTGATGATAAGGTAAATATATTAAGGAAATATTAAGGAAAAGTGATATATATTGTTATATGTATAAATATTTAGTATAATGTATAAAATACCCAATCATAGTTTTTAAAAAGAGGGGATAATGTTGAAAAAGCTGATAAAAATAATTACTGTTTTGACTTTAATTACATTAGTCTTAGCCGGCTGCAGCAGTTCTGATGAAAGCAATGCTCAAAAAGCAGCTAAGGCATTTGGCACTGAACTCTATACAGTAGATTCAAAGAAAATTGATAATTTTAATGTATATTCAAAAATAAGCGATTTTATTACATCTGTTAAAACTATGCATTCCAATGACAAAACCCTGAAATCTTTAATGACAGAAGATGGTTATAACACTCTTGTTGCAGGCGGGGAAAATACATTATACACTAAATTATGCATCAAAGGTAATTATACAATGCAGGTTACAGACATCACCTTATCCAAAAATGCTTATGATATTAAAGAAGGTAAAGCAGGATATAATTTTACAGCTAAGCTAAAGTTTATCTCAGGTAAGGATAAAACAGAGAAGACAGGTGAAGGGCAGGGATATATAGGGCTTATAAAAAAAGATGGGCAGTGGAAGGTTTTCACATATAAAATGTCTGTACTGCCTAAGCTGTTAAAGGAAGATTAAATAGCTGATTAAGTTAACTTATTTAATTGCTTTCAAATGCTGAAAGTGTATTCCAATATGCCCTATGCCGATTATTACAGCAGATGCAATCAGCCAAATAACTTTGCCGTAAATTCCCAGCAGCAAAAAAGCTATGACTGGCAGGCTTGCACCGGGTACGGGAATTCCGCAAAAACTGCGATAAAAGTTTTCTTCTGTATGTTCACTGGTAAAATATCTGATCCAGCTGATTTCATATAGAATCATCAGAAAAAATGATGCTGCCTGCCATAAACTCCATGCTGAAAAGGCTGCAATGTTAAAATCTCTAAAAATCAGTATGCTGCAGGTACAGCATACTTGTCCAGTACGCTCAAAAAATAATAATATTTTGTTTTCCATGGCAGGATCATAGTCTATTGGCTTATTCTTACTCCAAATTATATTGGGAATCCAAAGCATCAATAAATATATCAAACCTACATATGAAAATCCTAAATGACCAAACATTATAATACCTCCTGAAAAATAAATTATTATTAGTCTGCTAAACAGCTTCAGTTTTTCTTCTGACTTCTCTTTATATTTAATTATATAATATCACATAAGTCATTAATATACTTTCAGCAGTATTAAACTTTTTTGCTTATATTGGTAATTGACTAAGCACCCTTAGGGTGCTTTTACTTTTAACATATATAGTAATATTCTTGAAAATAATAACAGTTAAAGGTAAACTGAAAATTAGAAGAACAAAACCATTTGCGTTTAATATTTGAACTTTATCTTAAAAGGAGATATTTTTATGGGCAGAATTTGTTATACAATAGGTCATTCTACAAGAGACATAAATGAATTCCTTGAAATTTTAATAAAAAATAAAATAAACTGTATTGTTGATGTGAGAAGTACACCTTACAGTGCCAGTATATATGCAGCCAGTTATAATCAGAACAATATTAAATCCGAGCTTAAAAGACATAAAATAAATTATATCTATATGGGTGATGAACTTGGAGCCAGAAGAACTGACAGAAATTTATATGATGAATTTGATAAAGTTGATTTTGAAAAAGTTAAATTATGTCAAGAATATAAAAGTGGTATAGACAGAATAATAGACGGAATTGATAAAGGATATACAATAGCTGTCATGTGTACTGAAAAGGATCCAATAAAATGCCACCGGACTATACTGATCAGTTATTCCTTAAGTAAAAAGGGCGTAAATGTTATTCATTTAGTAGATGAACATACTTGTAAAAATCAAAATGATATTGAAGAAGAACTTCTTAAATTATATGAAAGTTCTTTAATTAAAATATCTTTTGATGATTATCTAAACAATAAAGAAAATGAGAATGAACCTGATAAAATCAAGCAGGAAATGATAGAAAAAGCTTACAGGCAGAAAGGAAAAGAAATTTCATACAGAAAAGAGATGGATGATTAATTGCATATATATACAATAGGATTTTCAAAAAGAAATGCTGAAGAATTTTTTGAAGCCTTAAAAGAAAATAAAATAAAAACGCTGATAGACATTAGACTAAATAATAAATCTCAATTAGCAGGCTTTACAAAAAGAAGTGATATTGAGTATTTATTGAAACAGATTGCAGGAATTAAATATGCATATTTTCCTGAATTTGCTCCAACAAAAGAAATATTGGATAAGTATAGAGATAGTAAAATTACCTGGGATGAATATGAAAATAAATATAATCAGCTTCTTAAAGAAAGAAAACCCTTATTTAATGTTAATAAAGAAATATTTCAGGATTCATGTTTGCTTTGCAGTGAATTTTTACCTGATAAATGTCATAGAAGGCTTGCTGCCGAATATATTAAAAATTACTATGATGACATTACCATCATTCATTTATAAATCACGGAGGAAAGCGGATGCTTAATAAGAGAATAGTTTGTCTTGCTAATTCCAGAAAGGAAAGCTTGAGATGCGTCGCAGGTATCGATGTTGATTCCGGTGAATGGATAAGACCGGTACTTAAAAATGGAGCAGGCTTGAGTTTTGATAATATAACCTGTAACGATGGAAGTATGCCCAAATTGCTGGATGTAATAAATATTGGACTGATAGATCGGGAAGAAGATTATCTGCAGCCGGAAAACTATTTAATAGACAGAAGCTTTAGATGGAAAAAGGTAGGCAGATTGAATGTTAATGATTTAAAAAAATACATAAGCAGTGAGAAATATATTTTTTATGATGAATGTAAGCGTATACAAAAGGATTATAAAGCAGACAGAAGATACTCTCTTATGCTGATTAAGCCGGATAATGTAATCCTGAATATATGCAGAAATGACTTCAGGCCAAATCATCCGATTAATATCAATGCCGGTTTTGTGCATAGAGATATCAATTATAAATTAAGAATAACTGATGATAAATATGAAAAGGAAATAGTAAAAGTTTTAGAAGGAGCACTGTCAAAATGCGGTGATAATTTATCTGATAATATTCAGCAGGAGGATTTAAAAATTCCTGTAAATTCAGACATATATTTTACACTTAGTCTGGGAATGGAATTTAATGGATTTAATTATAAACTTGTGGCTGGAGTAATTAAATAATAAAGGAGCAAATATGGATAATCAAAGTATATTCCAAATATTTGAACAGGAACTGAGAAAACTTAATAAAAAATCTTCAAATGCTATTTTAGAAGAAGATATACAAAAGATAATTAAAACATTTAAACATGCTTACATAAATAGTTCAGATATAAATGACTATGATAAGCTTTATAAAATGTTAACTAAAGACTATTCTTCTGAAAGTGAGTGATTTTATGATATATGAAATTAAACTTAATAAGTTTGGTAGATTTATCAATAAAGAAATAAGTCTGTCTCCGGGATTAAACATTATTACAGGGAGCAATTTCTCAGGTAAAAGTACCATATGTGATGCAATATATTTCACATTATTTGGAACATCATTAAAGAACAGTAAAAATATTAAAAGATGTATTAATTATAATGAACTAATTTCAGAAGTATTAATAAAATTAAAAAATGGAACTAAAACAACTGAACTAATTAGAGACACCAGCAGTAAATATTTAAAAATTAACGGAAGTTTTATTAAACTATCCCAGGAAGATAAACTCTTTGAAGAAGCAATTGGAAATAATAAAAATATTATAAGTTATAGCTTCTTAAAAGATAGTGAAGTAATAGAGTTTTTATCAATGACCTCTGGTGATAAAAAGCAGCTGATGTATGGTTTATCAGGGTTGAATATACTTGAAGAAATAAGAGATGCTTTTATCGAAAACAGGAAGCAGTCAAAAACAGAACTTAAAAATATTCAAACAAATTATGATATTTATAAAAGTAAATTAAATTTTGAAGCGGAACAGAATTTTAATAATATAAAATTAAAAAAAGATGAACTTATAGAAAAATATAATAAGTATGTCAGTAATTCTAATTCTGAAAATTCTCCCGGAAACAGGGCTATAAAAAATGTATTAGATGATTATGAAAATGAGCTTAAAAATAAAAACCAACAGCTTGATATGGAACTTACAGGATATAATTCAATTACCGGTTTAGAAAACAAAATCTATGATTTAGAAAGAGAAACTGAAGATTATTTAACTAAGCAGCTTGAACTGGAAGAATTAAACAGGAGAATTTCAAAAGGAGAAGCATATATTTCTGAATTAGAATCTCAGGTAATGCAGCTGAATATTATATCATCAGGAACTGATAAAAAATGTCCCATATGTACCCAGGATATTGAAAATATTGATTTAGAGAATATTATCAGTAGAAAAGCAAACAAACTTTCCTCTGCAAGAATGCTGCTTGATGATTTAACTCAAAAATTTGATTTGCTGAAAAAGGATGCAGATATTTTAAACAGGAAAATGTCAGAAAAACAGCAGCTTACTTTTAAATTAGGCTATGTAAAAAATATACAGGAAGATATATCCAGATTAAAAGAAAAAATAAATTTAAATAGTTCAGGAGTTAATTCATTGTCAAATTCATATTATGAAAGTATTTATCTGAAATCGGAATTAGATAAAATAAATATTAATTATGAAGAGGCCCTCTCTCTTAAAGTACTTCATGAATCAAACTATAGACAATTTTTAGAAGAAGAAAAAAAGCTTAATAAAGTTAAGAAAAATAAAGATATATGTGAGATGGCAGTTCAGGGCGTAGAATCAACAATTGCCACTATTCTTAACAATACCTTGAATTCATTAGATGTAATAATAAAGAAATATTTAGATATTTTTAATATTCTTAATGATTTTAAAGTTTCATTCAGCACAAATGATTACATGCCTAAAGTTTCATTTAAAGAAAAACCTGTGGACATAAAGTCTCTTTCCGGCAGTGAAAAGTCTTTGATATATATTGCCATGAAATTAGCAATAGGGGCTGCCTTAGGCAACGATATCTTAATCCTTGATGATCCGCTGGTTTACCTTGACAATGAAAGACAAATAAATTTTTTAAAATGCGTTAGTAAATTATCGAAATCCGGTATACAAATAATTATGACCACATCAAATCCAGAATATGGGGTTTATGGGGATAGGGTAATAAACTTATAAGTAGTTTTGAGCAGTTACTATATTTTTGAATAATACATGCAAGTGGTAAAATAAAATTAAGTGTAATAAAAAGGTGGACAGCAATTCTAGAATTAATAAAATTAAGGCGGTGTTACAATGCAGAAGGCAGTTGAAATTGAAAGCAGAGGTTTAACTTTAAGAGGTATGCTTCATATTCCTGAAGGGATATCAGGAAAGGTTCCCATGGTTCCTATTTTTCACGGATTTACCGGAAATAAGATGGAACCGCATTTTATATTTGTAAAACTATCCAGAATGTTAGAAAAAAGAGGCATTGCAAGTGTGAGATTTGACTTCGGAGGAAGCGGAGAGAGTGATGGAGATTTTGTAGATATGACTATCTCCAAAGAACTGGAGGATGCTAAAAACATACTTGATTATGTAAAAACTTTGAATTTTATTGATGTTAACAGAATTGGAATTGTAGGCTTAAGTATGGGGGGAGCAGTTGCCAGTATGCTTGCGGGTGACTGCAGGGATGATATAAAATCACTTTGCCTTTGGGCTCCTGCGGGGAACATGGGGGACCTGGTAATGGACACTGTAGAGAAAGAGAATATGGAGAATGTTAGAAAATCCGGATATTATGATTTAGGAGGACTGCTTCTGGGCACAGATTTTATTGATGACATTATTAGTGTTGATATTTATGAGAAAGCTGCAGCTTTTGATAAAAATGTGCTGCTTCTTCACGGAGATAAGGATATGACAGTTCCATTAAATGCATCAGAAAGGTATCTGGAAAAATATGAATCCAAGGCTGTACTCCACGTTATTGAAGGAGCAGATCATACTTTTAATAGAAAGAACTGGGAAGATGAGGTTATAGAATATACTTTGGGGTTCTTTGAAGGTGAGTTCAGATAGGTGAATTCATACTCAGGCTATATGACACCCTGGGCAGGGAGAAAATTGGAGTGAAGAGTTATTGTTAATAGCATAACTCCTCACTCCATATTTATATATTTGATTTGGATTATTTGATTATAATAACAGGCAGTGATTATTTTTATGGGTTACAAAGTTTTCCTTCCAATATAGGCTGACCGGAAACTCCGGTATTGGAATTACCCGGGATTACATAAATCTGATTGCCGGAGGTCAGAAGAGGAAGAATTGTTATCTGACCTATCCAGGAGCCGGCTTTCTCAGCCGCAGAAGAGAGGCCAAAACCATACCCGCCTATGCCGGGTATCCCAACAAACCCATCATACATGTCGAAATTTCCCAAACTGCCTGGGTCCGGTAAATAAACTCCTGTAATTACAAGAAGATGCTGTCCGTTAGTGAGCCTTTGTACAAGGGCAGATCCAACAGTATTTTGAATGGCCGGATTTACAGGCTTTAAAATTGTACAGCAGGGGAATTTTAATGAAATTGGAACACATAGCACATCTCCAGGGAAAATTATACTTACATCAGGAATATGGGGGTTATTGGCAATAATCAAATCAATAGGAATACCAATGCTCTGTGCAATTTTACTAACTGTATCACCTTTTTTTACGGTATATCGCTCGTAACCCTCAGGACAGCTTGAAGGTACTCTTCCTTCTCCGGGCATGGGCTGTACAGGCACACATAAAATGTCACCGGGATAGATTTTGCTGGCATCAGTAATATGTGAATTTTCAGCGATTAAAAAATCCAGACTTACATTAAACCGTTTAGCAATGCTCTTCATTGTATCTCCTGAAACTACAGTATATCTTTGAAAACCAACCCGGCATCTTTCCGGAATTTGTGCACGAAAATTATGTTTTTTACTTCTTTTATTCTTTTTCAAAATATCATCTGCCAGTTTTATTATTTTAATATAATATATGAAATGATTTTGTTAGTGTTCCCGAAAGAAATTCCAGGCAG
>JAJBWD010000180.1:0-3035 GCA_032907345.1 Bacillota bacterium | reverse complement strand
TAGCCAAAGTGAAAAGTGACCTGGGTGGCACCAAAAAAAAATAGGAGGTGGCAATTTTGCTTGATTTTGTAAGGGAAGAGGGAATCAATGAAAATCTGATTTCTGAAATAGAAAGGTACCGGAAATGGTATAAGGTAATTCCTGATATGGAATACAGGATTCCAAATCCCAAGTATAATTATTACGGAAAGGATATCTGGGAGGAAGCCATTACAGTGCTTCTGTGCGGTGAAAACCTTCTCCTGGTGGGTCCCAAGGCAACCGGTAAAAACGTTCTGGCGGAAAACCTGGCCGCTGCTTTCGGAAGGCCCGGCTGGGATATTTCTTTTCATGTTAACACGGATTCATCCTCTCTGATTGGTGCCGATACATTTGAAAACGGGCAGGTTGTTATGAGGCATGGTCCCATCTATGAATGTGCCGTGCAGGGAGGCTTTGGAATCCTGGATGAGATTAACATGGCAAAGAATGAATCCATTGCACTTCTTCATGCTACCCTGGATTTCCGAAGAATCATTGATGTCCCGGGCTATGACAAAATCGTTCTCAATGATGCCACCAGATTCATTGCAACCATGAATTATGGATATGCCGGTACAAGAGAACTCAACGAAGCTTTGACTTCCCGTTTTATGGTTATTGAAATGCCAAGTATTTCAACTATTTATCTAAAGAAGCTCCTTCATAAAGAATTCCCGACTATGAAGGAAACATATCTGGAACAGTTCACGGGACTCTTCCAGGATATTCAAAAGAAAAGTGAAAGCTCAGAGATTTCCACCAAGTCAGTAGATTTAAGAGGTCTTCTTACCGCTATTCATCTTATGGAAAAGGGACTGGAAGCTTACAAAGCCCTGCAGATGGGCATTACAAACAAATCCTTTGATGACTATGAGAAGAAGCTGGTAGATGATGTCATTCGCCTCAGAATACAGGAAAACTTAAAGAGAGGTGAAATCTTTACAGATTGACTATGATAAATGAAAACCAGGAAAAAGAAAGAGCTTCTAATATCATATGGAATGCCTCAGCTGACTACTCCTTTGATCCGAAATTCAGGGCATATGATGAAAGCGGAGAAGCTGATCTTTACTTAAATTATATTATCGGTGCTGTACATAAATATTATGACTATTCACTCCTTGACAATTATATAAGGGATCTTCATCATGATTTTTTAGAAAACCTGATGTGGATAGGTTTAGAAAACTGCACTTATGCAAAATCAAAAGATGAAAGGCCTGTTCTTGAAACCTTACGCCGAAGTTATTCAGAAAAAATTTTAAGCATTTGCAGCAAAGCTTCTGCTGATCATATTTTAAATAAGGTAGAGACAGCCCATTATATGAGAGCACTAGGAATTGACCCCCAAATAAAAGGCTCAGTCCTTAACATCCTGAATGATTTGGAATTTGACGAATCCATGAATACTGAGCAGATTATACTCAGGATGAATAAAATCATAAGAAATTATTTTGGATATAATTACATCCCTGCAAAATATAAAAATAAAAAAGAACTGCATAATCATGATATGCCCTCTGTGAGACTCATGAACGTTTATTATGCCAGATTATTAAGCAAAGTAAAGTTTAAGAAAAAGAAACATAAACTAAAGAATTTTATTTTGGGCTTTCATAAATTCATTGAGCTGAAGGGCACATACAAAAGAGAATATATACAAGACTGTTATGGAGCTTCAATTATGCCGAAGCTGCAGATAAAAGCTCTTGAGCAGACTTTATGCTACGGGAACCACAAGTACTGCCATCTTCATGTTACCCGGGGAGAATTTGGTTCAGATGTCAGCATTAATAAAGATGCGCTTAACCGTAAAAAAGCTGCTTTGATGCAGAGAGATAAAAATAAGGAGCATTATCAGGAAAACTTTACGAAGTACAGCAACAGCATTTCAAAGCTTACAAACAGAATCAGAAATACTAAGCTGTTCAATCTGGACTCCTGCAGCAGGTCGGAAGCGGGAAAACTCGCAGCAGGAAAGATTTGGAGGAATATTTATCTTAATGACAGCAAGATATTTTTTAAAAATCTTAAAGATGACATTGGAGATTTATCCGTAGATATAATGCTTGATGCATCCTCTTCCCAAACTAACCGCCAGGAAATTATTGCAGCTGAAGCATATATAATTGCAGAAAGCCTGACACGCTGCCGAATCCCGGTGAAAGTTTACTCTTTCTGCACTGAAAGAACTTATACAGTCATCAATCTTTATCGTGATTACGAAGAAAACAATAAAAATGATAAAATTTTCAATTATTTTTCTGCAGGAAGCAATCGTGATGGTTTAGCCATACGTACAGCACTTCACATGATGAAGGACTCACCCTGTGAAAATAAAATACTTATCATTCTTTCCGATGGAGTGCCTAACGATACCCAGGGTATCTCAGGCGGCAGATTTAATCAGATTCATTATGAATATATTGATGCCCCGGGGGTAAATGACACAGCTTTTGAAGTGAGAAAAGGCCTGAGGGAAGGAGTTTCCATACTATGCGTTTACACAGGACTTGATGAGGATGTTGCTGATGCCAAAAAGATATATGGGCACAATCTGGCCCGGATTAAGTCCCAGGAAAGATTTGCTGATGTGGTGGGAATTATGATTCAGAATGAACTGAAATAAGTAGATGCCACCCAGTTCACTTTTCACTTTTTTGCTGAAGATGCTCTTTCCTTAACATGAGAAGAGCATCTATGTTCACGCTGCTGTCCCGGTATAAGAAGGAATATACAAATTAAACAGGACTTACTTTTCGCATTCAAAAAGAGTCAGCAGATTTTGCCGGCTCTTTTCTAATCATTTGTGAACTGTGACCTGGGTGGCACCTTACACCTCTTTAACCACTTCATCATAGCCTCTTCTGTATGCCCTTCCGTATAATGTTTTGCTTTCGTCAAAATAGCCCAGGGCAATTGTCATAACTACCGTTTTATTTTCATCAAGTCCAAACTCCTGCCTTATCCCGTCAAAATCTATTCCGCTCATTGGATGGGAATCAACGTCATAT
>JAJBWD010000179.1:0-18120 GCA_032907345.1 Bacillota bacterium | reverse complement strand
AAAAATGTGAACCAATCACCATTGAGATAGTAAAAGCCTGGAAAGAGAATCAGGCATCAAACAATAATGAAAAAATTTGATAGGAATCTGACTGCATATTGCTTAATCATAATATGCAGTCTTTTTTTACCATTGTTTGTTTTAGCATTGATACAAAGCCGGGTACAATTTAAATATATTTAATGCATGCTAATTTTTAAACTGCCTTTATTACACTGCTTTGGATATAGTTTCATTAGATAAAAATTTCATGGATAACTCTTCCCGTAATCCAGGAACGTCAGTGGTCCCTTTTTCTTTGGCTATTCTGTAATATTCACATTTGTAATTTACTCGAGCCAGCGCATTTTGTAATACTTCAATTTGCTTTTCAGTCTTTTCTTTTTGCTGAAGAAAAAGTTCGTAGCGCTTTTCTATAGTGGAGTCACCTTCTTCACACCATTCAAAAAAAGTTTTGATATCTTTCAGCTGCATCCCCGTTGCTTTTAAGCATTCAATCATTCTAAGGCATTCCAAGTCTGTTTCATCGAAGACACGAATATTCCCATTGGTTCTGTTTACTAAGGGAAGCAGTCCTTCTTTATCATAGTATCGCAGAGTAGAAATCGAAATATTTAATATTTTTGATATTTCCCCAATTGTATATGTCATGATAACCTCCTAATAAAATAAAATAAATTTCAAATTAACTATTGACCTAAAGTTAGGTTTAGCTTATATAATGTTAATTATACTTTAGGAAACACAGATAATCAAGGCAATTAATAGAATTTTAAAGTAGGGAGGAAATATCTATGAAGATAAGTGTAAATGCAAAAGGAAATACCATTATATATGAACTAAATGGCAGCCAGGCAGCAAAAGATCTTTATGAGCAGCTGCCGTTATCCGTTGAGATAGAAAATTTTAGTAATAACGAAAAAATATTTTATCCGCTTTCATCACTAAATGTGAGTAATACTCCATCAGCAGCTGGAGGGGATGCCGGAACCATTGCATACTATGCACCATGGGGAGATGTAGTAATGTTTTATGGCAGCTTTAGCCCTGCCAGTGGTTTATATGAGTTAGGACATACTGTATCCGGGGGTGAATACATTAGAAGTATGTCAGGAACCATAAAACTTACCAAAACAAATAAGTAAAGATTAGTTTTATGCGAATATGAATAATAGGAGAGGATTTTATAAATGAAAAAATATATTGAAGAAATGTTTACAGGAGAAAGAGCTTTATTCCAAAGCTATGATTTAGATATTTCCTACTGCACATTTGCAGACGGAGAATCTCCGCTTAAGGAAAGCAGAGATCTGAAAATCAGACACAGCCTTTTTCAGTGGAAATATCCGTTGTGGTACTGTAAGAATGTAACGGTTGAAAATAGTACCATGTTTGAAATGGCAAGGGCAGGTATCTGGTATACAGACAGCATTTTCATGAAAAATGTGACAATTGAAGCACCGAAAGCATTCAGACGCTGTAAAGGCATTGAACTGGAAAATGTAAATATGTTAAATGCATCTGAAACACTTTGGAACTGCAGTCAGGTAGACATGAAGAACGTTACTGCAAAGGGAGATTACTTTGCAATGGGATGTAATGACATAGAAATTGATGGGTTTACATTGGTGGGGAATTATTCCTTTGACGGAGTAAAGAATATGACTATCCGGAATGCAAGGATGCTTTCAAAGGATGCTTTCTGGAACAGCGAAAATGTGACTGTATATGATTCTTTTATATCAGGAGAATATCTTGGATGGAATTCTAAGAATGTAACATTAATTAACTGTACCATCGAGAGTCTGCAGGGAATGTGCTATATGGAAAATGTAGTGTTAAAAAACTGTAAGCTTCTGAATACAAATCTTGCTTTTGAATATTCAACTGTAGAAGCAGCGGTTGATAGTAATATTGACAGCATAAAAAATCCTTACTCCGGGAAAATTAAAGCGAAAAGCATAGGTGAAGTGATTTTTGATAATCCGGAAATGAATGCAGAAAATACAGAAATCATCACAAAAAATGGGAAAATAGCATTAGTTGTTTAACATTGAAATTCATTTATTTATAATTAATAATTAAAAAACGCTTGACCTGAAGTCAGGTTTAGGTATTAAGATAAAAACATAGCATATGTACTGCGTAATTAATGCAAATATAAATGCAGAAAAAAGTTTAAAATTTGGAGGCGATATTAATGAGCAATTTTGAAGAAATAAAAGCATCTTCCGTATTTCCTATGGGAGAAGAAAACAAAGCGTATGAAAAGTACTTTATAGGAAAGAGCTATTTAAACATGCTGACTATGGAAAGAGTAGTTATAGGTAATGTAACATTTGAACCGGGATGCCGTAACAACTGGCATATGCATCATAAAGGCGGGCAGATTCTGTTATGCACAGCGGGCAGAGGCTATTATCAGGAATGGGGAAAGGAACCGCAGGAATTACATCCGGGAGATGTAGTTAATATCCCGCCGGAAGTAAAACACTGGCATGGAGCCGCACCGGACAGCTGGTTTGCACATCTGGCAGTAGAAGTTCCTGCAGAGGGTGCATCTAACCAGTGGCTGGAGCCTGTATCCGATGAAGAATATAGAAAACTGAAATAACCGGAATAAAGCTCATGAGACCTTAATTATAGGATAACCCAATCATAGAAGCGTGTGTCTTATAATTTACTAAAAAATTGATTTATGCGCAAAAAATGCGCAGAGAAGGAGAAAAAAATGAATTTAGATTTTACTTATCAGAATCCAACAACAATATATTTCGGAAAGACTGCTTTAGATAATTTAGGCAGTGAACTTAAAAATTATGGTAAAACAATAATGCTTGCATATGGAAAGGGTGCCATTAAGAAAAGCGGGCTTTATGACCAGGTTGCAGCCATATTAAAGGAAAATGGTAAAAATATCGTGGAATTATCCGGTATTATGGCAAACCCAACTTATGAGAAAGTCATGGAAGGTGCCAAACTTGTACGTGAGAATAGTGTAGATTTAATTCTGGCTGTAGGTGGTGGTTCCGTTATTGACTGTGCAAAGGCCATTTCTGTATCTGCATATTGTGAAGGTGATGCGTGGACACGATATTGGATAAACTTTGAACCTGTAGATAATAAGATAGTACCGGTTGCATCTATTCTTACTTTGGCAGGAACCGGGTCTGAAATGAATGGTGGATCAGTTATTACTAATGAAGATATGAAACTTAAGAATGGAAGAGTTTTCCCATCAAATGTAAATCCAAAATTTTCAATCCTGAATCCGGAATATACTATGACATTGCCTAAATATCAAATGGTTAGCGGAATTTTTGATATGATGTCACATTTAATGGAAGCATATTTCTCAGGTGAAGATGATGTCACTTCAGATTACCTAATTGAAGGCCTTCTCCGTTCCATCATCCACAGTGCAAAAATTGCAGTAAATAATCAAAATGACTATGAAGCAAGAAGTAATTTAATGTGGAGCTCTACTCTTGCGATGAACCCGATTATGGGATTAAGCAAAAAACAGGATTGGGAAGTTCATATGATTGAACATCAGCTGGGAGCTTATACAGATTGTGCACATGGTATGGGATTAGCCGCAATTTCTCTTCCTTACTACAGATATATTAGTCAGTTTGGCCTGGATAAGTTTGTTCGTTTTGCTAAGCAGGTATGGGGTGTAGATGAGACCGGCAAGACAAAGGAAGCAGCTGCTTTGGAAGGTATTAATGCTTTAGAAGGCTTTGCAAAAGAATGTGGTATCGTAACTAACCTTAAGGAACTTGGTGCAACAGAAGAGATGCTTCCACTAATTGCAAATTCAACTATACTTATAGGAGGATATAAAGTTCTGACAGCGGAGGAAGTCTTACAGATTTTAAAAACTGCATATGCTGCGGTATAAGACATAGAATTATACGTAAGAAAGGAAATATGATTATGAAAAAACAAACAGCAGGCAGAGATGCCCTTGGAACATTTGCACCAAAATTTGCTGAATTAAACGATGATGTTCTTTTTGGAGAGGTCTGGTCAAGAGAAGATAAATTATCATTAAGAGATCGCAGTATCATTACTGTAACTGCGCTGATTACAAAAGGGATATTTGATAATTCATTAAAATATCATATTACCAATGCGAAGAATAATGGTGTTAGTGCCGAAGAAATATCAGAAATCATCACGCATCTTGCATTCTATGTAGGTTGGCCTAATGCATGGGCAGCTTTTGCATTGGCGAAAGAAGTATACGCTGAATAATCAAGGAAAGAATAATAAAAGAATTAGAAACTAATACATAATGAGTAAACAGACCACCGATGAAGGAGAGTAAGTTCTTGAACAGTGGTCTTTTGCTTTATCAATAATGGGGGCAGCATGAAAAAAAAGAAATATAGGAGAAATAAGAAAAAAATTATGTTAGTTTTATTAAGTTTTTTACTTTTAGTATTTGTTAGTGCCTTATTGTTTATAAACTTAGATCCGGCTTTTGGCGGGAATCCAACTAAAGAACAAAAGGAGCATTACAAACAGCTTAAGAATTATTCTTACGGAAGGTTTGTTAACGACCCGCCCACAAGCTTGAAAATGAGTTTTTCGGATAATGTATCAATGCTTAAGGAGTCTTTTTCAGGTGCTAAAGACCGTAATCCGGATGGCGTAATTCCTGCTCATGATTTTGATTGGGATAAGATTAAAAGTGAAAAAGACAGTCTAACCTGGCTGGGACATTTTGCATTTCTGCTTAGTATCGACAATAAAAAGATACTTTTGGACCCTATGCTGAGCTCTGTTGCCTCACCTGTTTCTTTTGCAGGAAGTAAAAGATATAAGTATAGTCAAAATATGATGGATATTATTGATAAATTACCCCCTATTGATGCAGTCTTTATTTCACATGATCATTACGATCACTTAGATTATCAATCCATTATTAAATTAAAAAGCAAGGTTAAACATTTCTTTGTTCCACTAGGAATAAGCGCTGATTCAATTCGGTGGGGAGTTCCGAAAGAAAAAATAACAGAACTCAATTGGTGGAATGAAATGAATTACAAAGGGTTAACTGTTGCCCTGGCACCATCTTTGCACTACTCAGGAAGAAACCCTTTTAAAGGTAATAGTACCTTATGGGGTGGATGGGTCATCCTTGGGAAGAATACACGTTTATACTATAGCGGAGATGGCGGATATGGTAACCATTTTAAAGAAATAGAGAAAAAGTATGGGCCATTTGATATTACCTTGCTGGATGGCGGCCAGTATGACAGGCTTTGGGACTGGGTTCATATGACACCGGAAGAAGCTGTGCAAGCTAATTTGGATGTGAATGGCAAGAATATGGTGTTAGCACATTGGGGAGCATTTTCATTAGCTTTTCATGGGTGGAACGAACCTATAAAGCGGGCGGTAAAGGCGGCAAAAGAAAAAGACGTTAATCTGATAGCCCCTAAAATAGGTCAAACTGTACAGTTAGATTCAGACTTACATATTCCTGTTTCGACCTGGTGGAATTTTTAATTTGAAAAGCTCATTGTGGATAAAATAATTGAAACTTACAGGTTTTTCTGATGGTAATCTTTAAGATATATTTAGATAAATTATAATTAGTAATCACTCAGCCAATAAAGGTACATTATAGCTTTCAAAAAATTATGAGCTATAGAAAGGGGCGTTATTTACGGTGTCGGTGCATGGTACAAAGGTGAAATCAATGAGAACAAAGCTGTGCAGCAGGCATACAAAATGGGAAAATCAGTCTGACATTAATACTAAAAGTGTAATTCAGGAAAGGAGCCTATATTATGAAAAAAATATTTACGATGTTTTTTATACTAATGCTGGTGATTTCACTTACTGCCTGTGGAAATAATAATAGAACGCAGGAAAGCAGTAAGATTAAATTACAGACAGCCGATAAAAGCAGTACACCAAAAGATAATACATCTTCCTCAGTTGTGAAAAATACAAAGGACAATCAGATGAATTCTAAGAAGGTAAAAATCCTTATTGCGTATTTTTCCTATGAAGGTCATACACGCCAAGTTGCTAACTGGATTCATGAGCAGGTGGGTGGTGATGTTTTTGAGATTCAAACGGCTGCACCATATTCTTCGGATTATGACACGGTAGTCGATCAGGCTAAACGAGAGCAGCAAGAGAATGCACGCCCTAAGTTAAAGGCACATATACAAAACATGGAAGATTATGATGTGGTTTTTTTGGGTTACCCCAACTGGTGGAACACCATACCAATGCCAATGTTCACATTTATGGAGGAATATAACTTCTCAGGAAAAACCATTATTCCTTTTTGTACCAACGGAGGCGGAGGATTTGGTCACGGGGTGGAGGATATGAAATCGACTCTTTCGGATGCAAAATTTCTTAACGGCATTGAAATCAGAGATTCCCAGGTAAAAGACGCAAGAGATGAAGTAACTCAGTGGGTTAAGAGTCTTAATGTAATTAAGTAATTTTGGACAAAAGGAAGGAAATGTAATGAATTCGAAAACAATTTATAAAATCATTATAGATATAGTTATGACACTTTTGCTGCTGTTTTTGATGGCTTTCCATATTACCGGAGATTCATTGCACGAATGGCTTGGTGTTGGAATGTTCATCCTATTTATTGTACATCATATTCTGAATAAAACATGGTATCAAAACATATTTCGGGGAAAGTATACGGCATTCAGGGTTTTGCAGGCAATCGTTAATACATTGATATTTGTTTCAATGATTGGTCTGATGGTCAGCGGCATAATGCTATCCCGTTACGTTTTCACGTTTCTTCCTATTTATGGTGGAATGTCATTTGCAAGAAAACTGCATTTACTCTCATCCTATTGGGGTTTTATATTGATGGCGCTGCATCTTGGGTTACATTGGGGAATGCTCATGAAAATGGCGGGGAAAGCAACAAAAATAACTTCACTGTCTCATAAGTACAAGGCGGCTCTTCCCAGGTTGGGTATCCTGATTGCGGCATATGGTCTTTATGCCTTTATCAATCGGGGACTGGGTTCATATATGTTTTTGAAGAAACAGTATGTATTCTGGAATTTTGATGAACCCGCTGCTATATTTTTCCTTGACTATCTGGCCATTATGGGACTCTGTATTTTTACATCGCACTATACCGTAAAGTACATACAAAAAAGATTTACCAAGCAAAATGAGGATTAACAGATTTTGCTATTTATGCAGCCTTGAGCCCTATTATACAATCCTGTTTCCACTTGTAACTGAACTGTTATAGATAAATTATGTTAGGAGGTAAGCAAGATGAAAAAAATATTAGTGGCAGTTCTCATATTTATCATGCCTTTATCATTTGCTGGCTGTGGACGCAATACTGATTCCGATACCGGTATTCCTTCAACGAAAGCCAGAACATCTTCGGACAGCGGCAATAAAATACCTGAAAGCGCAGTTTCTAAGAAAACATCTGCAGCAGCGGAAGGAGCTTCTGTGCAGGGGACAAGAATCAAACTGACATTTGGTAATGTGAAAGTTATCGTCAGGTTGTATGACAACCCTGCCAGCAGGGATTTGTTAGCGCAGCTTCCACTTACATTAACCTTCAAAGACTATGCAGGTGAAGAAAAAATCGCCTACCCGCCGAAAGCATTGTCAACAGAAGAAACACCTTCTGGTGCTGACCCAAAGTTAGGTGACCTGGCTTTATATTCTCCTTGGGGAAATCTTGTGATTTACTATAGAGACCGTGATTATGTGAATGGCTTGATTATATTGGGACACATTGAATCCGGTATTGAAAAGCTTGCTGCAATGGAAAAAGACTTTACCGTTAAGATTGAAAGACTAAATTGATAAGGTAGAGCAAGAATATAGAATAAGTTAGAAAATAGTGTGAAATTTTTCACTGAAATAAAAAAACCGGAGGCTTTTTATGAAAAAATTATTGACAATTACAATGGTAATTATAATCATATTTTCCCTGGCTGCATGCAGCAGAAAGCAAGTCAGCAATAATGAACAAAACCCTGTGGGTAGTTCCTCAGGTTCTAATATGGCTACACGTAAAATTGAGAAAGGAACAGCTATTGTACTAAAGGTGGGAGATACGGTAATTCCGGCTACTTTAAATGATTCCACCTCTTCAAAGGAACTGTTATCCCGTCTGCCATTTACAGTACATTTAAACCGTTTTTCCCATGACTATTGTGGTGTAATGGAAAATCCTCTGAAATATGATGAAAAGGATGTCCATTACGGCTGGATGAATGGTGATATAGATTTTGCTCGTGATGGAAACTACTTTACAATCCTCTTTGAAGATGAAGAAAAGTCTAAAATTTATGGGCACCAGGTAAACTTGGGAAAGGTTAATTGTGATTTGTCTGTAATAAAAAAATTAGGCAAATCCATTGATGTGCGGATTGAGTTGGCACATTAAACATTGGAAGAAGAATTGAAAGGAATGACAAAAGAAATCTATGTTATAAAGTTTTAACTTAAAGGAAGCAGCTGGCTGCTTCTTTTTTTGCAAAAATATAAGATGCGTAGGAAGTTATATTTAAAGAATTTATATTTACATTTTACTAATAATAAAAGTACCTGCTTGCATTGGAGTTAACTCCAAATGATATATTTAAACTGTGTAACGATAATGTGGAGAAAAGTAAAAAAGAAAGACTAATTAATAAAATACAAGTCTTAAAATGGCAAGCGTTAGGAAGGTAAGACTAATCCACAGTGTCTGTAGAAATTATTGCATGCAGTCCTTGGAGAGGGACTCTAAACACTACTACTATATGATACAAGGAAGGTAACAGATGCTTTTCAGACAAATATATTATTTTACTAAAGTAGTCCAATTAAATAGTTTTACGGAAGCTGCTGAGGAATGTTTTATTTCACAGTCAGCTATTTCTCAACAAATCCAGGCATTGGAAGCTGACTTGGGTGTAAAACTGATTATTCGTGAAAACAGAAAATTTTCACTCACATCAGCAGGAGAATATTTTTATAAACATAGCCTGTTATTATTGGATGAAGCTGAAAGATTAAAAAAAGAGACAAGAAAAATTGCTGGTAATGCTGGGCACCGTCTAAGGATTGGATATTGCAAAAGTTTTGGGATGCAGGAATTGCAGCAGGCATTGGCGCTTTTTTCTGAAAAATACCCGGGAATAGATTTAGAAATTGTAAATGGCAATCATGAAGATCTTTATGATTATCTGCGTAATGAAGATGTAGATATGGTAATTAACGACCAAAGACGTGCATTATCGGATGCCTATACTAATTATCATCTATGCACAGCATATTCCTTCGCTGAAATATCAGGTATGAGTCCTTTGAGCAAAATGGAATTTTTGACCTTGGAAGAGTTGAAGCGGGTTCCATGTATACTGATTGCTTCGAAAGAGCAGCAGGATAATGAACAGGACTATTATAAAAATACGCTGGGGTTTCATGGAAGTTTTATTTTTGCAGAAAATTTGGAAGAGGGAAGAATTCTGGTTGCAGGAAATAAAGGTTTTATGCCGGTAGAAGGCAGCAAAAATTTTATACAGACGGGAATTCCGATTCGAAGATTACCTCTGGTGCAGGGAAAAAATCAGATTCAGAGGAACTATTATGCCTTTTGGAAGAAAGGAAGAGAGGCTTCGGATGTCAGGGAGTTTGCAGATATTTTACGAATCATGCTTTTGGATAATTACAAGGAATAATTTCGGATAAGTATAACTTATGGAGGCGATTAGTAAGTGAAATTGCTCATTTATGATAGAAAAGATATCATTAAATTACAAAAGCAAAGGAGTAATTTCGATGGGTTACGGATGGGAATGACAGGTACCTGGGCAGCAATGTTTGTTGACTGGATTGTGAAATCAATTATTTATGAATGGCACTATAAAAAGGAAAATTGGACAAGATTTCAGGCAATTTAGCCTCAAATAATAAACTCAGTACAATGGTAAAAATAAGAAAATATCTTGAATCAGACATAAAAGGAGTTGGAAGATATGAAAGTAATTGCGGTTTGCGGAAGTCCAAGAGTTTTGGGATTACCGATTATGAATAAAGTTTATGAAGAAGGAAAAATTATTAATGAAGGAAGGAATTTATAAAATGGATTTAATGAAAGAAAAAAAGTTTGGATTTGGCTGTATGCGTTTGCCGGTACTTGATAAGGAAGATCCAGCTTCCTTTGACTACAATCTGATTTACAAGTTATTTGATAAATATCTGGAAATGGGATTTACTTATTTTGATACAGCATATACTTATCACGGCTATCATGCAGAAGAGGCGATGCGTAAAGCACTTGTTGAACGCCACCCAAGAGATACCTTTCAGCTGGCAACAAAATTACCACTTCGTGATTTTAAAGATTCTGAGCATATGGAGCAGATTTTTAATGAACAGTTACAAAATTGCGGGGTCACATATTTTGATTATTATCTGCTGCATAATATGGGTTCTAATGTATATGAAAAATGTCAAAAGTATAATGCATTTGATTTTGTGGCAAAGAAAAAACAAGAAGGAAAAATTAAAGTTGTCGGAATGTCTTTCCATGATATGCCGGAGCTTTTAGATGAAATACTGAATAAGTATGGAGATAAGATAGATTTTGTACAGCTGCAGATTAACTATATTGACTGGGAGCAGCCAAACGTACAGTCCCGATGCTGTCTTGATATAGCAAATAAGTACAATAAGCCAGTAACCGTAATGGAACCTTGTAAGGGAGGAACACTGGTAAATGTACCGGAAGAAGCTAAAACTTTAATGAAAGAATATGACAAAAATGCATCCACCGCAAGCTGGGCAATGCGTTTTGCAGCAAGTCAAAAGGGAGTATTTCGTGTATTAAGTGGTATGAACAGCATGGAACAGGTAGAAGATAATGTATCGTCAATGCTCCATTTTAAACCATTAAATGAAGAAGAAATGGAGATTATTGAAAAAGTAAGAAATATCATTAACTCCAGGACAGCAATTGCGTGTACCGCATGCAGCTATTGTACACATGATTGTCCAAAGAATATTGCTATACCACAGTATTTTGCCCTGTATAACAGTATCAATAATACAACCGGAAGCTTCTCAAGTCAGATGGTTTATTATAATAATGTGGCGATTAATCATGGTAAGGCCAGTGACTGCATTGGATGCAGACAATGTGAAAAAGCCTGTCCTCAACATCTTCCAATTACGGGATATTTGAAGGATGTAGTGGAAAAGTTTGAGAGAAACAGTATTATACCAACAAGAAAGTAAGAAAAGGAAATGTGAATAAAATGGCAATAACAGAGTTTTCAAAACAGTATCATGAAAAAATGTTCCCAAAATATGTATCAAAATTTTTAGAGACGGATCCGGAATTTATTGAGCGGTTTGACAACTTTGCATTTGATGAAGTAATCAACCAGGATGATCTGGATGACAGATCCAGATTTATGGCAATACTGGCTGCCCTTTTAGGATGTCAGGGAATTGATGAATTCAGAGCAATGATTCCGGCAGCACTGAATTTTGGCTTAACTCCGGTGGAAGTAAAAGAAATTGTATATCAGGCAGCTGCATATCTTGGAATTGGAAGGGTATTTCCATTCCTGCATGCAGTAAATGAGGTTCTGACTGCAAAAGGAGTGAAGCTTCCTTTGGAAGGTCAGGTAAACACAACGACAGAAAATCGTCTGGAAAAGGGAATTCAGGCTCAGGTGGATATTTTCGGTGAAGGGATGAAAGAGTTTTACAAGTCCGGACCGGAAGAGTTAAGGCATATCAATCACTGGCTGGCAGATAACTGCTTTGGTGATTATTATACCAGAAGCGGGCTGGACTATAAGCAGAGAGAGATGATTACATTCTGCTTCCTTGCAGCTCAGGGTGGATGTGAACCACAGCTTACAAGCCATGCAGCAGCAAATATGAAGATTGGAAATGATAAGAAGTTTCTTATCAAAATCATTTCACAGTGTATTCCTTTTATTGGATATCCACGTTCTTTGAACGCACTTCGCTGTGTGAATGAGGCAGAAAAACAATTCTAAAAGATTTAAATTTTTAAAGGAGGCTTAATATGGCAAAAGAGTTAATTGTGTATTTTTCTAGAAAGGGAAATAATTACGTAAATGGTTCCATTAAAAATCTGACTGTAGGCAATACCGAAATAGCGGCTAAAATGATTCGGGAATTGACAGGAAGTGATATGTTTGAAATTAAACCAGTCATTGAATATGACTTGGACTATCATGCATGTACTGAAGAAGCCAAGAGCGATTTAAGGGCAAATGCGAGACCGGATTTTAAGAATGCACCGGATAATATTGCTGAGTATGACACCATATATTTAGGTTATCCGAATTATTGGGGCACTATGCCGATGCACGTTTTCACTTTTCTTGAAAAATATGATCTTTCAGGAAAGATTATTAAACCATTTTGTACACATGAAGGAAGTGGAATGGGACGAAGCGAAAGTGATATTAAGAAGCTGTGCCCAGGAGCTAAAGTTGAAAAAGGACTTGCAATTCATGGCGGAAGTGTTGGTAATGCCAAAAAGTCAATTGAAAAGTGGTTGTAGAAAAACAAAAGTATGAGAAATTTTATTATGGAATTTTCATATGATAATCCGGCTGCAATCCACTTTAGAAGGGATGTATCAGCAAATTTCCTGAAGAAATAAAAAAATACGGAAATAAAATTTGCTTGTGAAGTAAGAAATGATAATATTTAGGATTATATTTTAAGGAAATATCACTAAATGATAGAAAAATGTTACCCATTGCAACATTTAATTAAAAAGGCTATTGACTTAGACCCTGCTCCAGGGAGTATGGTATATATGATAATGTGATGATTAATTCGATGGCATTATACATTAAAGTTTGGAGAAGAGAAATGAAAGTACAGAGCAAAAAAACAAAAAAAATAATATTAGCGGGCTTATTTATAGCACTTGGAATTGTATTACCATTCATTACAATGCAAATTCCAAGTATTGGGAATATGCTTTTACCAATGCATATTCCGGTAATTTTATGTGGATTTATCTGCGGAGGCCCATATGGATTAATTGTAGGGATGATTGTTCCACTTCTAAGAAGCGTATTGTTTGGAATGCCATTATTATTTCCTAACGCGGCAGCGATGGTATTTGAACTGGGAACATATGGACTTGTAACGGGAGTATTATATAAAAGGTTTAATAAAAAAACATTTGGAATATACTCATCGCTTATCTGCGCCATGATTGCAGGAAGAATAGTCTGGGGAGCTGTGTCAATTGGATTATACAACATGCTTGGAAACACATTTACCTGGAAAATATTTCTTACACAGGGTTTTCTGAATGCAATTCCGGGAATCATAATTCAGATTATTTTAATACCACTGATAGTGTTCAGGCTTAAGAAGGAAAATGTAATGAGAATCACATTAGGCGGCGATAATCAGCTTCTTATGAAAGAAAGATGTGCAGAACGTTTTGAAACTGCTTTGAAGGAAGTTGACCGTTTGTTAGAGCAGTCTGATAAAGAGATTCTGCTTGTGGCTATTGATGGGAAATGCAGTAGTGGAAAAACAACATTAGGATATTATATGCAGAAAGTATATGACTGTAATCTCTTTCATATGGACGATTTCTTTTTACAGAATTATCAGAGGACTTCGGAACGATTATCAGAAGTTGGCGGAAATGTTGATTATGAAAGATTCAGAGAGGAGGTTCTTATTCCAGTTATAGAAGGACGGGATGTAGAATACAGACCATTCAGCTGCCAGGAAAGAGTTATAAAGGAAGGTTCAATAATTAGGCACAAGAGATTGAATATTATAGAAGGTTCATATAGCATGCACCCATATTTTGAAAATCCTTATGATGTGCGTATTTTTATGGATATAGATGACGAGCAGCAGGTTAATAATATTAGAAAACGTAATGGCGAAGAAAAACTGATGCAGTTTAAGAAAGAATGGATACCAAAGGAAAATGCATATTTTGAAAAGTTCGATATACCATCCAGATGTATTAGAATTGAGTGGTGAGCTGCATGTTAATACAGTTAAAACATTAGAAAAAATGATAGAAATGACTATAACTATGTATGTTGAAGAGAATAAGTAAAACACATATATACTGATATGGTAAAATTCTTAAAATATATATTATAAAGGATTTTACCATTAATATTCAGAAGAATATTATAGTAATTGCAGGGATGGAAGGTGCTTTGGCCAGTGTTGTAGGCGGACTTGTAGACAAGCCTGTAATTGCAGTCCCGACAAGTGTGGGTTATGGAGCTAACTTTGGGGGAATTTCAGCACTATTATCAATGCTTAACAGTTGTGCCAGCGGAGTCAGTGTGGTAAATATAGATAACGGTTTTGGAGCAGCCTATAATGCCAGTATAATAAATAAGCTATGATTTAATTTATCTTTATTTTAAATGGAGAAATTATTAATATTGCTATTGACTTGGAGTTCACACCAGGTGATATATTAAGGATGATATTAGATGTTAATCGAATCTGCCTGGTAAGTATATAAAAGGAGGTATTATTTATGACCATTACAGAAGTAAGTCAAAAATATAATATGACAGCGGATACTCTGCGTTATTATGAAAGAATCGGTTTGATACCTGCGGTAAATAGAAATTCCAGTGGAAACAGGGATTTTACAGAAGAGGATTGCAGCTGGGTACAGTTTATCAAATGCATGAGAAGTGCAGGACTATCCATTGAAATATTAATAGAATATGTAGCCATGGTTCAGCAGGGAAATTCCACAATAGAGGCAAGAAAAGAACTTTTAACAGAGCAGCGTAAACAGCTGGCAGAAAGAATTGAAGAAATGCAGGAGACTCTGCAGCGGCTGGATAAAAAAATTGACGGATATGAAGAAAGAGTTTTAGTTAAAGAAGAGAAACTGGATAAATCAGAAAATCAGCTGTAAGAGACAGATGATGGGTTCTTTTTGTTATAGAGCTGGAGTTACCTATATTTTTTTGGAGGTGTATTATGCAATATAGAATTTTAGGAAAAACAGGTATAAAAGTAAGTGAAATAGGTATTGGCGGGGAAGGCTTTGAAGGGAAAAGCTATAAAGAATGTGAAAAAATAATAGATTGCGCTTATAAAGAAGGTATAAATTTTATTGATATTTATAACTCAAACCCTGAAGTCAGGAGTAATGTAGGCAAGTCATTAAGCAAATATCCAAGAGAAAGTTTTGTAATTGAAGGACATTTATGTTCCACCTGGGATAATGGTCAGTATCGCCGTACCAGAAATATTAAGGAAGTTAAAAGTGCCTATGAGGATTTTTTGTCCAGAATGGGATTAGATTATGTTGATGTAGGTATCATTCATTATATAGATGATGAAAGGGATTTTAATAATATTTTTCATGGAGAAATCATCGAATATGCGAAAGAATTAAAGGAATGTGGAATTATCAAATCAATAGGAATATCCACGCATAATCCGGATATTGCATTTAAGGCAGTGGAATCAAGACTTATAGATGTAATATTATTTAGTCTTAATGCAGCTTATGATATGCTTCCGGCAAGTGAAGATGTAGATATTTTATTTGAAGAAAGCACATTCAAAGACAGAATATATGAAGGCATTGATCCAAAACGTAACCGGTTATACCAGACTTGTCAGAATGAAGGAGTAGCACTGACGGTTATGAAAGGATTCGCTGCGGGAATTTTATTAAGCAATGAAGAATCGCCTTTTGGAAAGGCAATGACTCCGGTACAATGCTTACATTACTGCTTAACGAGACCTGCAGTTGCATCCGTAATGGCTGGCGTTTCAAATATAGAGCAGATACTTGCTGCTGCGGAATATGCAAAAGCTACAGATAAGGAAAAGGATTATAGTGAAGTTCTTACTAATGCACCAAAATGTTCATTTAGCGGTCATTGTATGTATTGTGGGCATTGTGCGCCCTGTGCAGGAAAAATAGATATTGCAGCTGTTAATAAATACCTGGATTTGGCTTTGATTCAGGAAAGTGTTCCGGAGACATTAAAGGATCATTACAATTTATTAGAGCATCATGCAGGTGAATGTATAGAATGTGGTGCATGCATGAAGAATTGTCCATTTGGTGTGAATGTTATAAATAAAATGAAACAGGCATCTGAATTATTTGGTAAATAAAATTTCAATGAAATAGCAGGAAGTTATCCGCTTAATTACGGTTACAAAGAAATTAATGATTATTAGATTATTGTTTCCTCCGGAATTGGAGGTTGGGGTTATCCTATTCGGACAGGTTCTCATTCTGAATATGTTATAGTGGATGTAAAAAGATAGTTTAAGATACCTAATATAAATTAACCCTCTTTACATTTTTCCATTTAAAGGTGTAAAGAGGATTTTTATTTGAAATAAAAAAGAGTATATTGTGTAGTTTGTTTAAAAAACGTTTAAAAAAATTATTTGACTTGGAGTGAGCTCCAGGACTTATACTTATGATACGAGAAAATTAGGGAGGTTACAGCGATGAAAATATTGTACTATGATTGTTTTTGCGGAATAAGCGGAGACATGAATTTAGGAGCTCTTGTTGATCTGGGTGTTGATAAAGATTATTTAATCAATGAAATTTCAAAGTTAAACCTGAATTCTGAATATGAAATTAAAATAGAAAAATCTCTAAAAAATGGCATTAAGGGGACTAAAGTAGATGTAATACTGAAAAATCATGATTGTGTGAGCCATCATGAGCATGATCATGATGGTCAGCACCTGCATGAACATCACCACAGAAATCTGAATGATATTAAAAATATAATAGATAACAGTTTTTTAAATGATAATGTTAAGAAATTGAGCATGGATATTTTTATGAAAGTGGCAGAAGCTGAAGCTCTGGTCCATGATAAGCCCCTTAACGAAGTCCATTTTCATGAGGTTGGAGCCATAGATTCTATTATTGATATTACTGGAGCTGCCATATGTCTGGATTATTTAAAGGTCGATAAAATATCAGCTTCTCCGGTACAGGTTGGAGGCGGCTTTGTAAAGTGTGCTCATGGAATTATACCGGTTCCAGCCCCGGCAACGGTAGAAATTTTAAAAAATATACCAATAAAATCCGGTATTGTTCAATTTGAAACAACTACACCCACTGGAGCTGCAATTTTAGCTGCAAATGCAGAAGAATTTACTGATAAAATTGACTTTTCCATAGAAAAAACAGGGTACGGAATTGGACACAGAGATTTGGAAATCCCAAACGTCCTAAGAGTTTATTTAGGCAATAAAGAAGACGGAAAAGAAGAAGGACATTATATTATAGAAACTAATTTAGATGATATGAATCCTGAACTTTATGAATATGTTGAAGAAAAACTATTTGCGGTTGGAGCATTAGATGTTTATAAGACACCTATAGTTATGAAAAAGGGAAGGCCGGCTGTAAAATTAACTATACTTACAAATTTAAAAAATGGAAAAAATATTTTAGATGTAATCTTTAAGGAAACCACTTCTATTGGAGTCAGAAAATATAAAGTTGACAAGGTAATGCTGAACAGAGAAATAATAGAGGTCGAAACAAAGTACGGAAAAATAAGAGTAAAGAACTCTTATTACAATGGTGAACTTGTTAAATACAAAGCTGAATATGAGGACTGCAGGAACGCAGCATTACAGAATAATACAGCTATTTCAGAGGTATATAAGGAAACTGATAAGGTATTAAATAAATATAAATTATAATGGTCTGATTTGTTTTGAAGATACCTTAAGTAAATGAAGTTTAGGGAGCTCATTTTTTAATACTTAGATATGGATAGGATAGAAATTCAAAAAGATGAATTGGGGCATATTGCCCCTTTTTTTAATATGGACTTAATTGTCCATTGATAACTTATTAAAGATGATATTTCGCAGGAAACAGCAGTAAAATTAAAATAAAATTCCAATAGGAATATGGGCGGTATACCTGTGAGGATTGTATCTAAAAAAGGAATTATAAATCCAGCAATTACACCATATCTTTCCACAAACCTAAAAATACTGTCTTCTAAAGCAGCTATACAAAGTATATAAAATATAAAAAAATTCTATATTTTTTAGAAATTGAGTTCATTCAGAGCTCTTTTTTTT
>JAJBWD010000178.1:0-2714 GCA_032907345.1 Bacillota bacterium | reverse complement strand
TATAAGAGTTTGCTTTCTCATCTATTTCTCATAAAGAAATAGTTCCTCATAGTGCTCGGAGTAATCTCAACAATTAGCCAAGGAGTTAATTATTAAAAGTTTGATAATAATCATCTCCTTTCATAATTAACTCCTTGGCTAATTGTTGAGATTACTCCGAGCACTATGAGGAACTATTTCTTTATGAGAAATAGATGAGAAAGCAAACTCTTATAGCTTCGGACAATTACAATTAACTACCGAATATAGTTAATGCTGAGTAAAATTTGTTTAATGAATATTTTTACGCGATTTTTACAGGTTTTATAAAACGCAGTAATTGAATTAGTTTTAAACTCGCTTTATCATGCATATCGGTGTATGGTATTGTTGTTAAATTAGTTAGATAATGATTTAATTATTATCTAGCTTTTTTATTTTGTTTAAATCTAAATTAAATTTTATAGCAATCATTATTAATTCTTCTGCAGTTAAATTTCTTTTATTATTAAAACTCAGTGTTATCTTACTTCTTGCAATACCAGTTTTTCTTTCAATTTCCTCGTGTGTTATTTTTCTTTCCTTAAAGTATTCTTTTAAATAATTAGATATCATCTATTCTCCTATTCTTCTTTTTCTGAAACAATATAAGACATATAGTCTTGTTTTAAAGCATTAAAAAATTCATCAGTTTCTATTTCATTAGGCTTTAAAACTTCTAATATTTTAAAAGATAACATATAATCATTATTTAATAGATCATTTTCTAATGAATTATAAGTTTGCCTTGCAATTCCCAACATATCTGCTACATTTCCTTGGCTTAGATTTCTTTTACTTCTTAAACTTTTAATTATGCCCGTAGATTTCATCTTTTTCCTCCTATCTGTCTTAATTATATAAGACATTTTGTCTTGTGTCAATACTTATTTGACAATTTGTCTTGTTTTTTTTGACAAATTGTCATTTTTGTTATATAATTAGTTTATGAAAGGAGATTGACTATGGAAAATTTTTTTCCAAGTAATTTAAAACATTTAAGGACGCAATCAGGAATGACACAATCTGACTTGGCTAGCAAATTGGATAAAGATTATTCAACTATTGGAAAATGGGAATTAGGTGAAAGAAATCCATCAACATTAGATTTATTTAAAATAGCAGATATTTTTAATGTTTCAGAAAGAGATTTAGTTAGTAAAAACTTGATTTATGACAATAATAATGATTTTAATGAATTAGAACTATTATTCGATAAACATAAAGACATATTAACTGAAAGTGATAAAAATATAATTAAAACGATTATAGAAGAAAGAAAAAAAAAAATTGATAAGGAATTGGGTGATGAATAATGAATGTAGGTAATACAATATTAGGGATTTTATTGACTGGATTATGTTATATAATCTACCCATTTATAAAATATTTCCGAAGAAAAAATAAATTTGATAATAAATCGAAAAGAAAAACTTTAATAATTAATAGTATAATTGTTTATTTTATTTTTTGATTTTTATATGCATTTTTTTTAGAAAAATATTCCCATAGTGCGGCACCAGCGATTCTTTGGTACTTTGTAAATGTGGCCATATGGAAAACAAAAAGTGAAATTATAACTAGTGATGATGCGAACGAAAAAGGAGATATAAAAATTGACGATATTGAAGGTAAGAGTAAATCAGAAATTTCTGTAGAACAAAAAAATATTGATTTGGGCCCATCGTTTTCTAAAAAAGAAATTTTATTATTCATATCAATAGTCTTAATCATTATTGGAATTATGTCGTTAATATTAGTATTAAATTAAAAAAGAATAGCCCCGCCAAGAACTATTCAAACAAAAATTAATTTGTTAAGTTTATTTTAGCAAATTAATATACACTTTACAATAGAACATAAGTTCCAATATTTGCCAATAGAAAGAGGTGTTGAAATTTGCTACAAGATTTATTAGATGAATACATAGAACAAAGTGATATATTAGCATATTACAATGCTAATATATCATATCTAAGACTTCCTAAATATATTGATGGATTCGTATTTAACTATAGAGGCATATATAGTATTATTGTTAATTCTAATTTATCATATTATAGACGAAAACATACAATAATACATGAATTAGCTCATATTGAATTAAATCATATAGGACAAGTTAATAAACCATTATATGCTTTTCAAATTCAACAAAAAGAAGATGAAGCAGATGAATATATTAGATTTTTAAAAGATAAATAAAAAATCCCCCACTTGCTACGAACAAGTAAGGGTAATAGAAAAAACCACTAAGCAAAAATAGGAATTTTCTACGTATTAATAATAGCATAGAAACATTCCTATTTCAAGAAAGGAATGATTTTTTATGGCTATTTATAAAAGTAAAACACCTACTAAAGACGGTAGATCATATTACTTTATGTTGTATAAAAAAGACAATATAGGTGTTAATAAAAAATATATGTCAAAAAAATATAAAACAAAACAGGAAGCTAGAGATGCTGAAGCAGAATTTATATTAAAGCGGGATAATCCATCACATGTAAAGCTTAAAATCATTGCTGCTGATTTTTTTAATTATTTATCGACTATAAAAAGAGAATCTACAATATACACTTATAAGAAAGACTATAACAATCATATAGCCACATATTTTAACGAAATGGATATTTTGGATATAAATATATCAAACATTAGAAATTGGGCTGAAAGCATGAATAAAAAGAATTTAT
>JAJBWD010000177.1:0-11069 GCA_032907345.1 Bacillota bacterium | reverse complement strand
CTTTATTGATAATTTCAGCCTGCTTTCAGAAACACTTAAGAAAAGGCTGACAATTGAAAATGATGACAAAAGTTATACTATAGAGGATGTACTTATGGCATCTGATGCACTTTCCATACCTGCTATATTTGATAACCTTCATAACGAAATAAATCCTTCCTTAATTGATTTAAAAAACATATTAAGACTGGTAAATAAAACATATAGGGAAGAAAATGGTCCTATGCTGCTTCATTACAGTCAGCAGGATAAGGATAAAAAGACAGGATCACATTCTTCTACAATAGATTCAGCTGTTTTATACGATTATTTAAAATCCATTGGAGCTTATGATTTTGATATAATACTTGAAGTTAAAGATAAAGATCTGTCTGTTATTAAATATTTAAATTATAAATAGGTTTAGAGATTTCTTCTAAACCTATTACATTTTTGAGAACCGGCCTCTAAAATAGAACTCGGTACCTTTACCAACTTCGCTGCTGACTCCATATTTAAAACCATGAAGATTAAGTATTTCACTGCAGATAGCCAGCCCTAGACCCATTCCTCCGCTAATTTTGTTTTTATAATATCTTTGCCATATATCAACTAAGTATTTTTCATCTATGCCTATTCCATTATCCTTAACTCCTATTTGTATTTCCTCTCCTATTTCTTTCCCATATAGTTCGATAAAACCAAATTCGCCGGTAAATTTAATGGCATTTTCAATAAAATTATAAATTACCCTGTATAAATATCTCTCATCACCATACATCTCTATATTTGAAGCAGGTATTACTATATTAAAATTAAGCTTCTTTTGCTGCATTTGAATATTGAATGAATTTTTAAAGCTTAATAAAAATTCCGATATATTAAAATGTTCTTTTTTAAATATATCTCCCCCACCCTGAAGCTTAGAAAGCTGGAGTATATCCATTACTAAATAATTTAATCTATCAACTTCTTTTATTATTCCTTTTAAATATTCCTTTTTCCCTTTTTCATCAAGTATGTCATCGTATATAGCTTCACTATAATTTCTAATTACACTAAGAGGCGTCTTAAAGTCGTGAGATACATTTGCAATAAAATCCCTTTGCAGGTCGTTCTTTTTTTCTATTGTGTTAGCCATTATCTTTAGACTTTTTGAGAGCTGCTCTATTTCGTCTTTTGTATTAACATCCACATCTATATCAAAATTACCCTGTGTAATATCCAGGGATGCTTTTTCCAGCTTAATAATTGGATTTGTAATCTTCTTACCTAATAAAGCAACAATAGGAATAGCTATAAGAAGCGCAATCAAGAATATGACAGATAAAATAATATACATAGCTTTTAAAAAAGCATTTGAAAATCTATTGTTTCTAATAATAACTATATCTCCCATGTCTGAGCTTTTTTTATAATATAGTAACTCTTCCTTATTAGAACTTACATACTTACCCTTCTGAGGTAAATTATTTATGTCAACATTTTTAGTCATAGACATTATGCCCATTTTTGCAGAAGTAAGCACAGTTATCTCTTTATCTTTTATTAGAAAGGCACTGGTTATCTGATATTCTGATACTATGTCTGAATACTCCTGTCCTTTTTTCATAGCTTCATAAATTTTATTTGCAGCAGTTTCAAGCTGGGAATACTCCATGTTAGTGTAAATATAAGATAAGAATATACTGCTGGAAATAAAGCAGATTATAATTACAAAGCTGATTATAGCAATAAAATATTTTATAAGTCTTAATGTTAACTTTCCCATAGTATTTACCTCACACTATTTTAACTGCAGTTTATACCCTACACCCCATATAGTTTTTATGTGTTTCTCACAGTAATTTATCTTTTCCCTAAGGTTTTTAATATGTGTATCTACAGTTCTGGTATCTCCCATAAATTCATAGGACCAAACCCTATTTAGCAGCTGCTCTCTTTTAAACACCTGCTCTGGGTTTTGACAGAAGAAAAGAAGAAGCTCAAATTCCTTTGGTGTTAATAAAACTTCTTCTTCATCCTCTGTTACAGTTCTTGTTGCCTGTGAAATAACCAGATTCTCCATAACTATGTTTCCACCTTTTTTATAATTAGTATTACTGTTTATTCTTAGCTTAACTCTAAGCATCAGCTCCTTCATACTAATTGGCTTAACCATATAATCTACAGCTCCAAGTTCTAAACCAAATACTCTGTCTTCCTCTTCTCCTCTTGCTGTAGTCATAATAACAGGGATTTCTCCTTTACCCTTGATTTTACGCAGCAGTGACCAGCCATCTTTTCCCGGTATCATTACATCTAATATTACTAAATCATATACTTCATCTTCAATAGCTTCTTCTCCTGCTATTCCATCATTAGCAGTTGTAACACGATAACCTTCTTTATTAAGATAAAGGGCCATAACATCTGCCAGTTTTTTTTCATCTTCTACTATCAGAATTTTCTCTTTCAACTTTAAGCATCCCCTAAGTTTAAGAATTTTTATCTATAATCTAAGACCTACACTTCTATAAGTGCAGGCCTTAGTTCATTTCCTTAATTATCTCACATTTACAGTATGCTTCTCAATATAATCTAAATTTTCCTTTGTCAAATTACCTTTTCTCCTTAGTATATTAACTGCTTCCTCGGGTAAATAGGTTTCCTCTGTTAATTCAAATTCTATTCCATTATATAAGGCTACAAAATACCTAATAGAGTTAGTACCTATTTCCTTATCTGTATCTTCACCATAATAGCTTTCTAAATCCTTGCATTTAAAAGTTCCTAAGCTTTCTACATTTTTTATCTCAAAAGCCTTTCCCAGTTCTTCTGCAGAAATACCAAAATTGCTGTTAATATCATTAAAACTAAAGGAGCCCTTTATATCCTTAGGGTTTTTTTGTCCTATTGAATTTCCTTTTTCAATTACGCTGGCATTTTTGGAGGATTCTGTCTTCCAAAAGCCGGCAAGGCTGCTAAGGAATATGCCGCCAAAATACAGAACTACTATTATTATTGCCAAACCGGAAGTTTTTAGTTTCATATTACTTTCCTCCTTTAGTTTTTAAATTTACTGTATCATTTATTGGGCAAGCTGCTTCTGATGTGCATTTTAAGCAGCTTATGCACTGATGGTCTCTTATACTGGTATTGTTAGAAATATTTATATTCATAGGGCAGGCATTATCACATTTGCTGCAGTTAATACAGGTTTTAGGGTTTCTTCTTATTTTAAATATTCTTATAAAATTAGTAAGTCCCAGCAAAGCTCCAAATGGGCATGCATACTTGCACCAAGGTCTCTCAATAAATAGTGATGATAAAAGTGTTACCCCTAAAACAATAATTCCTCCCACAGCAGCTTCTGATGTCCAAAAATTAAATAGTGCAAAATACGGATCAATGTTATTAAATAAAAGTTTGCCGGTATTTGCTGTCATATATACTACCCAAATCAAAACTCCATATCTTAAAAACCTAAGATATTTATCATATTTATAAGGTATAAATTTGTTATATTTCTTTTTAAATATCTTTCTTCCTAAATTCCCGAACCATTCCTGAACTGTTCCCAGAGGGCAAATCCATCCACAGAATACAGGTCCAAATAAAATCCCTAAAAATAGCACTATACTTAATATTACAAAAGAAGATTCATGAATCTTTTGAACAAAGCTGCCTTCTGTAATTAATGAATAAGCTGAAACTACTCCTCCAAAGGGACAAACTGAATGAAGAGAAGGTGCACCACTCACATTAAGCTGATGACTTATAGCAATAAATATTATCAATACCAGAAAGAATGCTTGTACAGATAATCTTATTATTTTACTTTTACTTAAATTTTTCATCTTAATTCCTCCAATTTAATTTATTTATACTTTTATATTAAAGTAATATATTGATATAATTTTGATTGAACTGTGAAGAATTTGTGAACACATATTAAATAAGGAAATTGCATAATAATATTTTCGCAATTTCATAAAATATTTAATTACCCTGTCTTTGGCAGAAAAAAATAGCTAAGGTTTCCCTTAGCTATTCGTTTTCTCTGTTTTTATCTTTTCCAAGTTTCTTTGATTCCTTTGAGTAACCTATTTCATCAGAGGTTTCAACCTTCATGCGGTCCAAATCTCTTTTTGTCTTATCATTACTCTTCTTGTTGTCCTTGGAATTTTTGTTGTCAGCGTGAGACATATTAAATCCTCCTTAATATTAATACATGAGAAAATCACATAAATGTAATCTCCTGACATAAGGTAATATGCCCACATTTTTAAAAAATTATTCATGAATTTAAAAAATTATTATTTTTTGTAACTATTGTAATATTCAGCTAATTCATTAAAGCCGTTATCAAGTAAAACATTATAAACTATATCCTGAATCTGTGCTGCAGGAATAATTTTTACCTTTATATCTTTAAATTTTCTGTCTACATCATCAATAAGATTTCTTATATCAGATTGCGTCAGCGGAGCGTTGATATCATCAGATGCCTTTTGAATACTCAGCATTATCTTACCTATATTCAGTTCCTGGATCTTTCCATCCCTCTTAATTACATTCATAAAAACACCTCCTATAAAACTTCTTTAATTCTGTTAATTAATTCATCATTATCTATATCATCAATATTCCCCAGCTTATCAATGAGTTTATAAATTTTATCTTTTTTACTTTCATTTTTAACCTGAGTAAGATTAGTACCGGTATCATAAGTATCACCATTATCCATTATTCTGCTGCTGTATCCTTTTGAGGTTAACAGGTCTTTAAATGAACTTAAAGCATCTGAGTCTCCATGAACAAGAAAAATCTCCTTTGGCATTTTTTTAAAGGACTGCAGCCATCTTAAGAGACCTAACCTGTCTGCGTGGCCTGATAAGCCCTGAAGCTGATGGATTTCTGCATTTACTGCTATTTCTTCACCAAATATCTTTACTGTCTTTTCTCCGTCTATTATCCTTCTCCCCAGAGTACCCTCCGCCTGATAGCCTACAAATACTACAGAACATTCTTTTCTCCACAGGTTATGCTTTAAATGATGCTTTATTCTTCCGGCATCGCACATTCCACTGGCAGAAATAATAACTACTCCGCTGTTTATTTTATTAAGTGCAGCAGATTCCTGGGAGGACTTTGTAAAATTCAGCCCTTTAAATGATAATGGATCATCTCCGGATTTTATAAGATTTTTAGCGTCTTCATCAAAATCATCCTCATGTCTTTTGAAGATAGCAGTTGATTCGGAAGCTAAAGGACTGTCTACGTATATGCTTATGTCCTTAAGTGCATCTTTTTCCACATATTTATTCAGAGCATATATAACTTCCTGGGTCCTTCCAACTGCAAAGGATGGTATAATAACGTTTCCCCCTCTTTTAAAGGTGTCTTTTATTATCTTATATAATTCCTCAAATTCATTTTCGGTAGTTTTATGAAGCCTGTCTCCATAGGTAGTCTCCATAATAAGATAATCAGCATAATCGATATTTACCGGGTCATTGATTATAGGTATATTTATATTTCCTAAATCGCCTGTATATACAAGCTTTGTTTCCTTTCCGTTTTCTTCAGCTTCAATTTCTATTATAGCTGAACCTAAAAGGTGGCCTGCATCATTAAATCTTATTCTGCATCCCTTAAACAGCTCTATCCACTTACCATAGGGGTACCCTCTGAAAAGCTTCATAGAAGAGGCAGCTTCCTGGGCTGTATAAATTGGTTCTATTTTTTCAAGTCCCTGTCTTTCCCTTTTTCTGTTCTTCCATTCCATTTCCATTTCCTGAATGTGTCCGCTGTCCTGAAGCATTACATTACATAAGTCCAAGGTGGCTTCCGTGCAAATAACATCTCCGGTAAAACCTTGTTTATACAGAAGCGGAATACGGCCGCAGTGATCTATATGAGCATGAGTTAATAAGCAAAAATCAATGTCTTTTGCATTAAATACAAAGGATGTGTTTCCTCTTTCCTTTTCATCCTTTCCCTGAAACATACCACAGTCAAGAAGAATTCTTTTCCCATTAACCTTTAATATATGGCAGGATCCGGTAACACAAGAAGCAGCACCATAAAACTCAATATTCATAATATCACCCCTATTTCTTATTTATCTCCTGATAGTCAACATCTATGGCATCCTTTTTCATATCATCAAAGGTTTCCTCCATAGGCTCTGGTTTAATTTCTTCTTTTACTTCCTTTTTGCTTTTAAAATATTTAAATATCTTTGATGTTATCCATACTGCAATACCTGCCAGAATTATATAAGGCAATAAAGTTATGAATATGCTTCCCAGTATGATAACAATCAAAATTATAATTATAAATCTGCTTAAATCTGATAAATTAAACACCATTTCACTACCTTCCATATCATGTAATTGTATAATTACCCTGCGCCTGACTTGCAGCACTATAAATTCTTTAATTATCCAATTTATATATCTAATATTATATCATATTTCTGAAGTAAAATAAAAAGTCCTCAAATGAGGACTTTATTCAACCTTTGTAAGATATTCCATATATTTTGGGTTTCTTCCCTTTGTCATGTCTTCAAATACCTTCTTTAATTTACCACATACAGGACCTGCTTTTCCATCTCCTATCTGCCTTCTGTCTACATTTACAACTGCAGTTACTTCCATAGCGGTGCCGCTGAAGAACATCTCATCTGCTGCATACAGCTCGCACCTTGGAACACTTCGCTCCACTACTTCCATGTTCAGTTCTTCCTTTGCAAGTCTTATTACTGTATCTCTGGTAATTCCTTCTAATATGTCATCAGATACAGGAGGAGTAATAAGCTTTCCTTTTTTTACTATAAACAGATTTTCTCCGGGTCCTTCACATACATATCCGTTTTTAGTTAAAAATATAGCTTCATCAAAACCATTTGACAATACCTCAAGGGATGCTAATGCCGAATTTAAATATGCTGCTGTTGCCTTTGTCCTTGGAGGAAGCATATTATCTGATATTCTGGTCCAGGAGGATACTGCAACGCTTAATTCTTCCTTTCCTGCATATTTTCCGAGAGGCTGACAGTAAATAACAAGCCTGTCATCATCATCACCATAAAGACTTGGTGCTAATTTATCTGAGCCCTTATAGGCAACAGGTCTTATATAGGTGGTTGTCCTATAATCATTTTTCTTTAAGAGTTCTAAAGTCATGCTGCAAAGCTCCTCAGAAGTATAAGGTATGTTAATCCATAAAGTCTTGCAGGATGCCTTTAGCCTGTCATAATGGTCTTTAAGCCTGAATGCATACATTTCCTCTTTTTCCTCATCCCAGTAAGCCCTGATCCCCTCAAAACAGCCTAAGCCATAATTAAAGGCCTTAGACCTAATGCTTATTGAAACTTCTTCTTCCTTTACTATTTTCCCATTATAAATTACATATGATTCTTTCATTTGTTTGCCCCCTATTATAAAAAATTAGATTATGCAGCTGCATAATCTATTAAATTCAATTTTAAAAATTCGTTAATTGTATAAATGATAATACCATACTAAAAAAATGTCAAGTTTATCTAAGTAAAATTCTTTTTTGTTTCAGGCTGGCCTCATATAAAAATATGGTTGTAGCAATGGCAACGTTTAGAGAATCACAGTCTCCAAACATAGGAATAGAAACTAAATTAACCTGCTCCTTATACCAGTCCCTTGAAATTCCATACCTTTCGCTGCCGGCAACCAGTGCTACCCTTCCTTTATAGTCATACTCAAAATATGATTTTTCTGCTCTTGTATCCGTCAAAAATATCTTAAAATTATTTTCTTTAAGATATTTTATGACATTTTCATACTCCTCATCTATTACAGGTATGGTAAAATTCGAGCCCTGACTGCTTTTAATAAGCTTAGGGTGGGTAAGCCTGGCCTTCCTGTTGCACAGTATCACTCCATCTGCTGCTACACCGTCAACTGAGCGTATTATGGTTCCTATATTGCCCGGTATCTCAAGTCCATCCAGTATAACAATTAAATTATTTTCCTTAAGAGGAATATCAGAAAGATCATGCTGAGGGAGATAGCACAGGGCAAGAAGTCCATCTGGTCCTTCTCTTTCACTTAGCTTTAAAAATACCTTTTTTGATAAAATATAAGAATCCTCAGATTTTTCTATTAACTTAGTGATTATTTCCTCTGCCTCATTTGTATGAATACATTCCGGTGCAAAAGCAAAGGTCTCTATCTGAAGATTATAAGTAAGAGCCTTTTGAAGTCCCCATATTCCTTCAACTGCAAAAAGCTTTTTAGGATTAGGCTTAGTGTTGTTTATAAGCCCTGTCACGTGCTTTATAAGAGGATTTTGAGCACCTGCGAACTTAACCCTTCCCTTAAATTTTTCTTCAAAATATGAAAATCTTTCTTCTTCGCTGATATTATTTATCATCATTTCACCTGCCGATTTATACTTTTTTCCTGGCTGAAGCCTTCAGGATACCGTTTCTTAAGCTTTTCTATATTCATATCTGCAATTTTCTCCAGGGGGACATCGATTACCTTTGATATATATGACAGATACCAGAGAACATCTCCAAGTTCAAGAATTATTTTTTCCTTTTCTAATTTATGTCCGTGAAATACGACCTTCTTTATGTAATCAGTAACCTCTCCTGCCTCTCCTGATATCCCGAGAGCCCCCAGGGTCAGGTTTTCATTATTTAGGCTAATATCACCTGCTGTCCTTAACATTTCATTTTGATATTGATTTAAATCCATAATATTACCTCCAGCTTCATATAATTAATTATACCCTATATTTTATAATTTCAAGGAGTTTATATGGCAAATTTAATGGAGGATATAAATAGTATAAATGTTATAAAAAAAGAACTGTCTGAGCTCCCTTTAGATCCAAGAGAAAAATCTTATTTAGAAAACAGCGTTACACCTATTACAGATCTTTTATATAAGCTTAGTACCTCAGCTTTAAATCTGTCACAAAGTTCTGATTATCTTTCAAAGAACTTTATTAAAAAGCCCAAAAAGAGGAAAATAAAAAAAAGTATTGATACCATATATGACATTAATGATACCTGTAATGAACTCTTTAAAATTATAAAAAAAAGAATAGATCTCATAAAGTAATCTATTCTGATTTTCTTAAAAGAGGAAATTGTAATTCAAAAATTAACTTTTTAGTTTAAAAAACATTGATAATTTTTATTTTAAGCTTAAAAATCAGTGTTATTATACAATTTCCTTAATAACCTAACATATGGGGGAAATAAACAGATATAAATGTAATAATTGCTCCGGATATAGCTCCTCCAATAATAGCACAGATCATAGACTTTTTGAAATCAAGCCTTAAAAATGAAGCAATGGCGGAACCTGTCCAAAGTCCTGTAGTAGGAAGAGGTATCCCTATAAAAATAATAAGTCCCAGCTCCTTATACTTTTCCATATTTTTAGAACCCTTCTCCAGCTTTCTTTCAATGAACCTATTAAAAGGATCAAAAACTTCATGCTTTTTCATAAATGCAAATATGCTGTTAAACAGAATAAGCACAAAGGGAACCGGAAGGAAACTTCCTATAAGTGTAACTATAAAAGCGGTCATGGGACTGAGGCCAAATTTATAGATACCCAGCGGAATAGCTCCTTTTTGTTCCATAAGAGGTACAGCAGAAAGCAGCATAGTCTTTATTATATTCATATATTCTCTCCAATACTAAACATCAAATTAAACTCATAGAAATACTATAAATATTAAATAATCCAATGTCAAGGGAAATGGGAAAATTGCATAATCAACATACTGTTATGCAATTCCCATAAAATTTATTTTATGTAGATTGTTTTTTAGCTGTCTTGTTTTTATTTTTTCCAGTCTCCCTTGTACTTGGTGTATCAAAATTAGCCTTAGCTTCTCTTATTTCCTTTTTGTCAACCTGACTGTCTTTTGGCATATTATCACCTCCTATTGATATTATCTCAAAAGAGAGTAAAATTATTATAAAAAACTTTCGGAGGAATTATGAATTATATTGATTTTCACTGTGATACTGCCAGCAGACTGTTCTATAATGATAAGGAACTGTTCAGAAATGATTTTTCTGTAGATATTGAAAAAATGATAAAAGGTAAATGCTTAGCACAATTTTTTGCCATGTTTATTAACAATAAGAATTTAGAAAGCCCCTTTAAGAGAGCTTCAGATATGATAGATAATTTTCATAAAGAGCTTGCCAAAAATAAAGATTACATAAGTTTAGCTTTAGATTATGAATCACTTATTGAAAATAAAAGTTTAGATAAGATGTCTGCATTTTTAACCATTGAGGAAGGAGAAGCATTAGAAGGAAATATCCATAATCTTAAATATTTTTATGACAAAGGAATAAGGCTCATTACTTTTACCTGGAACTATGAAAATAGTATTGGCTATCCTCACATAATGAAAGAAAAAGCCTGCTGCGGACTTAAAGATTTTGGGAAAGAATTAGTCCAAGCTATGAACCATTATAAGATGATAATTGATGTATCCCATCTAAATGACGGCGGCTTCTATGACGTACTTAAAATATCAAAATATCCTGTGGTAGCATCCCATTCAAATTCCAGAACTGTGAAAGGTCACAGCAGAAATTTAGATGATGATATGATACGAAAGCTGGCCAATAATGGAGGATTAATGGGACTTAATTTCTGTGCCGGCTTTATGGGAGAAAATGAAACAACAAGAATTGAAGATATGATAAAACAAATAAACCACATAAAGAATATGGGAGGAATTGATGTTTTAGCTTTAGGCTCTGACTTTGACGGAATATTAAATCAGGTTGAAATAAAAGACGTGTCAGAGATGGATAAGCTGCACTCAGCGTTAAAGGGAGAGCTTTCAGAAGATGATATTGAGAAGATATATTATAAAAATGCCTTAAGAGTAATTAAAGATGTATTATAAAAAAATCTGCTAACGCAGAGATCTAAGGGAACCTTAGGTTCCCGGGGGCGGCACTATCGTGCCTGAGCACCCTCCTGAAACCAGCGGGAAGTGCCTTCCCTGCACCATCCTTTTTTACCCTATTGAATTTTAGAATATAATTTAATTTTGTACAAAATTATCAACAAAGT
>JAJBWD010000176.1:0-3768 GCA_032907345.1 Bacillota bacterium | reverse complement strand
GAAAGCAAAATAGGTGATCTGCTGCTGCCAAAGATATCTATAATGTCTCTGGTTGAAAATTCCATTAAACATGGTATGGAAACCACATATGAAAATATTGAGATAAAAGTGGATGTAATGCTGCGCCAGGGATATCTGGTTGTTCTGGTAAAGGACAATGGAGCCGGCATGACTCCTGAAAAGCTGGAATATGTAAGAAACCAGATTTCCGAATCAGCTCAGGGTCAGAACATAGGGCTTTCAAACTTATCAGGCAGGCTTAAGATTCTTTATAATAACCTGGCATCAATAAACATTGAAAGCAGCGTAAACAGCGGTACATCTGTGGAAATGAAAATACCTGTAAAAGACATGATAAAAAATTAAAGATAAAAGCTTTAATTAAAATACTAAAATCAGAGGTGAGGTATTTGTACAAAGCATTAATAGTAGATGATGAAAAACATGTAAGCCAGGCAATTATTGCTTTGGGAGAATGGGAAAAGTATTCCATTAAAGAGCCTTTTTATGCTTCAAACGGTCAGGATGGACTGACTGCCATGAGAGAAATAAGGCCAAATATTGTTTTTGTGGATATGAAGATGCCCATTATTGACGGCAGGGAATTCTTAAAGCTTGCCACCGCTGAATTTTCTGATGTTCAGTACATTGTAATAAGCGGATATAATGAATTTGAGCTGGCCAGGGCTGCACTAAAGTTCAGTGTAATCGACTACCTTCTTAAGCCTATTGATGAAGACGAATTAAATTCTGCCATAGGAAAGGCAATATGTAATTTAAATAAGAATTCCTCTGATGAGCTGCGGAAAAATGAGAAGCAGGAAATCAAAATTGAGGTCAAAAATGAGAACACTTCTCCCAAATATATAACTAAGGAAATTAAGCATTATATAGATGAAAACTATTTTAAGGAAATTACTCTATCTATGTTTTCTGATAAATATCACTTTTCAAAGGAATACCTGACAAAAATATTTAAGGAACACTATGACTGCGGTATTTATGAATATGCATTAAATATGAAAATGTCCCGTGCAAGGGAGCTTCTAAGAGACAGCGAAGTTTCAATAAATGAAATTTCACTCAGACTGGGATATAGTAATAATAATTACTTCAGCAAAGCTTTTAAAAATTTTCATGGGTATTCACCCTCAAAATACAGGGAAAAAATAATTAATGAAGACAAATAAGCTAAATAAGCTGAAATTATTTTTTAAAATGTTATTTTTGTTCTATTCCAAAATTTTTTATAGCGATTCCATAATTTGATTTGTTTATTTTTTCTAAACTCTTATATATCATTTTAAAGATACTTTCTATCTATAGTATAAAAGTTACACTGAGGGAAAACATAAAGTAGAAAGGAAGGAGGATTTTTTATGACGCATAAAGAAACAAAAAAGGGAAGAGGTCCCCAAAATGAAAAAAGAACAAAACCGGAAGTTACTAATGATGAAGAAATAAAAAAACATACATCCAAGGGAGTAATCAGAGGAACAGAATAATATTTATTTAACTAAAAAAGGTATGACTTTTCAACTGTTATACCTTTTTATAAAGGGGACGGTTCTTAATTATTTTAAATAAGATTCCATTTAATTATGTCAGTGTAAAATAATTTTGTATTCTCTCTCTAAATTAATGTAAAAATCATAGATAAGAGTCAGGTATTTATGGCGCTTGTCCACCTTATTTGGTTTTAAAAAACAATTTCTTAAATTAAATTTCAAAAATTTCTATGTATTTATTATTTCTCTTATACTGCTGCCTTTTCTTTTATAAAATCTTCCAGTATATTCTTATATCGGTCATTACTTTCAATTAATTTAAGACCTATATTTGACAGCTCTGATACCCTGGACAAGGTTAGCCTTCCAATTAAAGCACATATTTCTTTATATGTAAAATCACAATAATATCTTATTAAAAAAACACATAGAGCCCTGCTCTCTTTAGCTTTTCTCTTATACTTCCATTTCAGCATCTTTTCATCCACATCTGTGTACTTTTCTATAAAATTCATTACTTCTTCAGCTTTAAAATCTCTTACCAGTACTGATCTTTCACTTCTGTACTCACCTTTTTCATCTTTAAACTCATACTGCATCTTCATATATTCATCATCACATTTCATTACAAATTTATAGTATTTCTCTCTGGCTTTTTTAATATTTTTGTTAAAAATTCCCATAATAAACTCTTCATCCACTATGCCGTATAAATCTTCCTTTAATCCCAGATACACACTAAAAGTAGAGTATTTATATTCTTCCGGGCAATTTTCATAACCTTCAATGTCCGTGGGATTATTGTGTATGTAAGCTGATACAGTAAACAAATAATTTTCATCACCAACTACCTTGCTTTTAAATCTGTCCTGAAATACATGCCCATGGCGGTCATACCTATTATTAAAGTACTGGGCATAACTCTGGTTAATTCCATGCATGAACTTTGAAATGTCGGCTCCGTTTGCGTCCACCAAAATGTGGGCATGGGTTTTCATAAGGCAGTAAGCATATACCTTAAAGTCAAATTTCTTCTGGTACTTTTTAATGTAAAATAAGTATTTATCCTTGTCTTTATCATCCCTAAACAGGGGGATATCGCTAATACTCCTCCCCATTACATGATATATAAAATCATCATCTTTAATGCGAAAAGTCCTGCACATAATATCAACTCCTTCATTTTTTTTGCTTAGCAGTTGGTATTATGTGCAGGACCAATATAAATTATGCATTAAGTAGTTTTGTTGAGAACCGTCCCTACAAAACCTTGCTCAGAAATTCCTTCGTTCTCGGATTCTGCGGATTATTAAATATTTCTTCCGGGGTACCCTCTTCTGAAATTGCTCCATCATCCATAAACATCACTCTGTCAGCAACTTCTTTTGCAAATCCCATTTCATGAGTAACAATTACCATAGTCATACCGTCTTTAGCCAGTTCCTTCATAAATTCCAGAACCTCTCCTACCATTTCAGGATCCAGAGCTGAAGTAGGTTCATCAAATAACATTACATCCGGTGACATGGCAAGTGCCCTGGCAATTGCTATTCTCTGTTTTTGTCCCCCTGAAAGCTGCCTTGGGTAGCTGTTTGCTTTATCTTCTAAATTAATTCTGTGCAGCAATTCAAAAGCAGTTTTTTCTGCATCTTGTTTAGATATGTTTTTGCATTTTATAGGTGCCAGTGTAATATTGCTAAGCACACTCATATGTGGGAAAAGATTAAACTGCTGAAAAACCATACCCATCTTTTGCCGCTGTTTATCTATGTCATTTTTCTTGTCTGTTATAGATACACCTTCAAATATTATCTCTCCATCAGTTGGCTCTTCCAGAAGGTTAAGGCATCTTAAAAATGTGCTCTTGCCTGAGCCGCTGGGGCCAATAACTACAACAACTTCACCCTTCTTTATCTCTGTATCAATGCCCTTCAACACATGGATATCTCCATGTTTATCTTTGAAATTCTTATGAAGTCCCTTAACATTAATCATTTGCTGCCAGCCTCCTTTCCAAATACGCCACAAGTTTTGAAATAATAAAGGTTAAAATTAAATATATAAATGCCGCTCCTACTAAAAACTCAGCATACATATAAAACTTAGCCCCCATCATTTTGGAGCAGTTCATCAGGTCCCTTGCTCCTATGGCAGAAACAAGTGATGTATCCTTAAGAAGTACTATGGCTTCATTTCCCCGAGCAGGTGTAACACCATTGACAGCCTGCGGAAGGCTTAGACATGTCATTAACGAAACTTG
>JAJBWD010000175.1:0-4724 GCA_032907345.1 Bacillota bacterium | reverse complement strand
GCTTCCTATAACTGCTACCTTTTTATTTTTCTTAGGCCCAGTTTGAGATAAATCTATGTTATTTTCTCTTGACCAGTCAGCTACAAATCTTTCCAGTTTTCCAATAGAAACAGCCTCTCCCTTTATGCCTAAGCAACATTTTCCTTCACATTGTGTTTCCTGAGGGCATACTCTTCCGCAAACTGCAGGAAGTGCACTGTATTTAGCAATTGTTTTTGCAGCTTCTTCAAATTCTCTGTTCTTAACATGACTTATAAATTCCGGGATCATGATTGAAACAGGGCACTGTGTTACACACATAGGCTTTTTGCAGTTCAAGCATCTGCTGGCCTCAGCAACTGCTTCTTCTTCATTATATCCAAGACAAACTTCATCAAAATTTTTAGATCGTACTTTTGGTTCCTGTTCTCTGACAGGTACTTTTTTCATCCTATCCATTATGCATTCTCCCCCGCTCCAATATGGCATACGTGTCCTTCATTTTCTTCTTCCTGCTTATGAAGCATTTTACCTTCCTCTGTCTTATATATGGTTTGCCTTCTCATAGCTTCAGCAAAATCTACTAAATGTCCATCAAACTCAGGTCCGTCAACGCATGCAAATTTAGTTTCTGATCCTACAGTTACTCTGCAGGCTCCGCACATTCCGGTTCCATCTACCATAAGTGTGTTTAAGCTGACTATAGTTGGAATATTGTATTCTTTAGTAAGCAGTGCTACGAACTTCATCATAATCATAGGTCCTATTGCTATTACTCTGCTGTAATTTTTTCCGCTTTCTATTAATTCTTTTAACTGGTTTGTAACCAAACCTTTATATCCATAGGAACCATCATCTGTACATGGATAGATATGAGCTCCTAATTTTTTCATTTCTTCTTCTAAAAGGACAAAACCTTTATTTCTTCCTCCGATAATAACATCAGGGAATATGCCTCTTTCACATAACCATTTAACTTGAGGATATACTGGTGCAGATCCTACTCCGCCTGCAACAAATACTAATTTCATCTTTTTCAGGTCTTCAATGTTTTCATGAACTAATTCTGATGGAGTTCCTAAAGGGCCTGCAAAATCAAGCAGATAATCTCCTTCATTAAGTTCTACCATTCTATTTGTAGATGAACCAACAGCTTGAACTACAATAGTTACAGTACCCATATTTACATCATAGTCTGCTACAGTTAAAGGTATTCTTTCTCCCTTTTCATCTATTCTTACAATAACAAATTGTCCAGGTAATGCTGCTTTAGCAACTCTTTTAGCTTCAATTTCCAAAGAATATATCTTTGGTGCTAATTCCTTTTTGGTAAGTATTTTATACAATTTTCTTCCCTCCAATGAACACAACAAACTATCAGGATAAAATCCTGATAGTTTAAATTAATTAGTTTATATTAAAATGTTACATCTTTTCCATAGAATATACAAGTTAATAATTTTTCCATTGTCTTGTCATCTATAGGTCTTGGATTTGCTCCTGTGCAGGCATCAAGTACAGCATTATGTGCAATATACTCCAGGTTATCCTTGAAGTCTTTTTCTGTTATCCCGTAGTCTTTCATTGTAGAAGGAATTGAAAGAACTTTATTTAATCCTCTTACAAAATCAACGAGAGACTCTACAAGTTCCTTTTCTGTATCTCCGGCTAAGCCTAATCTCTTAGCTATTTCAGCATATCTGTCAGCGCAGCTCTTTGCATTATACTGAATTACATATGGAAGGTATATGGCATTTGCACAGCCATGAGGAATGTGGAACTCTGCTCCTGTCTTATGGGCCATGGAGTGAGTAATTCCAAGCAAAGCATTTGAAAATGCCATGCCGGCTAAACACTGAGCATAATGCATCTGAGTTCTTGCTTCCTTATCTCCGTTGTATGATTTAACAAGATATTTTTGAACCATGGTAATTGCTTCCATTGCAAGAGGATCAGAAAATGCTGATCTAAGTGCTGCTACATATGCTTCTATGGCATGAGTTAATGCATCCATTCCTGTATAAGCTGTTAACTTTGGAGGCATAGTCTGAGCTAATTCCGGGTCAACTATAGCAACATCAGGTGTTATGTTAAAGTCAGCTATAGGGAATTTTATCTTCTTTTTATAATCAGTTATTACTGAAAATGCAGTAACTTCTGTAGCTGTACCGCTGGTTGATGGAATAGCCAGGAATTTAGCTTTTTGTCTTAGCTCTGGAAGTCCAAATGGAACAACTGCCTGCTCGAATGTGAAATCAGGATATTCATAGAAAATCCACATAGCCTTTGCAGCATCTATTGGTGATCCGCCGCCTATAGCTACTATCCAGTCTGGCTGGAATTCTCTCATAACAGCTGCACCATTCATAACTGTTTCAACTGATGGGTCCGGCTCTACTCCTTCAATTAGTTTAACTTCAAGCCCTGCTTCCTTTAAGTAGCTTGTAACCTTATCTAAAAATCCAAATCTTTTCATGGATCCGCCGCCAACAACAACTATGGCCTTTTTCCCTTTTAATGTTTTTAATGTTTCTAAAGATCCGTTTCCGAAATAAATATCTCTTGGTAATGTAAATCTTGACATAGTATATCTCCTTCCAAAATGTTATTATTTGTTTACACAATAACATATAGCAATAACTATGCCAAAAATTTAACAATGTAAAACAGCGGTTTTCAGGCCGATATTTGCTTTTTACTTAAAATTGTGTTTAATATCTATACATTTTTGAATTTTTAGTCTGTTTAATTTTTATACATTGTCTAATTATTAAACAAATTACTTATTTGATTGTTAATTAATATTATATCTTTTTATTTTGGAATACAGCGTTGCCCTTGTTATTCCTAAGGCTTTTGCTATTTTAGTCATATTATGATCATTTTTTTCTATAGCTTTTATTATTGCCGCTTTTTCCATTTCTTCTAAAGTGAGAGTTTTCTCTTCTTGTTTATTGTTTTCTGCTTCACTGTTTACAAAAGATCTTTTTTCCGGTTCTTTAAACAATACTGTACTTTCTCCATTTAGGTTAACAACATTTTCAACACAGTTTTCCAGCTCTCTGATGTTGCCCGGCCATTTATAATTCAGCATATTTGTATAAATATCTGCTCTCATGCTTACTAGTTTCTTATTAAGTTTTCTGACTTTCATCCTGAAAAAATATTTTATAAGCAGAGGCAAATCACCTTCCCTTTCCCTAAGTGGCGGAATTTTTATGGGAATTACGCTTAATCTGTAATATAAATCCTCTCTGAACCTGCCCTTTTCAACCTCTTCTAAAAGTTTTTTATTTGTAGCTGCTATTATCCTTACATTAACTGGTATGATCTTATCTCCTCCGACTCTTGTTATATATCCTTCCTGAAGAACTCTTAGAAGATCAACCTGCATATCCAGAGGCATCTCACCTATTTCATCTAAAAACAAAGTGCCTTCATTGGCCAGCTCAAACTTTCCTGCGCAGCCTCCTCTTTTAGCTCCGGTAAAAGCACCTTCCTCATAACCAAAAAGTTCGCTTTCTATTAAACTTTTAGGTATAGCTCCGCAATTTACAGCTATAAAACTATTATTTCTTCTGTCTCCATAATTATGTATGGATTGTGCCAAAAGCTCTTTTCCGGTTCCGCTTTCTCCTTCAATTAATACTGTAGACGGGGATGAACTTATTGTTTTTGCATATCTTATAACATTTTTTATCTCCTTACTCTCCCCTATAATATCCTTAAAATTGTATATGGCTCTTCTCCCGCTATATTTATTTACCAGATTAAATACCTTTTGAATTTCTTTAAATATTATTACCATTCCAATTATATCACCTTCAATCTCTATGGGAGTTGCAGTGATATTATATCTTCCTTTAATAAACTCGTGATTTAAAACAACCTCTCTGTTGTCAAAAGTTCCCCCTACCTTCAGTCTTTCATATACATTAGCCCAGTCAGGCAATACAATTTCTGCTGAACTTTCCAGAACATCTTTTTCATCAATGCCCAATATTTCACAAGCTGATTTATTTATAGTTTTTACTATTCCCTTATTGTCTATCACATATAGCCCGGAAGATATAGAATCTATAATAGTATTCATATACTGGTAGGTTTCCAGTAATTTTTTATTGGTATTGTCTACCATAAACTGGTTCTCTATAGATTTAACAGCAGCAACAACCAGGCCTAATGTATGAGGATGAACCTGATCTCTGTTACCTGTTAAGTTCAATATTCCAATAATATCACCCTTAATATCATGAATAGGGGCAGCAGAACAAGTCCATCTATGATAGGCAGTTATAAAATGCTCCTTTGCCGATATCTGAATAGGCATATCTTCTTTTATTGCAGTTCCCATGGCATTTGTCCCTATGCTGCTTTCTGACATATATGCCCCAGCAGTCATATTCATTTTATATGCAGTATCCAGTACTTCCTTATCTCCCATAATCCGGAGAATGCATCCTTCTCTGTCTGTCAATATTATAAAAAAGCCTGAACCCTTTAAAAAATCATATAATATATTTATAAACTGAGATGCTGAGTTTAAGAGATTCTTGTTTTTTTCTATATTATCAGCCATCTCATTCTGATCCAAAACTTTTTTAGGAAATTTTCTGTTTTTTTCTATACCATATCTTTTAGACCTTTCATGGGATTTCTTTATTATATCATTTTGATTTTCCTTATTATAATCCATTGGTCCCTCCAAAAATATATATCTGTTAAAATTATATCATAAAAAGGCT
>JAJBWD010000174.1:0-6446 GCA_032907345.1 Bacillota bacterium | reverse complement strand
GAAAATCAAATCTGATAAAGGATAAAATCGAAAATAATAAACAGTATATTGATAAAGCAAATACAGAGCTTACTGTATATAATGATAAACATTCACTTTACCTGGAAACCTATAATAATTTAATAAAAGAATTAAATTCTAAAAAAGAAGAGCAGCAGCAGCTGGATAAGAATATATCCCAGCTTTCAGATAAAGGAAAAGAGACTATAGGGTACATAAATGGTTTAAAGCAGGAAATCGAGAACTTAAAGGAAGAAGATATAGACCTTTTAAGCTTGATATCCCAGGTTAAAAATAATGCCTTAATGCTCAGAAATAATACCGGAATACTTAAAAACAGGCTGACAGAGCTTTTAAGCTTTAAGGAAGACTATAAAGCTTCACTTCAGTTTAATAAAATTGAAAAGGACAAGTGCCAGCAGCAGATCAGCAAAATAAATGGGAAAATAGAAAATCTTAAAAAGATAAACAGTGATTTAATATCTGATAAAGATAATAAAATTGAAGAATTATCAGCAGAGGATAAAAAACTAAAAGAAATAAATGCTGATAAAAACAAGACCTGGGCAAAAGAAAATACGCTGAAGAATCTGGAAAACTCTTACGAAGGTTATAACAGGTCAGTTAAAGCAGTAATGAGTAAAATTGAAAATGGTGATCTTCGGGAGTATAGAGGAAAATGCTGCCTTTTAGGAGAGATAGTTTCAGCTGATAAGTATTTGGAGACTGCAATGGAAGTTGCTTTATCTGCAGCAATTTCAAATATAATAACTGATGAAGAATCAATAGCTAAAAATTTAATAAATTATTTAAAGAAAAATAGTTTGGGCCGTGCTACCTTCCTGCCTTTAAATATCATAAAGGGAAGAGTTATAAATGAGAATTTAAATCTGGCATCTGATGGGTTTATCGGAATTGCATCAGATTTAATAAAATATCCATCTAAATATAAAAATGCAATAGATTTTATACTGGGAAGGGTGCTCATTGCAAAGGATATGGACTCTGCTCTTATTATAGGCAAAAAAACCTCCTATAGATATAAGATAGTAACCCTGTCTGGTGACGTGGTAAATGCGGGAGGATCTTTAACCGGCGGAAGCGCGAACTTTGCTGCATCCGGAATTATGGGAAGAAAAAGAGAAATATCAGAGCTGCAGGACAGAATAGAAAGTCTTAAAAATGAAGAAATTAACCAGGAAAAGCTGATTATCAGGGTTAAAGATGATATTAAGAAAATAGAAGCTTCTATTGAAGATAATAAATTCAAAATAAACGGTGAAGTTATAGAAATCACAAAAATCAGCGGTAAAATAGCTTCCATAGATCAGGACAGTATGAAGATAAATTCAAATATGGAGCTTTCAGATAAGGAGATTCAGACAATAAAGGAAAGCCTGAAGGAGAGCAGTGAAGAGATACAAAACAAGGAAGAGAGCATTGATAATCTTACCAAAAAGGAAAAAAGTCTTCTGGAAGCTTTAGATGAAAAGGAAAATAGTCTAAAGGCAAAGGAAGTAGAAAGCAAAAGCCTGCTGGAAAGCCTTACAGATCTTAAGGTAGACAAAGCTTCAAAGGATCAGTATATATTAAGTAAAGATCAGGAAACAGACAGGATAGCAAGGGAAATAGAGGATATTAAGAAAAAGATAGAAGAAAACAGCAGAGATATAAGTGATAAGCAGGATAATATAAAAACTTTAAATGAAAACCTGGCTTTATTGGATAAAGAGATGGGGGTTAAAAAAGAAGAGATATCAAAGATGGAGGAATTATTTATAAAGAGTGAAACCTCTATCATTACCCTAAAGGGAGATATAGAATCAAAAAACTCAAATCTTAAAGAAATGAACATAGAAAAAACGAAGATAGAGTCTGATCTGCATAAGTTTGAAATAAACAAAACAAAACTTCAGACTGAGCTTACCGGCCTTTACGATGATTTAAACCAGCTTCATAACCTGACCTATGCAGAAGCTTTAGAGTTTAAAATAGATGGAATTAATGTAACTAAGTTAAAAGAAGAGATAAAAGAATTAAAAGATCAGGTTTCCCTGCTGGGAGTCATTAATGTAGGGTCCATAGAAGAATATAAGGAAATAAGTGAAAAATTTAAATTCATGTCTTCTCAAAGAGAGGACATAATAAAGAGTAAGGAAGAGATTCTCCAGGTTATCAATGAAATGACTAAAAAAATGAGAACTATATTCAATGAGAATTTTCAGATATTAAGAGTCAATTTTAACGATACCTTTAAGGAATTATTTAAAGGAGGCAGTGCAGACCTGATACTATGCGACAGTGATGAACTTACCTCTGACATAGAGATAAACGTTCAGCCGCCGGGGAAGAAGCTGGGAAGCATAAACCTGCTGTCAGGAGGAGAAAAAGTTTTATCAGCCATAGCACTGTTATTTGCAATTCTAAAGATGAAGCCAACTCCATTCTGTATACTGGATGAAATTGAGGCTGCCTTAGATGATGCAAATGTTGCCAGATATGCTGATTTCTTAAAGAAATTTTCAAATAATATTCAGTTTATAGTCATAACTCACAGAAAGGGAACTATGGAGGTATCTGATATTATGTATGGAGTAACCATGGAGGAAAAGGGAGTATCGAAAATAGTTTCAGTTAAACTGGCAGAAAAATAGGAGTGATATACATGGGAGTATTTGATAAATTAATCAATGGGCTTTTTAAGACAAGAACCGGATTTACATCTAAGCTTTCAACTCTTCTCCGGGGCTCAATTGCAATAGATGATGATCTTTATGATGAGCTGGAGGAGATATTGATAACCTCAGATATTGGAGTTGCCACATCTTTATATATAATAGACAGGTTAAAGGAAAAGATAAAAGAAGATAAGGTAAAGGACCCGGGCCTGGTTTTAGATTATATTAAAAATATAGTATTAGAGATATTAGGAGATGAAACAGGAACAATAATTCCTGAAAAGACTCCTCAGGTTATGCTGATTATCGGAGTAAATGGTGTAGGAAAGACAACAACCATAGGCAAAGCAGCCGCAAAACTTAAAGATAATGGTTTAAAGGTTCTTCTGGCAGCAGGAGATACCTTCAGAGCCGCCGCCATAGAGCAGCTGGAGGTATGGGGAAACAGGGCAGGAGTGCCTATTGTAAAGCACCAGGAGGGCAGTGATCCTGCAGCAGTTATTTACGACGCAATAGCCGCAGCGAAGGCTCGAGGCATAGATGTTTTAATCTGTGATACTGCAGGCCGTCTTCACAATAAGAAGAACCTGATGGAAGAGCTTAAAAAGATAAATAAAATAATTGACAAAGAGTATATAGGAGATAAAAAGACATATCTGGTACTGGATGCTACTACCGGGCAAAATGCAGTTATCCAGGCAAAGGATTTTTCAGAGGTTACAAAACTTGATGGTGTTATCCTTACAAAGCTTGACGGAACTGCCAAGGGAGGTATAGTAATATCCATAAAACAACAGCTTGATATTCCTGTTAAACTCATAGGAGTGGGAGAAGGCATAGATGACCTTCAGGAATTTGATCCCAAGCTGTTTACAGAAGCTTTATTTAAAGAATGATTTTAATAAAGGTGTTAAGTAAAAATACTTGACACCTTTATATTTATTTGATATCATCATATAGGTGATTGTATGGAAGAGAGATTTTTGATATCAAATTTATTAGATATATACGGCAGCCTGCTTACAGAGAAACAGTATTCCATAATGGATTTATATTATAATGAGGATTATTCCCTTCAGGAGATATCAGAGCATACTGAAAGCAGCCGCCAGGCAGTATTTGATATTATAAAAAGATGCAACAAATCTCTGAAACATTATGAAGAAAATCTTTGTTTTTATGAAAAGCAAAAGATAAGAAAAGAAAAAATTAAATTTATAATTGATAATTTGGATAATGATGAAATAAGGATAAATATAAAAGATAAATTAAAGGAATTGGTTTAGGAGGATAATATGGCTTTTGAAGGATTAGCTTCAAAACTTCAGGAAACTATAAATAAGCTTAAAGGCAGGGGAAAGCTTTCAGAAAAAGACATTAAGGATGCCATGAGAGAGGTAAAGCTTTCACTTCTTGAGGCAGATGTTAACTATAAGGTAGTTAAGTCCTTTATAAACTCTGTCAGCGAAAAGTCATTAGGGGATGAAGTACTGAAAAGCTTAACTCCGGGACAGCAGGTTATAAAGATTGTTAATGAAGAACTTACGAAACTTATGGGGAGCCAGGAGAGCAGGCTTAACCTGGAAGGTAAACTCAGCATTATTATGCTATGCGGACTTCAGGGAGCTGGTAAAACTACCATGGCAGGTAAAATTGCCCTTATGCTTCGTAAAAATGGAAAGAAACCTCTTCTTACTGCCTGTGATATATACAGACCGGCAGCTATAAAACAGCTACAGGTAGTGGGAAGCTCAATAGATATTCCAGTGTTTACCATGGGAGATAAGCAAAGCCCGGTAGATATAGCAAAAGCTTCCATAGAACATGCTAAAAATAATGGAAACAATGTGGTAATTTTAGATACAGCCGGACGTCTTCACATTGATGAAGAGCTGATGGATGAGCTTAAAAACATTAAGGAATGCGTTTCTCCAAATGAAATACTTCTTGTAGTAGATTCCATGACAGGTCAGGACGCAGTTAATGTAGCAGAGAGCTTTAACTCAAAACTTGATATAACAGGAGTAGTTCTTACTAAGCTGGATGGTGATACCAGAGGCGGAGCTGCACTTTCAATAAAATCAATCACAGATAAGCCGATTAAATTAGTTGGTCTTGGTGAAAAGATGAATGACGTGGAGGTTTTTTATCCGGACAGAATGGCCTCCCGTATACTGGGTATGGGCGATGTGCTGACCTTAATTGAAAAGGCACAAAACTCCATAGATGAAAAAGAAGCTGAAAAACTGAGTAAGAAACTTCTTAATCAGGAGTTTAATTTAGAAGATTTTTTAACCAGCATGCAGCAGATGAAAAACTTAGGGCCCTTATCCAAGGTTATGGAAATGATTCCTGGGGCAAATGCCAAGGCTCTTAAAGGAGCAGACATGGAGCAGGGAGAAAAGGAACTTAAAAAGATGGAGAGTATTATCCATTCCATGACACTGGCAGAAAGAAGAAACCCCAGCCTGCTGAATACATCCTCCAGAAAAAGAAGAATAGCAAAAGGATCAGGCTCAACTATTCAGGATGTAAATAAAGTAATAAAGATGTATGACAGCATGAAGCAGATGATGAAGCAGTTTGGAGGCTTTCAGAAAAAAGGTAAGAAAGGTCTCTTTGGGAAACTTCCCTTTTAAATAAAACAATTTATCAATTTAATTTTGCTATATTAATTATATAGATATACAGAAGCTTTTAAGGAGGTGAAATTATGTCAGTTAAAATAAGATTAAGAAGAATGGGTGCTCACAAGGCTCCGTTTTACAGAATCCTGGTTGCAGATTCCAGATCACCAAGAGGTGGAAGATTTATTGAGGAAATAGGTTACTATAATCCAACAACAGATCCAATCACTTTAAAGGTTGATGAGGAAAAGGCTGCTAAGTGGTTAGCTACTGGTGCAGAACCTACAGAAACTGTAAAGAAATTATTCAAGAAAACAGGAATAACAAAGTAGTTAGACTGGGGGTATAATCATGAAGGAATTAGTTGAATTAATTGCAAAGTCATTAGTTGATAATCCAGAAATGGTTCATGTTACTGAGGTTTCAGGAGAGCAGTCAATTATTCTTGAACTAAAGGTTGCCCCAGAAGACATGGGTAAGGTTATTGGAAAACAGGGAAGAATAGCAAAAGCTATACGAACTGTTGTAAAAGCAGCGGCAATTAAAGATAATAAAAGAGTTGTCGTAGAAATAATCTAAAAGAATTGAAATTCAATTCAAAATTTTAAGAGTTAGGTTTACCTGGCTCTTTTTATTTTATATAATGAGATAGAAGTGAGGTGTTTTTATGGAAATGATGACTATAGGTCAGATAGTAAATACACATGGAATAAAAGGAGAAATAAAAGTATTTCCTCTGACTGATGACAGTTCCAGGTTTAAAAAGTTAAAATCTGTTTATTTGGAAGGAATAGAAACAAAAATAGAAAGTGTAAAAATCGGAACTAAGGTTGTAATACTCAAGCTCTCAGGAATTGATACTCCGGAAGAAGCTGAAAAGTATAAGTTTAAATATCTGGATATAGATCGGCGCAACGCTGTAACACTTGCGAAAGACAGCTATTTTGTAGTAGATATAGTTGGCTGCAGCGTATTTGATACCAATGGATTAAGAATAGGTGAGGTAACTAAGGTTTTAAACCTGCCCAGCAATGATGTATATCAGGTAATGGGAGACAAAGAAATTCTTATTCCTGCATTAAAATCTGTAGTTAAGGAAATAAATACAGTAGATAAGAAAATTATAATAAGACCAGTTGGT
>JAJBWD010000173.1:0-10256 GCA_032907345.1 Bacillota bacterium | reverse complement strand
TCTTGTATGCATCTCCTACTTCGTTTGCGCGAGCCGCGCGAGCTTCACTTAGGGCCTTCTCTTTCTCTTCGGCTTCAACGACAGCCTTATCATGCGCTTCCTCTGCTTCAACGCATTTCTTTTCGGAATCAAACATTTTATTTAGCTTTTCAGAATACCACTTCATTTTGAAATTCCTCCCTTTCAAAATATAATATATTCCCTCTGTCTTGTTGCTTTGGGCTTGGGACCAACCTAGGCGACATTAGCCATAGCTAAAATAAGTTATTGAATGAAAATATGGAGTATCAACCTCTATTACTTCATAATGTCCATTACCAAGCCATGAAAAATTACTCTAATAAAGTACATTATCTGGACAGTCAACTTCTCCAATATATGCTTTATAAGCATTTTCAAAACATCTTTTCATTTCTTTATCACAGGTAAAATAATTCGGTAAATTTTTTACATAAGAAGAACTATACTAATTTTTTTGAGTTATTACCTCATAAATAGAATTAGGAAAATCTTCTGATTTAACACGATTTAAAACAACCTAAGCAACTAATTGCTAATGATGATCTGTGCAATCTCGTGCTTCTTTATATACTGTTTTTGCTAATATGCGCAAATCTTCTTCTTCAAAATACCATAATTTAGAAGATTCAGTTATAATAGGATTATGTTCCTCTAGGTTTAGTTCTCTAGCTAAATCTGCTATTTGATGTAATTTATTTTGATTCTCCGTCCACTATGGGGCCATACCCCAAAGTAAAAAGAGAAATAAAAAAATACATAAAAAAGCAGATTTAGATTTCGTCATATTTTACCTTTTTAAAATTTTTCCTATTATAACTTCCTTTACCTTTTTTATTCGGAAGGATGAAGCCTCTTTTCTTAAAATGAAAATACTGTTGAAGCTCTTCATTATCCTTTTTAAGAATGGTTTTATTCATTAGTAATCCAACTCCTTCAAAGTAATTTTAGAAGCAATTTCATTTACTCGTTTATTCAAAGAATCAAGGAAATCCTGATTCGGCTTTTCCCAAATAGCAGTAGTATAAAGAGAATTTTTTCCATATAGTCGCGCGCCGTTGTTCCGACATAGACGCAGCCAATTAGGCCAAGAAATACCCATAAAACGCGCGGCCAGTACGAAATAACTACCCCTCAAATAATTTGCTCCGAGCAAATCATAATTAGGACAAATAGTCCATCCTTTATTAGAGGTTTCTCGAAATAAAAAATATTGCTTCATACCAACACTTCTTTCCACAAGTTTTTCATGTCTTGCTTTTCTTCATCTGAAAGACATGAAAGTTCATGATGATTTTTTAAAGAGCTAATAGTTTCTTCGACAGAAGGAATAATAATTTCGATTTCAAGGGTTTTCGCTTCTTTTTTATAATCAGCAATGATATATTTTTTTACTGTAGAAGCACTCCAACCAGTAGCTTTTGCAACACCAGAATAAGTACCACAAAGAAGATAAGCTTCATTCATCAGCTTAATATCTTCATCCGTTACTCTCTTCGCCATTTTGCAACTCCAATCTCCAAGTATTAGATATTTCAGAGCCCTCGCGCGCCCAACCAATAGACTGTTCTCCAGTAAGAGTGTTGGTTAAAATTTGAAGATCAACGCCAAAGACATATTGAACTTCATTATATAAGTTAGATTCACACTTGATTTCTTCATTCATAAGAATACTCTTTATTCTTTTTCTTATTTTTCTTTTTATTGCGGCGAGCTTTATCTTGCTGCTTGCGCTCTTGCGACTTATTGCCCCATTCTTCCTCATAAGAAGAAATTTTACGCTTACCCATTTTTTCTCCAATCATTTATTTTCTATATATATTATACTATAAAATTTCTGAAAAATCAAATTTAAGATTGAATTGACTTACGAAAATTATCCCAATAGGAATAGATTTCTTCAAGATTTAATACATCATTATAAAGTTGATGAACAAAATTCCGCTCAACTCTATCTGCATGATAATGGCCGAATAACCAACAATCATATCCAATTTGATCTTCTACTTTATCAAGCCATTTTTCCATCGTTTTATCAACAGTAGATTGATCAAGGCCATTAAGAAACAAATCAGTAGGCTCCCAGGCTAAGGGGCAAGTATGAGTAAAAATAAAATCATAATGCATATATTTATACATATATAGTACACTATCCATTTCTTTTCTACTTAATTGCTCGTCCGCAAACCAACCGGTTGCCTTTGGATTATTATTTACCTCTGTGCGGCCAGCTTTATTAAGGCGATAGTATTTGTCAACACTATATGCTCCACCAATTACTAGCGTAAGATGCCGGTCAATCCAATATTCACCATAATCAAGAAAATAGTTGATACGATCAAAATGCGGCTCTTGCCAAACGACTCCATCTACCCCATCTTTATCATATATCATTTTAATACCCTGAATTGATTGCGGGCGCGCCTCATGATTGCCACGAAGAATATACCAAGTACATTGACTTTCATCCATTATCTTTTTCTTTAAAGCATAGTCTCGTTGATTTAGATAATAATTAAGCCCTGCATCACCAAGAATTATAATTCCATTTTCCGGATTTTGGGTTACTTCATTTTGTAAAATTTGATTAAAATTACCGTGTTTATCCCCTGTAACAAACCAATTATTTATCATAATAATTACTTTCCCCTGGAATAAAATTTATCATTTCTTTTCTTGAAAGTCCAGCCTCTTTGCAAAGAATAAAATAAGTCATTGCCCAAGATTGAAGATAATTTTCTAAGTCTTGAAAACTAGGACATAAATTACCTATTTCACACTTGTTTACATTAAAACCATTTTGCATTGGGCAACTATAACCTGTGCATTTTCTCAATTATTTACCTCCATAACTGCAAGATAGTTAATACCATCATCTTTATTTGGGTAACTTCTTCTATGATACATATTCTCAAGAGTTTTTTCTGGTACTTGTTCTCTACCTTCACGCAATCTATTACGCTCCTTTGCCTTTTCAAGAGAACAATATACCATAACGGGAATAATATCATATTTATCTTGACTTATAGAAATATTATTGATAAGTTTTTTTCTTGAACCACGACTGATATGCGTAGCATCAGCAATAACATCAAAACCAGCAGACAAGGCATTACTAATACATTTTACAAACTCTTTATAAACTTCTTTCTCATGTGCAAAATAATCTTCGCCATCTTTTAATTTAGAAAAACGAATATTGTCACGAGAAATATAAGTCATATTACCACATCGGTAAAGTTTGTTTAGCGCGAACCAAGTTTTACCAGAACCTGGTACGCCTACCATCATATAAAGAATAGGTTTCATATTCATCCTCATTTCTATTTTTCTTTATATAATTATAACATAAAAATAGAGAAAAGTCAAATTTGACCTTCCTCTATCACATTCATCTGCTCATTCCACACTTGCCATAAGCACACCACATGGCGCACGCTTCTTCTAAGCAAGGCAAAAATACATCTTCACTATATTCCGCTTCAGACATGGGCACACCAAATGAAGTGCCATAATTATATGAAAGATAATGAACTTCTTTTCTAAAAGGGCATACAAGAGGCTGTTTTATTTTAATATCTTCCATATAATCTTTATCTTTATATTCATCAAGAAGCTCTTTTTCTTTACTCATTACCATTCTCCGTGAGATCAATCATAAAACTATTCTCGCTTCCAAGAACGGTAGTAGGAAGTTTACCATTCCACTGCTTAATCCAATAATACTGAATAAGTTCCCTAGAAAGAGCCGCTGCAATGCGCTCATTCATATTAGCTTCGCGCTCGCCAGCATAGAGCGCCGCATCCGCCTGAATTTTTACAACTTCCAAATCTGCCTGAGCCGCAATAATATCTTGCTGCGCCTTAGCATTGGCTGCAATAATAGCGCGCTCTGCTTCTGCTTCTTGTTCCATAGTCTTCTGTGCCTGTTGAGTTTCTGCGGTTAGTTTGTTCTGTGCCGCTACCTGCTTGGCTTCAACTGCAGAAGTAAAAGCATCAGTAAAGTCCAGATCCTCAATAGCAATAGAAATAATAGTAATATGATAGTTTTCCATATCTTCTTTCATAAGTTCTACTATAGAAGAAGATAGAATTTCACGCTGAGAAATTAGGTTTTCAGCCGTATACTGAGAAAAAATAGCTTTAGTATTTTCTTGAACACGGGGGAACATTACATTTTCATAATAATTTCTGCCAACTGTACGATACAAGTCTCTTGCGGCCTGCTGATCAACACAATAGTTTACAGACATTACAATATCAACTTGCTGGATATCACTTGAAAAAGCAGAAGTATTAATTTCTACCTTCTGCGCGCGGTTGTCCATAGTCACAATATTCTGCCAAGGCGCAATAAAATTAATACCAGCACCTACTGTGCGTTCAGACACAGCCCCAAAAGTTGTCAAAATACCAGTATATCCAGTTGGTACTATACCAACACAGCTAATTATGAAAAGAACAATAGACAAAATAAGCCCAATAAAGCTAAATTTAATTAGCTTTTTATCTACAATAGCAGCACCAATACTGCCCAAAAGTACCAAAACTCCCAAAATAAACAAAAACATTTTTATGCCCCTTTCAGTTAATCACGATTATAGTTATATGCCGCACTAAGTATAATTGAAAGGCCCCAAATAATCCAATAAACGGGGCCCATGCTAAGTTTTAAACCAATTAGGAGTAAAAGTATATACATTTTACTCCATCATATCATCCTGGTGCTTCATGAGGAACTCACGAGACACATTCTTGAAACTAAGGTCGCAAGTCGGATCACGAAGCACAATGCCCTCACGCAGAACTTTAGGATTCACAACAGACTTTGCGGTTGCCATGACCTTAAACTCCTCCATATCACTAGGCATCATAAAAGAGGTATCAAGAATAGGAACCCACTTCATCCCCCAAGACTCAATAATATCTTTACCCTCAACAGAAGAAATGCGGCCACGCGCCGAATCAATAAAATTGAAGATATAAAGATCGTCCTCCTGAAGTTTCAGAGGATTGCCCTGCACACTACCAACACTCTCACCTTGGACACAAACATACTGAAGATCGGGGTGCTTCTCAAGATACTCACGAAGATGTGCCTCAATATTATACTTGCGCGCCATCGCCCAGTAAATATTGTAATCGTGATAACAATCCTGATCATCGTCGAGCTGACGAATATTGCGCGAAGTTACCCAAAACTCAAACTTATTCTTCTTAATGCGCTCAAGAATATAAGTAGAACTAGTTCCATCCAACTTCTCGGTTACAATAAGAGGCTTATCATAACCAAGCAGCCAAGGTAAGGCCTCGATTCGAGTCTCGTCAGTCTTATGCACAAAAACAAACTTAGTCGGGAAGCTCTTTGGATTATCTTTCTTTTTCCCAAAGAACATGAATAGGATACGACGACCCCACTCACGCTTCATCAGCCAACGGAAAGGCTGCTTCTTAAACAGCTCTTTATGGCGCGCCGCCATAGATTGATAACGCACAGACTTAGGCACTTTATCTGCCTTGCGTACATTATCCTCGGGAATATAGTAAGTAATACCAAGTTCTTTAGTAACGTCAGTACCCACATCATAATCTTTATTCCCAAGAATCTTCATGGGCATAATGAGGCCCTGCGAATACTGTCCGCGCAGACGAATAGTGCGCACCCGGAATTTGCGGTCGCGCAGAAACTCAAACTCAGGACGCTCCGGCACCTTACTATCAATCTCAATATATACCACTTTATCACCGACATGAAAATTATCGGCTTTAGCAATTACAACTTTCCACCCAAGAACAGTTGCAACCTCAATCTTATCAGCCTCTGGAATAGGCTGGATATCTACAATTTGCTCAATATGAGCTAGTGCGCGCTCGCTCATTAAATACCATCCTTCCATTTTTTAAATGTATTATCAAACCAATCAAAATATTCACCATGTGTATGAAATTTATAAAGTATAACATTCTTGCCACAAACTGGACATTTCACATAAACAATTGTATCACGCAAATATTCTGTTTTAATATCTACTGGATAATATCCTAAAGTGGATCCACAATGAGTACAGAAGGCTTCTTTTTCGTGGATGTGTTTTTCTTCAATAACTCTCACTTTACTCCCTCTTCACGCCTTCTTTTAAAATTCATAAATTACTTCATAAGTTTGTACTTCTTGATTCGCACAGGCATAGAGTTCGTCATTGTTTTTAACAAACTCGTGAATGGCTTCACTATATCCATCCCAATTATCCACTCCGCCACTTTCAAGAGCACAGAGTTTCATACTGTCATGGATTAGTTCACGAAGTTCATCTTCACTTATTACATAGTATTTCATATTTCTCTCCACTTATTATGTTGAATAATTCTTCTCATGTTCTCCCGGCCCACAGGATTCATAGTATGAAGTCTAATAGGGATATCATCCACATTATGACGCTCCATCCATTTAAGGATCTCGATGTAGTCACCACCCATGAAAGCATACTCACCGGCGTCATGGTCAAGATCCAGAACCTCAATGTTATGATGACCATCAGGCTTTCTTAATTGGCAAATATGGATGATCGCTTCATGTGTTGACTTTACCCACTGATAACCAGGAGGCGCTGGCCGCACATCGTCAATCCACAGTTTCATTTAATCTTCTCCATCATCAGGTCCGGTGGCAGAATCAACATAGTAATCAATCCAACTTTCAATTTCATCGCCATAATATTCATCAACTTCGCCGTCATCATAATCATATCCAGAGTTTTTCAATTCTTCCTTGCACTCATTCCAGTCAAGAAGACCATAGTTACCTTCATAGCTTTCATACGCTTCAATAGCAGACTGATAGGCATACTCGAGGGCTTCATCTTGATGTTCAAACTCAAAAGTACCAATATATTCTGCACCGCCAAAGCCGCCGCCAAGACCGGCATAAATCTTAAACCAAGCCATTAGTCATCTCTCCTAATCTGTTTTACAAAATAATCGGTCGTATCATTATATTCCGTCATCAGCCGATAGACCATACGACCATTTTTCAATTTACCTTTTCCGATGATACCCATCTCAACCATTTCATTCAGGCTGCGACTAAGCTTTTGCATTGTAAAGCCAGACAAATAAATACTATGAGATTTAATCCAATCAATAGTAGGATTGTCATAATCCCCGGCCTCTGCCAATACACCAAAAAGTTCAGTTTTAATCTGACCATTTACTGCATCTGAAAATTTACTTTTTTTATACATTAGAGCTTCTCCTTTCCATAATCAGTAAGCCAATAAACCATCTTGCCGTCAGGGCCAGGGGACTTGGCGGCCAGTCCTTTACTTACATACGATCGCAGTACACCAGAAGCCGTACCCGGCGCGAGAGTCACATTAAACATCCGATGCGCAAAACCTTTAATTTGAAAACTGGTCAAACAAGAATACTTTTTAAGAACCCCGATTACAGCCTCTTGATTAGTCATATGTCAAACCGCCTTTCTCATTTTTCTATAATTATTATACCATAAATTTTAGAAAAAATCAAAATTAAAAGAGGTTGTTACCAACCTCTTTTTCTTTGTTTGATAAAAAAATTACAAAATTGTTTTACCTTTCCGGATGGTAAAAGTCATAAATAATACTTTCGATCTCTACTGGATAGCATTTATGAGCATCCAATTCTACATGATAAATCATACCTAGCGGCCAGTCATAAAATGGATCACCGGTGTGAAGATGCCCACATAAATTTAGCACCTTTCTCTTCATTGGCTTATAATCATCATGGTTTGCAGTTAAAGTAGGATAATGAGTTAAATGGAAATGATATCCACCATATTTTAAATCAATTGCTTTATCTATTTCAACCACATTCCAAGAAGACCTATAAAGTTTTACTCTCGAATCCGTATCATGGTTCCCAACCACAATATGAATATGCCCATTTAACCTCTTTAAGCACTTCATCCCATATTCATTATCACCCAGCATTATATCACCAAGATGATATACTTCATCATAAGCAGTAATAACCTTATTCCAATTTTCAATAATGGTTTCATCATGCTCTTGAATTGACTTAAATCCTCGCGGCTCATAAATAAAATCTTTATTATGGCCAAAATGCGTATCCGAAGTTACAAAAATTTTACTCATCTAATAAATTGGCCAAATTGGCCACTTCGCCCCTTTCTGTTGTTGGTAAATAAACATAACCAAATAGTTTATTACCACTTAATTTTTCAATCATTTTATTGATTCCATTATCCTATTCATATACTTTTTTATCAACCTAATGCGTGTCACCGTTAATATAAAGTAATGAATTTTCTCCAATTCTAGAGATTAGTAGCTTTACTATCTCGGTTGTCATGTTCTAACCTTCAGTTACATAGATAATAGAATCTTCAAAGCTGCGGCCTCGTATATAGAGCAAAGGAACGGTTTCCAACTATCCCTTATCAATTAACATTTGCACACCATCGCGGCCGCCTACCTTATCATAGAACGGCGCCAATGTCCATTCGAGCTTTTCATCAATCGACCCTTTTAAAAATCCAATATCAGGTACATTAGCTACTGTTACATTGGGCCGTATATATACAATCTTCTCATACTATCCAGCCTCAATTAAAGCCAGCGCCTAATTCAGCATTAAATGATCTTTGCCCGACCCATATACTCCACGCAAAAGTTTTACCTTACTATTACCATCCTAAAGCATATCTAAGGCAAGAATTTGCTAATCGTTTCTAGGCTTTACAGTAAAAAATTTATTATTTATAACTGGGTATTTAACTCTTCTAAGCTACCCGCGCTAAAAGCAATAATAATCTATTACTTCGCCTTTTAAGTTCTTTACAAGCAAATATTCATTTTCATAAAAACTAGATGGATATTTAATTCCAGTCTAATAAAAAGAACTAAGCTCTTCATCTGAAAATTCCATTTCTTTATAACCAGTATACAAAATTATAACTCCTTTAATTGGTCAATGCTACATTCAGTCCATACCTTATCAGGCCGCCAACCAAGCATTTTACCATGCCGTAGACGATCGCCATCAGGTGTAAGCTGCATAGCACCAACTTCAATTACTTTTCCAATATAATTTCTATAATTAGCTTTTACTTCATCAGTAAGTCCACTAATATATCCAATACTAACAATATTTAATCCTTCAACCCATTCAGAATCAGTCGTAATTCTACAACGGCCATCCACTTTTTCAACAAGTCCAATTTCAAGGCTACCAGCCCAGCCATTATAATATGGCTTAGTTACTGCTATATAAGGCTTTCCTTCCATATAAGATTCATAATAATGAGAACCAACCGGAAGTTTTTCATCAGTTACATTATTATACCAATAGGGCCAGGTCTCAATTTCTTTACCAGAATAAAGTTTTGTAGGCAAAGTAATATGACCAGTAAAGAAACAATCAATAGATTCACGAAGTTCTTTCTTTACTTTCATGGTTGTTTTGCTAGGACGTTTACCCGGCTCATACTTACCATTTTTATTCCAAAGCACAATACCTTCGCCACCAGCAGCAAGAACATTTTGAAGATAATCCCAAAGTTCTTTACCATTTTTATAAGTGGCAAAAGATACATATTTATTGCAATTTTCATAACACAAGCCAAGATATTTAAGATTTTCAAATCTATCAGCAGCTTTCGCATTAACCCAATTTTTTCCATCAAAAGCTAAAATATCAAAAACATAAAAATGAAGTTTTTCTTCGGACTGCCGCGCGATTGCCTTATCCTTCAAGCACCCAAGGATTTTTGTAATTTCATTAGAACCTGGCTTATTGGGAAGATAAACTTCTCCAAGTAAACACGTACCACAAGGTATGGCATCAAAGAAATTTTGAAGATGCGGAACCCACTCAATTTTATTAGGAAAGACACCCTGAACATTGCGGCTTCTACTCAAAAGCATTTGATTTCCATTATCGTCTTTTACAAACTTCATAAAGAAGCCATCTTTCTTCTCTGCGCCGACCCATTCATTACTAAAAATGCGGTCGCGCACAGTAGTTTTCTTTTTTTCTTCTGTCCAAGATGCCGGCGGCGACCAATAGCGCATAGGCTCCATTTCACAAAAATCGAAACCCTTAATATAACCTATTTCCATTTACTTTCTCCTTTTATTTTATATAATAATTATATCATATTTTTAAAGAAAAAGCAAATTTAAAAATACCTCCGCCTTTTCTCTTAATCCATCTAAATCGGTATTATTTTCAAT
>JAJBWD010000172.1:0-12088 GCA_032907345.1 Bacillota bacterium | reverse complement strand
TAATGTGGGGACCACCGCCTGTGAAGGCAGCAAGGATAATTAAAAGAATAATAACCTTCGCTTTATCCTACTGCAGATAAATTTTAAAAAGAGAAATTGCATAATTTAGATTTATGCAATTTCTTATTTGGAATTTTATTACATAATATTTTATAAAAATTATATAATATGATATAATAGTATTTAGTTTAAACATATTTTAATTTAGGAGGTTACTAATGAGCGAGGACAGTAACAAGCCAAAAATAAAAAAGAAGAAAAAAAATATATTTAAAATAATAAAAATATTCTTTGTTTCATTATTCTGCCTTATTATATTGGCAGGAGTAGCAGGTCTTGGGGTAGCTCTTGCAATGATAAAGACTGCACCAAATTTGGACAAATCGGTAGTAACTAATTTTGAGCAGCCTTCAGTAATATATGATAATCAGGGAAACTTTATGGACAAAGTTGTAACCGGTAAAGACAGGACTATAATTCCGCTGAATAAAATCCCGGATAAACTTAAGGATGCTTTTATATCAATAGAAGATGAAAGATTCTATGAACATAAAGGAATTGATCCAAAAAGAATTTTAGGTGTGGTATATATTGATATTAAAAATAAAATTACACATAATGAAAACCTGCAGGGCGCCTCTACTATAACCCAGCAGCTTCTTAAAAAAACTTTGCTTACAGATAAACAAACATTAACTAGAAAGGTTCAGGAAATGTATCTGGCAGTTAACCTGGAGAAACAGATGAGCAAAGATGACATTTTAGAAGCATACTTAAACCTAATTCCTTTAGGTGGACCAGCTTACGGCGTTGAAGCAGCAGCAAACCAGTATTTCAGTAAAAGTGTAAAGGATTTATCACTTTTAGAGTGTGCATTCATAGCCGGTGTTACTCAAAGCCCTTCATCCTATTACGCATCAGCCTACAGCTTTGCCACAGGAAAAACAGCTAAAAATGTTACGCCAAGATTTGTAAACAGAACTATTATGGTTCTTGATAAAATGCTGGAAAATAATAAAATATCAAAATCTGAGAGAGATGCAGCAGTTAATGACTTAAAAAATGGAAAACTGGTTTTTAAATTTTCACAAAAAAGCGCTGATAAACTGAATTTCGAATGGTTCTCTCTTCCGGTTATTAATAGTGTAAAACAAGATTTAATTAAGAAATATAATCTGTCCGAAGAAGAAGTTGATAACCAGCTTATGAACGGAGGACTTAAGATATATTCCACCATGGATAGAAATCTTCAAAATTCAGCTCAGAAAATAATAAATGATCCCAAAAGTTATAATGGCAAAAAAGGCACCCCGGATACTAATGGAATTATTCAGCCTCAAAGTGCTGCTGTTATAATGGATTATCATACAGGTGAAGTTAAATGCATAATAGGAGGCAGAGGAGACCAGCCTCCAAAATCCTATAACAGGGCAGCTTACAACGGTTCATCAGTATATAATAAACCTGTAGGCTCCTCTATTAAGCCTCTTACTGTATACAGTCCTGCCATAGATACTAAAAAGGCAACTGCAGGGACTGTTATGGAAAATTCACCTCTTTCTCCTGAGCTGCAAAAGCTTTATGGAAACGGAGGATTATACAATCCTAAAAACGATGATAACCGCTATACCGGGTACGAACCCATGAGATATGCTTTGGCATTTTCCCACAATCTGCCCGCAGTTAAATTTGCAGACTTAGTAGGTGTTTCTACCTCAAAAGCTTATGCAGAAAAATATGGACTGCCAAGTGATCAGATAGTTGGCATAGCAGCTTCAGCATTAGGAGAACTTCCTAATGGTACAAATGCAATAACCATGGCAGCAGCTTATGGAGTTTTCGGAAATAATGGTATGTACACTGCTTCAAGATTATATACAAAAGTTGTGGATATGAGCGGAAAAACACTGCTTGAAGGACCCACTCAGGATTCCCATCAGGTAATATCCCCTCAGGCTGCATATATTATGTGGGATCTTCTTCATGGACCTGTAAAAGTACCGGGAGGAACTGCATACGGAATTTCCATTGGAGGGATGCCCATAGGCGGTAAAACAGGTACATCCTCCGATCAGAAAAACTTATGGTTCTGCGGATTATCACCTTATCTTTCAGGTGCAGTCTGGATCGGTAATGATAAACCTGCTGCGCTGAGTGGAATACACAGTTCCACTGCTGCACGTTTATGGGCAGCTATAATGAAGGAAGCCAGTAAAGGACAAACAATAAAGGATATTAAACAGCCTTCAGGATTAGTCAGAGTTGCAATATGTAAGGATTCCGGAAAACTGCCAACAGATAATTGCAAGAATGATCCAAGAGGCAGCAGAGTTTACAGCGAGTTATTCATACAAGGAACTCAGCCTACCTCCTTATGTGACATACATGTAAGCGTAAAGATAAATAAGGATAATAATAAATTAGCTACTGAATTTACACCTATTGACAAGGTAATAGATAAGGTATTTATAACAAGAAGCTATATACCAAAGGTTACTTTAGCAGATCAAAAATATGTAGTTCCTACAGCATATGACGATACAAAGGCCACAGTGCCGGCAGCAGTAACAGTAACGGGGGTTAGCTTAAATGAAACTGATGTAAAATTAAAAGTCGGGAATCCTTTAAGTCTTACAGCAATAATAAGCCCGCAGGATGCATCAAATCAGAATGTTACATGGATAAGCGACAATCCATCTGTAGCAACAGTTGATACTGCAGGTAATGTAACCGTCCTAACGCCTGGTAATGCAACAATAACTGTTACAACAGAAGATGGCGGATATACAGCAACATGTAAAATTTCGGTAAAATAAAATTATAATATGAAATAGGAAGGTAACCCTTCCTATTTCTTTGTTTTTGGATTAAATATAAGTGCCATCAGATATCCGAATATAATAGCTCCTGATATTCCTCCTGCAGCTCCTTTTATGCCGCCGGTGAAGGCTCCTATAATTCCCTTTTCATTAACTTCTTTAATAGTGGCCTTAGCTAAGGCATATCCAAATCCGGGAAGAGGTACTGTGGCACCAGCCTTCCCTATTTTAACCAGATATCCATATATATTAAGTGCACCCAGGATAACTCCCAGTGTTACAAAGCTGACTAATATCCTGGCCGGTGTCAGCTTAGTTAAATCCATAAGAAGCTGAGCTATTACGCATATTATACCGCCTACTATAAAGGCCCACAAATAATCCATTATACACCTCCAAATTCTACCTCAACTGCATGTGCTATTCCCGGTATGGACTCTCCCTGAAAAGATGAAATAGTACTCATCAGGGCTCCAGTTGATATTAGAAGAACTCTTTTAAATTTCCCATTCATCATATTTTTATATATGTATCCGCTGTCAACTACTGCAGAGCAGCCGCAGCCGCTTCCTCCTGAACAGGTCTTTTGAGATTCTTCATCAAATATCTCCTCACCGCAGTCAATATATATACCTTTAACATCATAACCATATATTTTAAGAAGAGTCTCTGTCATTTCTCTTCCTACCTTACCCAGATCACCGGTAGCAATAAGATCATAATCTTTTGGCTGTCTGCCCATATCCTGAAAATGATTTTTAATGGTATCTACTGCTGCAGGAACCATGGCAGCTCCCATGTTGTTTGGATCCAAAGCGCCATAGTCCTTAACTTTTCCTATAGTTATACTTGTTACATATGGGAAGTTTCCCTGATTGCTGAGCAAAAATGCAGCAGCCCCGGTAACAGTCCACTGAGTAGTGGGTCCCCTTTGAGAACCATATTCCAGAGGAAACCTGAACTGTCTCTCAGCAGAGGAAAAATGTGAAGAGGTAGCAGCAACCGTATAATCTGCAAAGCCTCCGTCTATGAGCATAGATGCTAAAGCAAGGGACTCCGTCATGGTAGAACAGGCTCCATATACTCCAAAAAAAGGAACATCTAAATCCCTGGCAGCAAAATTTGAAGAGGATATCTGATTCAATAAGTCACCTGCAATAAGATAATCTATATCTCCTATAACTTTGCCTGCCTTTTTAATACACTCATCTATTGCCTTATATACAAAACTGCTTTCAGCTTTTTCATATGTATCTTTTCCATTTAAATCATCCTTAATTATTAAATCAAAATAATCCTTAAGAGGCCCCTCCCCTTCTTTGGGTCCTACAATGCTGTAAGTAGATATAATCTTTGGTTTTGAATTCAGAACTATAGTATACTTACCCAGTTTTTTATTCAAAATATCACCACCTGTTAATAAAATAGTAAATAATACCCACAACAAATGAAGAGCTTATTCCATAAACCAGAACAGGGCCTGCAATGGTAAACATTTTTGCTCCCACACCAAATACAAATCCTTCTTTTTTATATTCCATTGCGGGGGATACGATGGAATTTGCAAATCCCGTTATAGGTACTACTGAACCTGCTCCGGCAAAGGCAGCAATCTTATCATATATTCCCACCCCGGTTAAAAAAGCTCCTATAAATACCATAACAATAGCTACATAAGTGCTAACATCTTCCGCAGGCACATTAATCATTGTAAATAGATTTTGAAAAAGCTGACCCACATCACATATAGCTCCGCCTACAACAAATGCGAATAAACAATTTTTGAATATTTTTGGCTTTGGCTTAGTTTTTTCCACAATATTATTGAATTCCTGTTTTATATTTTCCTCATTATTTTCCAAGCTATCACTTCCTAAGTCTTTATTTTATAATATTATCTGCAAATTTATTTTTTTTAAACAGGAATTTAGCAATGATGAATTTTTTACATAAAAAAAACTGCACAATATTTGATTATATTTCATCTTTAAAAAACGTTGAACATTCGTTATTTTCAAGATGAATCAGTCAAAGGTAATTATGCAGTCCCAATAAAAAAAAGACTTATCCGGAAAGTCTTTCTTTCATTATTTTTAAAACTTTTTTTTCTATTCTTGATACCTGAACCTGACTTATTCCCAATTTATTTGCTACCTGAATCTGAGTTTGGTCCTTAAAGTATCTGAGAACTATAACCTGTCTTGATTTAGGATCCAGATCCTTTAGTGCTTCTTTTAGAATAATATTGTCAATGACATTCTTATCCTCTTCTCCTGTTTCACTGATTTTATCTATAAGAAGCACCGGATTTCCATCATCCTGATGAATTACATCATATAAATATGATAAATTGTTGGTGGATTCTGTTGCCATCACAATATCTTCTTCCGGTATTCCGGTATTTTCAGCTATTTCGCTGATTGTAGGATCCCGGCCTAATAATTTTGACAGTTCCTCTTTGACGTAATGAATTTTTTTAGCGGAACATTTCACGCTTCTGCTTACTTTAATTATACCGTCATCTCTTAAGAATCTTTTGATCTCTCCCATAATCATAGGCACAGCATAAGTGGAAAATTTAACATTAAAACTGCTGTCAAAATTATGAACAGCTTTAATAAGTCCCATGGATCCTATCTGAAATATATCCTCGTATTCATATCCTCTGTTTAAAAATCTTTTGCTGATAGATGAAACCAGCGGCAGATTTATTTCAATTAATCTGTTTAAAGCTTCATTATCACCGGCCTTTGCTTTAGTAAGCAGTTCAACATTATCACTATAGTTGAAATTTCCCTTTTTAAACATTTCTTCGTCCATATCTTCACCCTGCTAATGTTTAATGATTTTCTTCATGGTTACCTTTGTCCCTGCTCCTAATTCGGACTCTACAATTACCTGATCCATAAAAGACTCCATAACAGTAAACCCCATACCAGACCTTTCTAAATCCGGTCTTGAGGTATATAAGGGTTCTCTGGCTTTTTCGATATCTTCTATCCCAACTCCTTCATCGGATACGATAACCATAATTTCACTGCCGGTTATATATCCTTCTACCTTAACTAATCCTCCCTTGTTTTCATAGCCATGGATTATTGAGTTAGTAACAGCTTCAGAAACCGCTGTCTTAACATCAGTTATTTCTTCTATAGTAGGATCCAGCAAGGATACAAAGGAGGCAACAGCAACTCTTGCAAAGCTTTCATTTTGTGATATGCCTTTAAACTCAATTTTCATATAATTATCGAACACTTTAATCCCCCCGAAATTACAAATTATTAATTGCTTCGCTGATGCTTTTATATCTGTTTATTATCTTGAAAAGCCCTGATAATTCAAATATCTTGTTCACATTTGAAGCTGGATTTACTACGCAAAGCTTACCGCCTTTTGATGTAATCATCTTATACCTTCCAATAACCACACCAATGCCTGAACTATCCATAAAGCTTACCTTTGAAAAATCAAGGATAATATTTTTCTCCTTATTATCCTGAATCTTATTATCAATTTTAGTCCGAACCTGCTCTGCGCTGTGATGATCAAGCTCTCCTTCTAAAAAAACGATAAGCTTATCCTGATTAACTTTAAAATTGATAAACATAACCCCACCTGCCATATTTACATATTTTGTATATTATACTATATTATTCTATACGAAAATCAAAAATCCTCTTATTTTATAAAATATCATTAAAATTATTCCCATATAATATTTAAATATTCATGTTTTCGATAATATTTATCTCACCTTCCGTGAACCCGAAATATTTATATAAAAATAAATCATCACCAACTTCATCAGCAGGCATTGTGGGAATTGAAAGCTTCATTAAATTATTAGGATAGTAATCATACATGTCCCCTCCTAATTTTTTAGCAAAGGTTTTAAAATAAAATTCATAAGTTTTTGAGTTTAAAATAGAAATCAGGTATTTATATGTAAAAGGAACATTTTCCTTCAGCTTTATACCGTAAATATCAGCACTATGAAAGCTTCCCTTATCAATGGCAAATCTATTAGAGCTGGCTTTATATGGAAAGACTATTTTTTCTCCGGTGAAATTTTTTTCTTCCCTGCCCCACTGAAGCTCGTACCATGCTCTGACACCGTTTCTGCACTCCCTCCTTCTTTCAAGTATCTCCTTATAGGGTTTCAGATATTTTATTGCATTAGGATAATCTGCCCCCCTTATCCCGCTGGTATATATCAAATTCATGTTTTTATAATCTATATTACATTTACTTATTTGAGAGCTTTTTATCCAGCGCTTTATTAAACTGCTTTCAATTTTGTTTTCCATGCCCTCCTTTGAATTAATTACAAATGCCTTATCAAGCCCGGTTATGACTCCCTGATGGCATCTGGATATATTACTCAGGGTTATAAATGTATTTTCGTATATTTTATCTATTATTTTCTTTTTTTTCGGTTCTATAAGGCTCCAGCCGTTAACCTGAAGTGAATCCATGCTTACATCATATTTATTTACAGTATTTTCATCGTTTAAAATCAGCCCCTTAAGGAAGTCTGCCTTCTGATAATTTCTTGGCCTTATTATATTGACAGTGTCCTGCTGCTCCATGGATTTTTTCAAAAACAAAATTGCAGTGTCAATTCCTTTTCCCTTAAAAGGTCTGAATCCATAAAAATCAACAATTTTTTCTATGGAAAACTGATCTTTGATCAGCCTTCTGAGTATTTCTCCGCTGGGCGCTTCCATAAAATATCTGGAAGTAATATAGGTAAGTGTTCCGCCGCTTGTAAGATCCTGCAGTGCTTTTTCGAAAAAGCAGTAAGAAACATCTCCCTTATCCTTATAAATAGCATATTTTTTCTTTAGTATCCCGGAATACTGGGATGATACAGTCTTATGTCCTATGTAGGGAGGATTTCCGATTATCATATGAAATTTTTCATCTTCTTCTGATAATAAATAATCTTTTTGTCTTATGTTTTTTTCATTTATATAAGAGGAAAAGTAAAAAAGATCTGTTTTTAGTATTTTCAGTGAAAATTCATCTAAATCAAAGCCAAAAATATTGTTGTCAATTATATGCCTCTCTATGTCCTGAAGCCTTAACTCCAAATTGTTAGAGCTGTTAATAGCCTGAATATTTTTTTTATAAATATCCTTTAAATATAGAAATAAAGGGATTAATATATTTCCGCTGCCGCAGCTGGGATCAAGAATTTTAATATATGGATTTTTAATTATGTCAGAAGCTTTAATAGAATTTATAATCAGGTAATCTGCAATTTCCAAAGGTGTAAAAACTGCTCCTCTTTCCTTATTTTCCATATGTTCAGTGCAGAATTCACCTATCTTCACATTTTTTTTTATTTTATATTTATTTTTAAAATTAATAATTGCCGTAATTTTGAACATACTATCAATAGGTTCATTTAAAATATCAAATAAATCATTTACATCATTTGCTAAATACTCAAACATAATATCCCCCTTTATTCTCAATTCCAGTATAGCATACGGAGGCCCAATTATGAAAAAATTATTGGTAATTTTCTTAATTCCAATACTGTTATTATCCTGTTCCGATTCAATAGACAAACAAAATGCAGTGGAGGTTAACAGCACAAATAAATCTCATCACACTGATACGGAAAGTTTATCTAAACAGGAAAGAAACTGGTTTTATCAGATAAGAACCGATGAAACCCCTTCAACAGAGCCTAAAGAAGTGCTGGATATAATAAATAAATATGATGGTTTTTACCTTGGCGATACAAGTAAGAAATATATTTATCTCACTTTTGATGAGGGTTATGAAAATGGCAATACCAGCAAAATCCTTGATATTTTAAAGGAAAACAATGTAAAAGCATCATTTTTTGTAACAGCGCCCTATATTAAGACCAGCAGTGATTTGATTTTGCGCATGGTAAGTGAAGGCCATCTGGTATGCAATCACTCTGCTCATCATCCCTCTATGGCAAAAATATATGATACGGATAAATTTAATAAGGAGCTTACCCTGTGTGAAGATGAATTCTATAAGCTGACCGGTAAGCCTATGCCTAAATTTTTCAGGCCTCCTATGGGAAAATACAGCGAGTATTCATTATATTTAACAAGTAAATTAGGATATAAAACTGTGTTCTGGAGTTTTGCCTATGCAGACTGGGATATAAAAAAACAGCCATCTAAAGAATATGCCATGAAAAAAATCATGGACAGAACCCATCCCGGCGGTATATATCTATTTCATGCAGTATCAAATACTAATGCAGAAATACTGGATCAGGTAATAAAAAAATGGAAAGAAAAAGGTTATAGTTTTAAATCTCTCAGCGAAATCTAAAACTATAACATTAAAATATCATATAAATGAAATGAGCTGCTATGCCTGCTGCAAGGCCTCCAATGGTGTGGCTGAAAATTGCCTTTCCAGTAAGATCCCGGCAGTTTAATGAGTCCATCATTGCCACATGAGTGCTCAGATATCCGCTCCAGCACATACCCATGGAGGTAAAAACGGCTATTTCATTTCCGCCTATTAAATTATTCTTAAGCAATGTGGGTACCAGGCTTATGGCAGCTCCAACTGCTCCCAGAGATGTTATTGGAAATGCTATAGCCTGAGGATTTTTAAATCCAAATAATGGCCTTATTATAAAGGAAAGCTTTTCACCTATATACGGAAGTAAAGGAACTCCCTCATAAGCTGCACCGGTGTAGCCACTGCCTGAAGGTCCGTTTGTAAGCATAAGAACTAGCGTGCATATTATAAGAACTCCCGGGATAATGGACATCCCTAAGTCCACTCCAGCTTTTCCTCCCTCTAGAAGAGCTTCCAAAGTACGTCTTCCTGCATTTCCTTCTCTTACTTCTCTATAGTTCATAATATCTATTGAGGATTTATCATCGCTTTCTGCCATATCAAAGGTTCCAAATCTTTTCTTAGTATATATCAGCATTATCCTGACGCTGACTATACTTCCTATAATTGCTCCTAAATTTCCTATTAATGCAGCCTTTATAAAGTTTTCCCCTATGGGTGACTTTTGAGCCATCATGAATGTAGTTACTATAAGACCCATACCATAAGCTGTCCCTAAATTAGTAAGGGCAGGAATCTGATATTTCTTAAAGTATTTCCTAAAGCCGGAGTCATTTGCTAAAGTAAGTATGGCAGGATTATCGGAAAGATAAGTGGTGACAATCCCAACCACTGAAGCTCCGGGCAAATCATAAATGGGTTTGATAAGAGGGGAAAGGATTTTATTAATAAGAGCTATAACTCCAAATTCTGAAAGGAGTGCTCCTATGGCCCCTGCTATGACAGCTAAAGCCATAATAAAAAATACAGTATTCAAAAGAAGCATATGGGCAGTTTTCATAAGTGTATTAAACATATTTACAGTACCCATTCTGCTTCCCATAAAAGTAAAAAATAAGATAAAAATTATTAAGAATAGAAATGTTTCTAAGCTTACTGCCTTTTTAATTTTTTTATCCCCCATAATTAACCTCTTTATTCTATTTTTTTATTTACTTCCTTTAGTATTTCTTCCTTCTTTTTTATACCTTCTAAAATGATAAAATCACATTTTTCCATTATGTCCTTTTTATATTTATCATCTTTAATAGAAGCTAAATTTATTTTTACATTAAGAATTGCTCCTTCAATGGCAGCCTGCAGCATAAGAGCTGCAACTCCTGCATCAGAAACAGCATTAACATTTCCATATTTAGAAGCCAAAAGTACATTATCATAAACATCAAAGGCCTTTTCTGCTAATTTAAGCGGTACCTCCAAAGCCCCTTTAGTTTTTTCTGCTATCTTTTCCTGCCTGAGCTTTTTTTCCTCTTCACTGGATTTAGGAAGGCGGAATGCTGACATAAGGCTTAAAAATGCATCTGCATCCTTATCAATATAGTCCAGAAATTCGAATTTATTCCCATTTTCTGTAGTCAAACCAGTTTCCATATCTTTTTTAATATTTTCATCTAATAAATCATAGGATTTTTTCCCAATAGTCAAATTATAGACCATTACTGTAAGGCTGCTTGCAAGGGACGCTGAAAGGGATGCAACACTTCCCCCTCCCGGAGCAGGTGATTTTGAGCTAAGTTCATCAACAAAGTCTTTAAGAATAAGATTTTTAAGCATAAGCTTCCTCCTTTATTTCACCGTTTTCTACAGTTATTTTACCATTTTTTATTACCTTATCCACTGCATTAACTCCAAAATGGTAAATAAGATAATTTAAATTTTTAGAATTAAAAATTACCAGGTCAGCTTTTTTACCTTTTTCAATGCTTCCAATGCTGTCTCCTCTTCCTATGGCATATGCCGCATTTATTGTAACTGCATTAATTATTTCCTCAGGAAGAATACCCATTCCAAAGCAGGCATAGGTCATAACATTCTGCAGGTTTTCAGTAGGTGATGTACCCGGATTGCAGTCTGTAGCCAGAGCTACTGCCAGGTTTTCATCTATCATCTTTCTCCCCGGGGCAAATTTATTGAGCATCAGATAAAATGAAGTGGATGGAAGAAGAACCGCTGTAACGTTATTTTCTGCCATTTCCCTAATACCAATATCTGATATGGCAACCAGGTGCTCAGCAGAAGTGGCTTTCAGCTTTCCGGAAAGCTCTGCTCCTTTAACTGATACTATTTCATCTGCATGAACCTTAAGCTTAAGGCCTAAGTCTCTGCCTCTTTTCAGTATCCTTTCTGCTTCATCCAGATTAAATACTCCTTCTTCCAGGAAGCAGTCAATAAATTCTGCTAATCTATTTTCTGCCACATAGGGAATAACCTTATTTATCATTAAATCAATATACCCTTCCCTGTCATCTTTAAACTCAGGCGGCACTGCATGAGCTCCCAGGTAAGTTGATACTACATCAATAGGGTGTCTGCTGCCAAGCATCCTGTTAACTTCAAGAATCTTTACTTCATCCTTAAAATTAAGCCCATAGCCGGATTTACTCTCTATTGTAGTAGTGCCGTGAAGCAGCATGGTATCCAGCCTTTTTTTACTCTCATCAAATAAATCAGCAGCTGCCATATTTCTTGTGTTTTCAACTGTAGACAGGATTCCTCCTCCTGCTTTTAATATATCTATATAGCTTACCTTGTTTAATTTAAGAGGCAGTTCATTTTCCCTGCTTCCTCCATATACAACATGGGTGTGAGGATCTACAAGGCCCGGAGTTACCGTCTTGCCTTTTCCTTCTATTAATATGGTATTTTTATCTATATATTTTTCATATCCCTCACCTGAACCAAGC
>JAJBWD010000171.1:0-3839 GCA_032907345.1 Bacillota bacterium | reverse complement strand
ATTAAAAAATATTGATATACCAGTAGAATTAACAGGCATTAGTGAAATAGACATAGATGCTATTTTATCTTATGATGCAATACATAATACAATAAACAAATCATATCCAGATTACTCTATTGAACAAATGAGACAATATTTAATAAATCGTAATATAGGGTATGATTTTAAAAAGAAGAAAAGTAGAATACCTAGATTAAAAAAGAATAAAATTCAGAAGTTATTTCAAGCTTGTATTAATACTAATAATTATGGTGATATAAGTTTAATAAAACCTGACGATTTACCTAATTTTGATTTATTTAATTTTACTTTTAGCTGTCAAAGTGTATCTGTTGCAGGTAAACAAACAGGCATGAAAGATAAAGATGGCAATATTACTAGAACTGGACAATACATATATGGTATAGATATTATAAGAACTAAGAAACCAAAATACATATTAATTGAGAATGTTAAAGGATTAATATCTAAAAAATTCATTAATGATTTTTATAATATAATTAATGAGATTGAATCAATAGGATATAATTGTTATTATCCTAAAAATAATAAAGGTAAACCTCGATGTTTAAATGCTAAAGATTATGGAATACCACAAAACAGAGAAAGAATTTATGTTATTTGTATTAGAAAGGATATAGATAAATATGGATATACATTTCCCAATGGATTTGATAATGGTACTAGACTAAAAGATATATTAGAAAAAGAAGTTGATGAAAAATATTATATATCTCAAGATAAAACTAATAAACTACTGGAACAATTAATGACAAATGATATAGGTATAAATCCTTGCTTAACACCTGATAGAATAAATAAAAGACAAAGCAATAATCAAAATAGAAATACTGTTTTAGAATCTAATAATATAGATGTAATAGGTAAATTAGAAATAAAAGGAAAAGACAATATCAGAAGAGTATATAATCCAAATGGAATAAGTCCTGCTTTAACAACTATGGAAGGTGGATCACGCCAACCCAAAGTTATAGAAAATATAGATGATAAGACTCCTAAACCAGAATTAGTAGGTGGTATAGGAGAAATAAACTTTGGTAAACAATATAGGCAAGGTAATAGAGTCTATTCTTCCGATAAAACTGCTATGTGTTTAATGGCTCAACCCGTAGGTAATACTGGAGGATTTAGTTATTTATATCAGATAGGATATAGGATACGAAAATTAACTCCGAGAGAATGCTGGAGACTAATGAGTTTTGATGATGAAGATATAGATAAATGTATTGCTATTGGTATATCAAATACTTCTCTTTATAAGCAAGCAGGGAATTCAATTGTGGTTAAAGTATTGGAAGAAATATTTAAAAGTTTATTTATAATATAATTAATAAAAACAAAATAAATAAATTATTGACAAATCATTCCTATCATGTTATTATAATATTAATAAATATATAGGAGTGATTTTTTATGAAAAATTATATTAAAGATGCTATCAATATAAGTGAATTACAATATGATTTAGAAAGTATATCTCAAGATGACAATAAACCAATAGAACAATATACACAAAAAGAAATTGTTGATGAAGCAAAATATGTGTTATCATTATATAGTGAAGGTGGTACAGTGTATAGTGAAGATCTATATTCTGATGATCAAAAGATAAGAAAAGAAGCTGAGAGTCAAATAAAACAATTAAAGCAATATATAAAAAAATATCAATAATTATTATTCTAATTGTCAAAGGGGAATTATATATGTTAAATGATTTAATTATTTTTTCTGCAAAGCCAAAAGCTCATAGATACGAAGAAAGATTTTTAGCACAAATAAAAATTAGAGGTAAATCTATACAACCTCGTTGGAGTGCTGTTAGCTTATCAGATGATTTAATAGATAAAATCACTAATGGACAAGTTAAATATTTAGCACTATATAGGAGTATGCCTCTACAATATATTGAGCATTATGCTAAAATAGACAGAATAGAGGCTATTGATTTTACTAATATTAATTTTAAATATGAAGATATAACTGATGTTAAATCTCCTAGAAAATATAGAATATATTTAAAAGATACAAAACCTATTTCTCATAAAAACATAGGAAATAAATCAGGTCGACAATTTTTAAATCATAAATTATCTTCATTACAAAAATTATTACAAGCGACTAATTTAGATTATATATAAATTTAGAAGGGTGCATATACATTATGAAAAAGGAATTAGAAAGAATAGAACAAGTTCATTATGTAATTTATGTATATAATAATAAAGAAGAAAAAACACAAATATAATATTGGAATGAGTAAAATATGTGAGGGAGGAAGATAATTATGTCTGATAAAAAAGTAAGAGGTCATTTATGTGCAGGATTGAAGAAATATCAAGAAAACTCAACTTATGATTGTATACCAAATTTTACAGAAAAAGGTTTTACAAGAGGCTGTGATGATACTAATGATATACCAATAATATACTGTCCTTTTTGTGGTAAAAAACTACCTAAAATAAAAAAATATATCTTTAAATGTAAATGCGGCAATGTATGGGTAGATTACAACAAATATAATTACTACTGTGAAGAATGTTATGAAAAAGTTGAACCAATAGAAATAGACTAAGTATTTTTATATAAAATAAAATTAATAAAGGAGATATTATATATGAGATTTTATGAGTTACTACACAAATATTCGAATCAAAACATTCTTAAAGCATTACATAAGAATTATGATGATGTATCTGATGATGCATATCTTTCGGCATTGGATGAATTAAAAACATTAAAACCAGCTACAGAAAAACAAAATTTAAAAATCAGAGTTGAATTTCAAAAAGATAATTTTCTTGATAAAGACAACGATAAAGAGTACCTTTCCTGTGATGGTATTGGCCCGAATGAAAAAGGTAAAATTATAAGATGGGGCTTAGAGTTTGACCGATGGGAAGACTGGCTGGCTAAAGAAATTGACGAAGAATCATTTAAAAAATTAGACAATTTAACAATCTTGGTCGGTATTATGTGGGAGTTGACTTATAATGGATATTCTCAGGAAGAAATCAAAAAAGAATCAGATGATTTAAATAGTAGGATGACAGAGATTAAAGAGCATTCTGAACGTTTAAAAAATTTAAAAAGTTGGGAGGAATGTAAAGAAGAATATCAAGAATGGATTAATAGAGGTACAATAAATTAATTCTTTTAACAAAATTAATAAATTAGATGATAATGTATTTAAAGTGTGGTACAATAATATTAATAAAGATAATTTAAAGGAGAATATATAAATGTATATATTAAAAATATTGAATCAATATAGAAGAGATTTTACAGCAATTTATAAATGTGAAAATTGTGGGAATGAAGTAAAAAAATCAGGTTATGATGATAGAAATTTCCATGATAATGTAGTTCCTGATATGAAATGTGATAAATGTAAAAAATCAAGTAATGATTTAGATATAAAACCTAAATTTGTTCCTACAAAATATCAAGAATTGCAAAATATTTAATAAAATGATTGATTTATTAATAAATTTAAAAAGAGGAGTGTAATTATTATGTTAACTATCGCTTTTAGTGGACACAGACCAAATAATAAAAGTATGGGTGGATATGATTGGCATTCACCTAAAAATGAATTAATAATGAAAAAATTAAAATTTACTATTGTAAATCTAATGAATTGTAAAGAAGAAAAAGAAGTTACATTTATAACTGGAGGAGCTTTAGGAATAGATCAAATGGCTTTTGATATAGTAGAAGATATAAAATTAAATCCACCAATACAATTAAAATATATAAATATTAAGCAAATTTTAGCTATGCCTTTTAAGAATCAAGATGCTAAATGGTTTAATCCT